>JAIKZO010000110.1 GCA_024682115.1 Lachnospiraceae bacterium
ATATCGCTCGGGTGTATAATCTATGAAAGAATTTTGAAGGAGTGCATTATGGGTATTGGTGCTATAGGAAGCAATCCGTACATTTACAATACCAATTATCTTAGCGAAGCAAGCCTCAATCGAGTCAAGCCCGTGGAGATCGACGTAACCAAACCATCTACGGACTACAACGCATTGACCGATGAGAGTCAAAATGTTAATCCCCTTAAGAAGGGAGAAACGGCTAACTTCGTTGATATACTTGAGAGTCAGATGGCACAGAGCAGAGCGAATGCTGCTCGAGTCATGGTGCCACCGGCTGAACAGGTTTTTGAATAAGTAATGCGGGCAGTTCTTAGATGAACTGCCTTTTCTATGTATAAATATATGTCAAAAGCCGTCGAACGTGACAAGCTCGAATATGAAATGGAGAGGAATATATATGGCTAAGGAATTAAGTAAAACATACGATCCCAAAGATATAGAGGACCGTTTATACAAAAAATGGACCGATAAGAAGTATTTTCATGCCGAAGTTGACAGGACAAAGACTCCTTTCACTATCGTGATCCCGCCCCCGAACATCACGGGACAGCTTCACATGGGGCATGCCCTCGATAACACCATGCAGGATATCCTTATCAGATATAAGCGCATGCAGGGTTATAATGCACTCTGGCAGCCCGGTACGGATCATGCTTCCATCGCTACGGAAGTAAGGATCATAGACACCTTGAAGAAAGAGGGTATCGACAAGAACGATCTCGGAAGGGAAAAGTTCCTTGAAAGAGCATGGGCATGGAAAGACGAATACGGCGGAAGGATCATCAACCAGCTTAAGAAAATGGGTTCTTCCTGTGACTGGGACAGAGAACGCTTCACCATGGACGAAGGCTGCAACAAGGCCGTTACCGAAGTGTTCTGCAAGATGCATGAAAAGGGCTGGATATACAAGGGCTCACGCATCATCAACTGGTGTCCTGTCTGCAATACGTCGATCTCGGATGCCGAGGTTGAATATGAAGAGCAGAACGGTCATTTCTGGCATATCAAATATCCTTTTATAGAAGACGACGGATCGGTAAGCACGACACGCTTTATCGAGTTTGCAACGACGAGACCCGAGACAATGCTCGGAGATACCGCTGTTGCGGTTAATCCCGAAGATGACCGTTATAAGGATCTCATAGGCAAAAAAATCATGCTTCCTTTGATGAACAGGGAGCTTCCTGTCATAGCCGATCCTTATGTAGATATGGAATTCGGAACAGGTGTCGTTAAGATCACGCCTGCTCACGACCCCAATGACTTTGAGGTTGGATTAAGACACAACCTTCCCGAGATAAATGTACTTAACGACGATGCGACGATCAACGAAAACGGCGGAAAGTTCAACGGTATGGACAGATACGAAGCCAGAAAAGCGATCGTTAAGGAACTTGAGGAAATGGGACTTCTCGTTAAGATAGAAGACCATGTACATAACGTAGGAACACACGACAGATGCGGTACCACGATCGAACCCATGATAAAGAAGCAGTGGTTCGTTAAGATGGACGAGCTCATAAAGCCTGCGGTAAAGGCAGTTAAGGAAGGCGATATAAAGCTCATCCCCAAGCGTATGGAAAAGACTTACTTTAACTGGACCGACAACATCCGTGACTGGTGTATATCAAGACAGCTGTGGTGGGGTCACAGGATCCCCGCATATTACTGCGACAAGTGCGGCGAAGTCATAGTAAGCCCCGAAGCGCCTCATAAGTGCCCCAAGTGCGGAGATACTTCGTTCACTCAGGATCCCGATACACTCGACACATGGTTCAGTTCGGCTCTCTGGCCTTTCAGCACACTCGGATGGCCCGAAAAGACGGAAGATCTTGATTATTTCTACCCGACGGATGTGCTCGTGACCGGATACGATATCATCTTCTTCTGGGTTATAAGGATGATATTCTCGGGCTATGAGCAGATGGGAGAAAAGCCTTTCAAGACCGTGCTCTTCCACGGACTCGTAAGGGATGATCAGGGAAGAAAGATGTCAAAGTCACTCGGAAACGGCATCGATCCCCTTGAGATAATAGATAAGTACGGTGCGGATGCGCTGAGGCTTACGCTCATCACGGGAAATGCTCCCGGAAATGACATGAGATTCTACATGTCGAGAGTCGAAGCTTCAAGAAACTTCGCCAACAAGGTATGGAATGCTTCAAGATTCCTTATGATGAACCTTGATAACGACGAGGCACTGGCAGCGGAAATAAAGAAAGCCACGCAGTCAGAGCTTAAGCTCGAACCCGTTGATAAGTGGATCCTTTCTAAGCTCAATACCGTTATAAAGGATGTTACCGATAACATGGATTCCTTTGAACTCGGTATCGCGGTTCAGAAGGTATATGACTTTATCTGGGACGAGTTCTGTGACTGGTACATCGAGATGGTAAAGCCGAGGCTTTACAATTCCGATGATAAAGAGTCCAAGAAGGCGGCTTTGTGGACTGCCAAGACGGTACTCCTCGATGCACTTAAGCTGCTTCATCCTTACATGCCGTTCGTAACTGAAGAGATCTTCTGCAACCTTCAGGACGAAGAAGAGTCAATCATGATCTCCAAGTGGCCCGAATTCAGTAAGGACAGGGTATTCGAAAAGGAAGAGCGAAGCATAGAGATTATAAAGGATGCGGTACGCGGAATAAGAAACGTTCGTACGGAAATGAACGTTCCGCCTTCAAGAAAAGCCCAGGTATTTGTTGTTTCCAAGGATGATGGTGTCATAAGCGCGTTTACCGAAGGAAAGCTTTTCTTTGAATCGCTCTCATATGCTTCGGATGTAACGATACAGCAGGATAAGAGCGGTATCGCGGAAGATGCGGTTTCGGTAGTAATACCCAATGCCGATCTTTATATTCCTTTCGCGGAGCTTGTCGACGTTTCAAAAGAGATCGAGAGACTTCAGAAGGAAAAGCAAAGACTCGAAGGAGAGGTTAAGAGAGTAAACGGAATGCTCGGCAACGAGAAGTTCATCTCAAAGGCTCCCGAGAGCAAGGTCAACGAAGAAAAAGAGAAACTTGTCAAGTATACGACGATGCTCGATCAGGTCGTTGAAAGACTGGAACAATTAAGTAAACTGTGATAAATTATTGGTGTCTAAACATCAAGGGAGGGACGAAAAATGGCTATTTTCAAAGGCGCAGGAGTTGCGATTACAACACCCTTTAAAAATGACGGATCCATAGACTTTGATCTGTTCACGGAGCAGATCGAGTATCAGATAGCTCACAAGACAGATGCTATCATTGTGTGCGGGACAACGGGAGAAGCTTCCACGATGTCTCACGAAGAGCACATAGATGTTATAAAGCATTGCTGTAAGGTGGTAAACAAGCGTATACCGGTAGTTGCGGGAACAGGTTCAAACTGTACCGAGACGGCCATCTATCTTTCACAGGAAGCCGAAAAAGCAGGTGCCGACGGTATCCTCGTGGTTTCGCCTTACTACAATAAGGCCACTCAGAAAGGTCTTATCGAGCACTTTACGATGGTAGCCGATTCCGTAAAACTTCCCATGATCCTTTACAATATCGCGGGAAGAACGGGAGTTAACATCAATCCCGAGACCGTTGCGACACTGTTCAAGAATGTCAGCAATATCGTCGGTGTAAAAGAGGCTTCAGGTAACATCTCTCAGGTCGCCAAGATAATGCAGCTCACCGACGGAAAGATAGATCTTTATTCAGGAAACGACGATCAGATAGTACCTCTCCTTTCACTTGGCGGATGCGGCGTTATCTCCGTGCTTTCGATCGTTGCTCCCGAACAGACACACGATATCTGCTCACTGTATTTCGAAGGAAAGACAAAGGAATCATGCGAACTCCAGCTTAAGGCGCTTCCTTTGATAAACGCACTTTTCTGCGAAGTAAATCCTATTCCGGTAAAGATGGGAATAAAGCTTCAGGGAAGAGACACCGGAGTGTTAAGAAGACCTCTTACACAGATTGAACCCGAGCACGCAAAACTGCTTGAAGAAGAGATGAAGAAATTCGGAGTACTTTAATATGACCAGAGTTATCATGCACGGCTCAAGCGGCCGTATGGGAAAGATGATCGCATCCATCATAGAAGAAAGAGAAGGCGTTGAGATAGTTGCCGGCGTTGACGTTTATGATGACGGAAAGAGCGAATTTCCCGTATATAAAAAAATAGAAGAATGTGATGTGGCTGCGGATGTTGTCATAGATTTTTCAAATGCCGCCGCTGTCGACGGCCTGCTGGATTTCTGTGAAGCAAAGAAGATCCCCGTGGTCTTATGCAGCACCGGACTTTCGCCCGAACAGACACAACGAGTAAAAGAATCATCTAAGAAGGTTGCCATTCTTAAGAGCGCGAACATGTCTCTGGGCATCAACCTTCTCATCAAAGTCCTTAAGGAGGAAGCAAACCGTCTTTCCAAAGAGGGCTTCGACATAGAGATCGTTGAAAAGCATCATAATCAGAAACTCGATGCTCCTTCGGGAACCGCTCTTGCTCTGGCTGATGCGGTGAATGAGTCACTGGACGAGGAATTCGAATATGTTTATGACAGAAGTCAAAGACGTGAGAAGAGACCCAAAAAGGAGATCGGCATCAGCGCGATAAGAGGCGGATCGATCGTCGGAGATCACGATGTTATTTTTGCGGGTACCGATGAGGTCATCACTTTTTCTCACAGCGCATATTCCAGGGCGGTATTTGCCAAAGGTGCTGTAGCCGCCGCAGAGTTCTTAAACGGCAAAGGCCCCGGTTTTTATACTATGGCGGATGTGATAGGATAAACGGATCATGCAAGAATTTTCTGATACAGAGTTAAAATATTTAAAAAGTCTTTCAAAACAGTACCCAACTGTTGCTTCGGCCTGCACTGAGATAATCAATCTGCAGGCCATTCTTAATCTTCCGAAAGGAACGGAGCATTTCCTTACCGATATACACGGGGAATATGAGCAGTTCGTACATGTCCTAAAGAACGGTTCCGGAGCGGTAAGACGTGCCGTAGATGAGGAACTCGGAAATTCCATCTCGGATAAGGACAGAAAGAGCATCGCAACGCTTATCTATTATCCGGAGGAAAAACTCGACATCATCGAAAACAACGAAGAAAACCTGGAGGACTGGTATAAGATCACTCTCCACAGGCTCGTTCAGATCACCAAACATGTAGCTTCGAAATACACCCGTTCCAAGGTCCGCAAGGCACTTCCAAAGGAATTTGCCTATGTTATAGAGGAACTTATAACGGAAAGAAGCGACATCTCGGATAAAGAGATGTATTATAACGAGATCATCCATACGATCATCAGGATCGGATCAGCGAGGGATTTTATCATCGCGATCTGTAATCTGATACAGAGGCTGGTCGTAGATCATCTTCACATCGTCGGGGATATCTTTGACAGAGGACCCGGCCCGCATGTCATTATGGATGCGCTCCTTGAGTATCACTCGGTCGATATCCAGTGGGGCAACCATGACTTGGTATGGATGGGTGCGGCCTGCGGTCATCTTGCCTGTATAGCCACGGTGATAAGGATAGCGACCAGATACGGTAACCTTTCAACCCTTGAGGACGGTTACGGTATCAACATGCTGCCGCTTGCCACTTTTGCGATGGAGACCTATAAGGATACCGATTGCAGCGCTTTTTCCATAAAATACAATACCGATTACGATACCAAGGACTTAAGCCTTGATATGAAGATACATAAGGCGATCGCTATTTTGCAGTTCAAGCTCGAAGCTCAGGTAATTAAGATGCATCCCGAGTTCGAGATGGACAACAGGCTTTTGCTCGATAAGATCGATTATGACAAAAAGACCGTAACCATAGACGGAAAAGAGTATCCGATGAAGGATACGGATTTCCCTACGGTAGAGAAGGACGATCCTTACTGGCTTACCGAGGAGGAGCTTAACGTGATGTTGAGGATAAGGAAGGCTTTTCTTAAATGCGAAAAGCTCCAGCGACACGTGAGATTCCTTTATACCAACGGAGGCCTTTACAAAGTACATAATTCAAACCTTCTGTATCATGGATGCGTTCCGCTCGATAAGGACGGCGATTTCAAGTCTGTGACCATAGAAGGTAATACATATAAGGGACGCGCTCTTTATGATGCCCTTGATAACTATGCACGTAAGGGCTATTACGAAAAGAACGATACCAAGGGAATGCGAAAGGCACAGGATTACCTTTGGTATCTGTGGGCCGGTCCCAATTCTCCCGTTTTCGGAAAGGATAAGATGACCACGTTCGAGAGGTATTTCGTCGATGATCCCGAGACACATAAGGAGACCAAGAACGCATATTATTCGCTTTTGGATAATGAAGATATCATAAACAAGATCCTTGAGGAATTCGGGCTTGATAAGAGAAACTCGCATATAGTGAACGGACATGTTCCCGTTGAACTTAAAAAGGGTGACAGCCCGGTAAAGTGCGACGGAAAGCTCCTTATCATCGACGGAGGATTCTCCAGGGCATATCAGAGCAAGACGGGGATAGCGGGTTATACGCTCGTTGCCAATTCGCACGGCATGAGACTTGTTGCCCACGAACCGTTTGAATCAACCGAAGCCGCGATCAAGAATGAGACCGATATCATCTCGGATACCACGCAGATCGAGGTCGCACCTTCGAGGATCAGGGTATCACAGACCGATGTGGGTGAAGAGATAAAAGACAGTATCAAACAGCTTGAAAGACTGCTTGCAGCATACAGAGACGGTGTGCTCGTGGAGAAGAACTGATGAAGTTAAGACCCTGTATAGATATCCATAACGGAGCGGTGAAGCAGATAATCGGCGCTTCGCTCAAGGATGAACAACAGAGTGCTTCCGAGAACTTTGTATCCAAGAAGAATGCCGCTTACTATGCGGGACTCTATTCTTCGCTTGACCTGGACGGCGGACATGTGATCATCCTTAACAAAGCGGGAGATCCGTATTATGAAGCTTCAAAGGCTCAGGCGCTTGAAGCTCTCAGGGCTTTTCCGAACGGTATGAGCCTCGGAGGCGGAGTTAATCCGGAAAATGCCGCAACGTTTCTCGATGCCGGAGCATCCCATGTTATAGTCACATCTTATGTGTTCAAAGAAGGCAAAATCGATTACTATGCACTTACGAGAATGGTATCCGCAGTGGGAAAAGACAGGCTCATCCTGGACTTAAGCTGTAAAAAGAAGGATGATGAGTTTGTGGTCGCGACCGACAGATGGCAGAGCCTTTCCCATGTTGTGATAAACGGCGCCCTTTTGGATGAACTCTCGGAGTATTGCGATGAATTCCTCATACATGCTGCGGATGTGGAAGGCAAAAGGACCGGAATAGAAACGGACCTTCTTCCTCTTCTTTGCGGGAGCAGGATCCCGGTGACTTATGCAGGCGGTGTACACAGCCTTGACGATATAGATCTTTTGAAACTGATCGGAGATTCAAAGATAGACGTTACCATCGGAAGCGCACTCAGCATTTTCGGCGGAGACCTCGATCTTAAGGAAGCGGCCGAAAGGTGTGCTGCAGAAATATGAAGACATTGATAATAGGTGGCGGTGCGTCCGGAATGACGGCTGCCATATTTTCCGCTTTAAAGGGTGATGACGTTACGATCATCGAGCATAACGAAAGACTCGGAAAGAAGATCCTTTCCACCGGAAACGGAAGATGCAATCTCACGAACAGAAAGCTTTCCGGCGATATCCGCACGCATTTTTCCGAACTGGGATGCGCCGATGAGACTTTTTACCGGAACATCATCTCAAAGTTCGGGTATGAAGATACCATAGACTTTTTTTATGGGCTTGGCCTTATGACCAAGGAAAGAGGGGACCTTGTCTACCCGCTCTCGGATCAGGCGGGTTCGGTTCTCGATGTTTTAAGGTTTAAGGTCCGCGACCTTGACGTAAAGGTACTTACCGAATGCCATGTTAAGGATATAAAACGTAAAGAAGACGGATCCTTTTTTATAGTATCTGATAAAGGAAGTTTTTCATGCGATAAGCTCATAATCGCAACCGGTTCAAAAGCCGCTCCGCAGACCGGAAGCGACGGGAGCGGATATGAGATCGCAAAGAAACTGGGCCACAGGATAAACGAAGTGCGGCCGGGACTTGTAAGACTCCGCTCAAAGGATGATTTTTTAAGACAGGTCTCTGGAGTCAGAAGTCAGGCACTCCTTTCGCTTTTTGATGACGATAAAAAGATCTGTTCCGAAGAAGGGGAGATCCAGTTTACGGATCACGGTATATCGGGGATAGTCACGATGAACATATCAAACAGGCTTCACCTTTGCGGCAAAAAGCCCGTTGTTCATATCGATCTTATTCCCAATGTTCCGGCAGAGGACTTTTATAAAGAACTGGTTAAAAGGCGGGAGTCATTTCCCAAAAGAAGTGCTGAGGATCTCGTTACGGGAACGGTAAATAAAAAGCTGGGACTTCTTTCGCTTAAGCTTTCCGGGATTAGGCAGGATACAAAGGCTGCTTCGATAAGCGATGAAGGACTAAAGAACTTAGCGGGTCATATCAGGGATCTTACGGTCAACATCGAAGGGCCTGACGGATTTATGGATGCGCAGATATGCCTCGGCGGCGTGGACTGTTCGGAACTTGACGATGGTCTGCAGAGCCGTATCGTTCCGGGACTTTACTTTTGCGGAGAGATACTCGACCTTCACGGAGACTGCGGAGGATATAACCTTCAGCTTGCCTGGTCGACCGGTGCGATAGCCGGCAGGGCATAAAAAACAACTCGTTGCAACTTCATGTAGTATTCAAAACCACGAAGTGATATACTGATAATGCAAGATGACGCCGGACATGATCTGTGGCGGATCCTGCATTATCTTTTTTATGGGAGAAAACACATGACACTTGATAAAGACAATCTTTTAGAGAGCATAATGGCGAGCCTCGACCGCATAAACAACATCAAATCCTCGGATCTTCCGAACATAGATCTTTATATGGATCAGGTTACGACCTTTATGCAGAATAAACTTAAGAATTCTTCAAGGAATCCGGAAGTGGACAAGATCCTGACAAAGACCATGATAAACAATTATGCCAAGAACGATCTTCTCCCGCCTCCGGTAAAGAAGAAATATACAAGAGAGCATCTTGTGATGCTGATATTCATCTATTACAGCAAGGGACTCCTCAGCATAAACGATATTCAGACGATGCTCGGACCTCTGACGGAAAGATACTTTGATTCCAAGGGGGCGATAGATCTATGCTCTATTTATGATGAAGTCTTCAGCATGGAAGAAGAAAAGACCAGGGAGCTTAAGCAGGATATAACCGCAAAGTACGAAAGATCAAAGCTTACTTTCACCGACTGCCCCGAGGAAGATAAGGAAGTACTCCAGCTTTTTTCCTTTATCTTCATGCTCGGATTCGATGTCTACACAAAACGGCTCCTCATAGAAAAGCTCCTTGATATCTACGGGAATACTTCAAGCGAAGAGTCTTCGGAAAAGACCAAAAAAGGAAGGGCCGATAAATGAGATACGTATCATGGAACGTTAACGGATTAAGGGCCGTTATGGGCAAGAATTTTATGGAAGCGTTCAACGGGCTTGATGCCGATGCTTTCTGTCTCCAGGAGACCAAGCTTCAGGAAGGACAGATCGATCTTGACCTTCCCGGATATGAGCAGTATTGGAACTATGCCGAGAAAAAGGGATATTCCGGAACAGCCGTATTCACAAAGAAGACTCCGCTTAGCGTAAGTTACGGTATAGGGATAAAAGAGCATGACACTGAAGGAAGGGTCATAACCCTTGAATTTGAAGATCATTTCCTCGTGTGCTGCTATACTCCGAACTCCCAGGATGAACTTAAGAGGCTGGATTACCGCGTGACGTGGGAAAAAGCATTCCTCGGATATCTAAATTCCCTTAAGGATAAAAAGAGCGTGATACTCTGCGGGGACCTTAATGTGGCCCATAAGGAGATTGACCTTAAGAATCCTACGGCAAATCATCACAATGCCGGGTTCACCGATGAAGAAAGAGGCTGCATGAGCGAAATGCTCGATGCCGGATATATCGATTCGTTCAGATATTTTTATCCGGACAAAGCTGAAGCATATTCGTGGTGGTCTTACAGATTTCAGGCAAGATCGCGGAACGCGGGGTGGCGTATCGACTACTTCATCGTATCCGATGATATGAAACCGAGGCTTAAGGATTCGCTGATCCATTCGGAGATAATGGGGTCGGACCACTGTCCGGTAGAACTCATATTTGAGTAACAGGGGATGTTGTTCTTTACTTTAAAACTTTAGCGTGATAAAATGAGTCCATAGAAACGGGATCCCCGGCGTATAAGCCGACAGATACCCGGACGGGAGAGGAATGGATCATGAGTAAAAAGATCAAGTCGCCGGAAGTAGATCACCTTTTTGAGGCTATACTGGCCCTTAAGGATAAGGATGAGTGTTACAGGTTTTTTGAGGACCTTTGCACAGTGAACGAGCTTCAGAGCCTGTCGCAGAGGTACGAGGTTGCATCGATGCTGTCCGAAAAGAAGACCTATCTTGATATAGCAGATAAGACAGGAGCTTCAACCGCAACGATAAGCCGCGTTAACCGGGCACTCAACTACGGAAACGACGGATATTCTCTCATTTTAGACCGCCTTAAGAAAGGCGTATGATCTTTAAAACGGAATAGCATAAGACTGATGATCATCGGGGCAGGACCTATGGAACTGCCCCGATTTGCCATTTTATAAAGCATGTGATAAAATGTTACAGGTTTGTTACACGGAGGTCTTATGGGGACAGAAGAAACAAAAGATAATGCCGTTACGACAACTGAAGAAGAAAAGACCGTAAAGGAAGAAACTGCCTCTTCGGAAGCGGTTGAAACCGTAAAGGAAGAGAACGCAGCGCCTGAGAAGGAGCCCGTGGCACCCGAAAAGACGGAGTCCGCCAAGGAAGAACCCAAGGATGGTACCGAGGAGAATGTCGGTGCAGGCATCGAGCTTTTGAACGAAGGCGAAAAGAGCGAAGAGAAGAAAAAGCGTCGCAAGTATGCCGTGATGCTGGCCAAGGAGCATGAGGACGGAAGGATCACCACTCATCATATAGGCCCGGCTCTGGTCGAGTTCATTTCAATAGTCATCGGTATCATTTTCCTTATTTTCATTTGTCTTCTTATATACGATTCGATCGTGATAAAGAATCTCAAGACGGATCTTATAAAGGAGATAGCGGCAAATAACGAGCTTACTGACAGAAATGAGTCGCTTTCCGTTGAGAACGATACGCTTTCTTCAAAGGTTGCGGTCTTAAGTGAGACGGTTTCAAAGAAGGCAGCCACGGAAACCGCTATAACCACAGAGGAAACAGAGAACGCGATCCCTAAGGGATTCCCGTTAAGCGGCGGAACTTCTACCATGGAATCCGCCATGGACGGAGATAATCCTATGATCAAGTTCAGTGCTTCTACAGGAATAAACATCGTATCTTCCGGGACAGGAACGGTCATTGCCGTTGAAGACGATATAGACTACGGAAACAGGATAATAATAGATCACGGCAACGGTTACAGATCCATTTATCGTAATGCCGGCAAGGTTCTAGTAAAAACGGGTGAGTCCATCGGAAAAGGATATATTCTTTTTGCGATCGATGATTCAAATACCGCGATCGGGTACCAGATCATGCTGAACGACGAGTATATCGATCCAATGGATGTCATAGAGATCAACGGATAAAAAACTGTTTACATTTGAAAATTGCTATGATATTCTGAATCTGTCGTAATAGTGCGACAATTGTTTATATTTTTTGGAGGTATACTTTACAATGAACAAGGGTACTGTAAAGTGGTTTAACAACCAGAAGGGCTATGGATTCATCTGCGACGAATCCGGCAAGGACGTATTCGTTCACTACTCAGGTCTCAACATGGAAGGTTTCAAGTCTTTGGAAGAAGGCGCTTCAGTTGAGTTCGAGATAGTAGACGGCGAGAAGGGCCCTCAGGCTGTTAACGTTACTAAGCTTTAATCCGATTAAAGCAAAGGAGTCTGATAACACGAAGTGCATATAGAAATAGAAAAGTAATTTTTTGTTTTTTGGAACTAGTTTTACAGATTTAAAAAGCTCTGTCACATGACAGAGCTTTTTCCTCATTTATGCGCCTTCGATCGGCGCTTTTTTTCTTTAATCATGCCCGGAAGACATTGGAATGTATGAATCCGAGGATGAATACCAGAGGCGAATTCCAGTATATGGTGATCTCGTTTGTGGAATAACTGCCCTCATCATCGAGATAGCATTTGATGGGAGGCGTTCCCTTGGGGATAGCTGCTATCGCCGCTTCATCGTAAGGAGTCTTGAACGGACCTCCGGATACGAATCCCGGGATCGGCTTGTCTATGCCGTCAGCCGCACAGACTCTGCTGTGAGGATGAAGATAAGCGTTTTCGCCGGCTCCGGTGATGTAAGAAACATCAAGGGGGTTTCTTCCGAGAAGATAATGAAGGTGTGAAAGGGTAGCTCTCTTGAACATATCCTTTGAAGGGCCTTCAAGCACGAGGTATGCCATGATGAAAAGGATCGCACGGTTCGCGACAACCATGTTTGAACCCCATACAAAATCATCATCCTTAAGCCCAAGCTGATAACCGGATGCCTTAACGTTATCCGCAAACTTGAAAGCAGCTCTCTGGAGATCGTTCTTGAACGAGCTTTCTATGACTCCGCTGCTGTGCTTGGGATCCGAAAGAACGGAAATGGTGGCAAAGCCCGAAACATCTTCCCATCCGAAGTCAGCCTTAGTGGTGGTCTCCTTTGAAAGGCTTGCAAGTATCTTAAGGTATTTTTCACGGTTATTGGGATCCGCACGGAGCATCTCGGCTGAAGCCCAGAGCCTTTCGTCAAGATCACTTTCGTCCCCGTATTCGCCGGTGTTGCTTCCTTCGGGATTCGTGAATCCGTAATAAGGATGAGTGTCAAGCCAGCGGCTGCTCTTTATCGCCGCCTGGAACATCTCTTCGGCAAACTCGGGCATAAACGGTCTGTAAACTCTCGAAGCAAGTGCCATAATAGCCACGAAGTCGGCCGTTGCAAGACTTGAGACCGGATAGATTATGAACTGGTCATGATCGTCCTCGGGCATTATGAATTCGGCGTGCTTCCAACCGGTGAGCTTGTGGTATACTCCGCCGTCTTTGGACTGCATCTTCAAAAGCCATCTTAATTCATAGGCACATTCGTTAAGTATATCGGGGATCCCGTTACCGCTCTCGGGAATGTTCATCCCGTAACCGAAACTTTCGGGGAACATGTCGAAAGCATAGAGTATATGAGCGACTGCAACGGCTCCGGCAGTCGAATATCTTCCGTAGTCACCGGCGTCATGCCATCCGCCGGTCATGTCATATTTTTTGGGATCGGGATTCTTTTTAAGGAAATCTTCCAGCGTGATAGCCTCATCCTTATGACATCCGGGACGGCTGTAGATACCTGCGTGGGCTTCGTCAAGCTCGATACCGCATCTCTGGTAGTAAAGAGCTCTTGAAACATCAACGATAAGGTCTTTATATACATGCTCGGATATCCTGAAATTGTGGGATTTATTACTGTTTCCCGCAAGGATATAGTATTCGCCTTCTTCGTCCACGGGCGTAAAATCTATATGGTATATGTCTTCGCGGGTACTCTCGTCGTATATCTTTTCACCGGTCGTGCCGTCGAACACGCTTTTCTGGTCGCTTACCCTGATAAGCTGAAAATTGCACGGCTTCGTGGAAACCGCTATCTTTTCGCACCCCGGTATATACCCCAGCTGATTAACAAAAACTGCCATAGAAACACCTCTTTTTATATGTAAGATCCTGATCGGATTTTTTGAACAGACTTCATTTCTATCTTATCAGAAAACCTTTAATCTTGATAGACACTATTTTTTATTTTGTGATATACTTGTTCTATCAATTTTTTTTTGGAGGTGTTCAAATGGGATTAATTAAAGCAGCTTTAGGCGCAGTGGGTTCACAGCTTTCCGACCAGTGGAAAGAGTTCTTCTATTGTGATTCCATGGAAGCCGATGTATTGGTCACCAAAGGTCAGAAGAGAACCAAAGGAAATAATAAGGGTCAGGATAATATCATTACCAACGGATCTGTTATCGCAGTAAATGACGGACAGTGCATGATCATCGTAGATCAGGGTAAAGTCGTTGAACTGTGTGCGGAGCCCGGTGAATTCACATATGATACTTCAACCGAACCTTCGATCTTCTCCGGAAATCTCGGAACCAGCATCCTTGAGTCTTTCAAGGTTATGGGTAAGCGTCTTACGTTCGGCGGAGACACAGGCCATGATCAGAGGATCTATTTCTTCAATACCAAGGAGATCATCGGAAATAAGTACGGTACAGCCAATCCGGTTCCTTTCCGTGTAGTAGATGCAAGGATCGGACTTGATGTGGATATTTCGATCAGATGTAACGGTGAATACTCTTACAAGATCACTAACCCCATTCTTTTCTATACAAATGTCTGCGGAAATGTAACTGACGAATACAGAAGAGATAAGATCGATTCCCAGCTCAAGGCAGAGCTTCTTACAGCTCTTCAGCCTGCATTTGCCAGGATCTCGGAGATGGGTATCAGATATTCGGCGGTTCCCGGACACACCAAGGAACTTGCAAACGCCCTTAACGAAGAACTTTCAGATCAGTGGAGAGATTTAAGAGGAATAGAGATCATCTCGTTCGGTGTTAACACACTCAAGGCTTCCGAAGAAGACGAGAACATGATCAAGGAACTTCAGAAGGCTGCAGCACTCAGCAATCCTGCTCTCGGACAGGGTATGATGACCGGAGCTACGGCAGCAGCAATGCAGGATGCGGCAAAGAATACGGCAGCAGGCCCTATGATGGCTTTCGCCGGAATGAACATGGCAAACATGACAGGCGCAAACGCAGCTGTTTATCAGCAGACCGGCGGAACACCGATCCCTGCTCCCGTTGTGGCAGCACCCAAACAGGAAGGCTGGACATGCTCATGCGGTAAGACAGGTAACACCGGAAAGTTCTGCGGCGAATGCGGAAAGCCTCAGCCGGTTCCCGAGGAAGGCTGGACATGCTCATGCGGCAAGACCGGTAATCTCGGAAAGTTCTGTTCGGAATGCGGAGCAAAGAAACCCGCAGGCGCACCTTTATATAAGTGCGACAAGTGCGGATGGACACCCGAGGATCCCATGAATCCTCCTAAGTTCTGTCCCGAGTGCGGAGATGTTTTTGACGATTCCGACATACAGTAAAACCGGAAACAGACTTAAATAAGACATTTTTGGATCAATGCGGGAGGGTGTCTTCATCCTCTCGCAATTTAATTAAGCATAAAGGGCAATGCCCGATCATCAGACATTAAAAATACGGGAGAAATATTATGTCGGACGAATTTGATGCAAATGTAGTAAGTACCCTGAAAGAAACAGACAGAAAATGTCCGTCGTGTGGCGGGACAATGGATTTCGATCCGAAGACCGGAGGGCTTTTATGTCCTTACTGTGGTCACACCGAGGAGATAAAGAACGAAGCTGCTACTGCTTCTGACGGTCAGGAACAGAACGTTAATGACTCGGAAAGCGCAAAGGAGATCCCTCTTGATGATGCGGAAAACACCGCTAACTGCGACTGGGGAACTGCGACCAAGACGATCATCTGTAAAAGCTGCGGAGCCGAATCGGTTTATGATGCCCAGGTGATATCTTCAGAATGTCCGTATTGCGGATCAAATCAGGTGACGGAAGCCGGAGACAAGCAGACGATGGCACCCGGCGGTGTCGTTCCGTTCAAGATAGACCAGAAAGAAGCCGGAAGCAGGTTCATCAACTGGATAAAAAAGAAGTTCTACTGTCCGAAGGCAGCTAAGGAATCCGCAAAACCCCAGAATTTCAAGGGTATGTATCTTCCCTACTGGACTTTTGATTCACAGACTCATTCGACCTATACCGCACAGTACGGTAAGGACCGCACGATAAAAAATGGCGACAAGGAAGAGACCGTTACGGACTGGTTCAACACCAGCGGAACTTACGGAAAATTCTTTGACGATGAACTCGTATGCGGTACCGACCAGCATGATACGAATCTTCTGCGCGGTCTTGAACCTTACAACACTGCGGATAATAAAACATATAAACCCGAGTATGTAGCGGGATTCGGAGCCGAGAGATATTCGATCGGAGTTAAAGCAGCCTGGGAGAAAGCAAAGGCATCCATAAGCAATAAGATCAAATCCGAAATTACTTCCAAGATCCTTTCGGAGCATAATGCGAATCATGTAAGGAACCTTAATGTATCGAGCACGTTCTCTGCAAATACTTTTAAGTATCTTCTCCTTCCGGTATGGATCTCAAGTTTCAAATATAAGGATAAGATATATCAGTTTGCGGTAAACGGACAGACGGGAAGAGTATACGGCAAGACTCCCATCTCTGCGATCAAGGTCATACTTACGATCGTTATCGTTATCGCTATCATCGCTCTGATAACATATCTGACGCAGTAATATCTTATGGAGTATATGTAACCTGATGTCGATCTATGATACATTGAATCCACAGCAGAAAGAAGCTGTGTATACCACCGAAGGGCCCCTGCTAGTTCTGGCAGGGGCCGGTTCGGGTAAAACGAGGGTTCTGACACACAGAGTAGCCTACCTTATCGGCGAAATGAATGTCGAGCCCTATAACATTATGGCCATAACCTTTACCAACAAGGCTGCCGGAGAGATGAAAGAGCGTGTGGACAAACTTGTGGGCTACGGTGCCGACAGTGTATGGGTGGCTACTTTCCACAGCAGCTGCGTGAGGATCCTTAGGAGATTTGCGGACAGGATAGGATATGATAATAATTTCACCATTTATGATGCCGACGATTCCAAGAGCATCATGAAGGAGGTCTGCAAGAACCTTGACATCGATACAAAGATGCTTAAGGAAAAGACGATCCTCAATGAGATATCTTCCGCAAAGGATGAATTGTGTTCTCCGGAAGAATATGTGATCAAATATGCCGCAGATTACAGGCTTAAGAGGATAGGCGATGCCTATACAGAGTATCAGAAGATACTTAAAAAGAACAATGCGATGGATTTTGACGATCTTATCATGAATACGGTACTTCTTCTTGAATCCAACGCAGATGTCCTCGACAATTACCAGAAGAGGTTTAAGTATATCATGGTGGACGAATACCAGGATACCAATACCTCGCAGTTCAGGCTGATAAGACTTCTGACCGGCAACAACGGTAACCTTTGCGTGGTCGGTGACGATGATCAGTCAATATATAAATTCCGCGGTGCGAACATAAGGAATATACTGGATTTTGAGTTTTATTATCCGGAAGCAAAAGTGATAAGGCTCGAACAGAACTATCGTTCAACGCAGAATATCCTGGATGCGGCCAATTCCGTGATATCGCATAATAAAGGAAGAAAGAGCAAGAAACTCTGGACGGAACATGAAAACGGATCACTGATCCACTTAAGGCAGTTTGATAATGCTCTTGAGGAAGCTTCCTTCATAGCCGACGATGTGGCAAGGAAACAGCGTAAGGGTGCGGACCCTTCCGAGATCGCGGTCCTATACAGGACAAATGCCCAGTCAAGACTTATCGAGGAAAGCTTTATCTACGAAGGGATCCCCTATAATGTAGTGGGTGGTGTGAATTTCTATTCAAGAAAAGAGATCAAGGATGTTCTCGCCTACTTAAAGACGGTAGACAACGGCCGCGATGATCTACAGGTACGAAGGATAATCAATGTACCTAAAAGAGGAATAGGAAATACGACTATATCAAAAGTCATCGAATATGCCGGGGCGTACGGACTGAGCTTTTTTGACGCACTCTGTCAGGCAGATGACATATCATCGATCGGAAAAGCATCTTCAAAACTTAAAGAGTTTGCCGATATGATATTGAACTTCAGAAAACTCCTTCCCGGAACAGGACTTGAGGAGTTTGTGCGACACGTTATCGACGAGACGGGATACCTCAGAGAACTTGAATCGGACTCTGACGAAACGTCTCAGGGCAGGATAGAAAATGTTGAAGAGTTCATAAATAAGGTGGTCGATTTTGAAAAAAGCAATGACAATGCATCACTGAGCAGCCTGCTTGAAGAAGTTGCACTGGTCGCTGATATCGATGATGTGGATTCTTCGGTTCCAAGAGCAATGCTCATGACTTTGCATTCGGCCAAAGGTCTTGAGTTCGGTAATGTGTATCTGGCCGGCATGGAAGACGGCCTCTTTCCTAGTTACCTTTCCATTTCGGACGAGGACCCCACACAGATCGAAGAGGAAAGAAGGCTTGCATATGTCGGTATTACCAGGGCCAAGGAAGATCTGACTCTTACCTATGCAAAGACCAGGATGGTCAGGGGAGAGATACAGCATAACGGGATCAGCCGTTTTGTCGAAGAGATACCGAAGGAACTGATGGATAACAGGGTTCCGCAGCGCAGGGAGAATCTATACGAAAGACCGGTAGCGACTTTAAGACCGAAGATGACTTCGGCCGGCGTTAAGCCTTTCATAGCAAGTGTCAGTGCTTACGGTTCCGTAAAAAATGATACCTCAAGTGCATCCGCTAAAACGATCGGAGGAGGACTGTCGGCGCTCAAAGCCGCGGGGATAACCAAAGGTCTTCCCGAAACCGGAGCGTCAAACGTTGGCGGAAAGCCCGATTATGATGTGGATGACAGGGTAGTTCACATGAAGTACGGAGAAGGCACGGTGACCGATATGGAGCCCGGCCCGAGAGACTATAAAGTGACCGTAGATTTCGATGATCACGGCACAAAAGTAATGTATGCGGCATTTGCCAAACTGAAAAAGATTTAGTATAATGTTACTTGTATTATTATCTTATATGTTTTGGAGGGATTTAAAATGACTTTTCAGGACGCTAAGGGGAAATTTGATAATTTAGTTGATCTCGTAAAGGAATACGATATCAGAGAAAACCTCAAGGGAATAAATCTTAAGGAATTCAAGGATCTTAAGGACCTTGCAAGGTTTAAGGCTCTCCTTAAGAGAGAAGAAGAGAAGATCGAAGAAGAAAAGAAGACCAATACCTGGGTTTGGATCCTGGCGATCATCGGGATCATAGTTGTATGTGCCGGTATCGGTTATGCGATATACAGATTCCTCGTTCCGGATTATATCGAGGATTCATTTGATGATTTCGAAGATTTTGATGATGATTTCTTTGAGGATGACGACGATCTGACCAACTGGGAAGATGTTGATAAGATCGATGTTGATGCCAAGAAGGAAGATGAAAAGCAGGATGCCGAAGAAGCTTAAGTTTTAAGCGGGTCCTGAACATTTGATTTAGATCTGAATTATTTGATTAATGTATACGCGTGTGTTCTCACACGCGTATATTGATATATGGATATTTTTCGAAAAACAGGTGACGGAAGATCATGAAAAAAGGACAGATATACGAGGGCAATGTGTTGCGCGTGGACTTCCCCAATAAAGGGATAGTAGCATGCGAGGGGGAAGTAAATGACATATGTGTTATGAAAGACGTTCTGCCGGGACAGAAGGTCAGGTTCTCGGTCACGAAGAAAAGAAACGGCAGAGCGGAAGGACGGCTTCTTGAGGTCCTTGAAGGATCTCCGGATGAGATCGAAAGCCCGTGTGCGCATTTCGGAAAGTGCGGAGGCTGTACATATCTTAACCTTCCCTACGATAAACAGCTTGAACTTAAATCGCAGCAGGTAAATAGGCTGCTTGACAATGTACTTGCCAAACAGGAAACGCCCTGGGAGTTTGAAGGGATCAAAGGCTCACCGATAAGGTTTGAATACCGTAACAAGATGGAGTTTTCGTTCGGGGATGAATATAAGGACGGACCGTTGTCTCTGGGACTTCATAAAAAGGGGAGTTTTTATGATATAGAACCCGTTACGGGCTGTATGATCGTAGATGAGGACTACAGGAAGATCCTTAAGGCAACCCTTGATCTTTTTAGGGAGACCGGATTGAAATTCTATCATAAGCTGAGACATGAAGGGTATTTAAGGCATCTTCTGGTCAGAAAGGCCAAGTATACAGGGCAGATCATGGTCGCTATAGTTACCACATCGGATGGCTCGTTTGATATGGGAATATACCGTGACATGCTCCTTTCACTTGATGTTTCGGGTGAGTTTAAGAGCATTCTTCATATAGTGAATGATTCCCTTTCCGATGTGGTTAAGGCGGACGAGATGAAGATCCTGTATGGAGATGACTATATAACCGAAAAGGTACTCGGACTGGATTTTAGGATATCGGTATTCAGTTTTTTCCAGACAAATACATTAAGTGCCGAGGTACTCTATGACACTGTCAGGGAATATGTCGGAGACAAGGGAGACGGAGGCGTGGTTTATGACCTTTACAGCGGTACCGGAACGATCACACAGCTGATGGCTCCGGTCGCAGATAAGGTGATAGGCGTTGAGATAGTTGAAGAGGCGGTTGAAGCCGCACGCGAAAACGCACGCCTGAACGGACTTACGAACTGCGAGTTTATCGCGGGAGACGTACTTAAGGTTCTTGATGATCTTACGGAAAAGCCTGACCTTATCATCCTTGATCCTCCGCGCGACGGAATTCATCCCAAAGCTCTTGGCAAGATCCTTTCATACGGGATCGGAAACATGATATATGTTTCCTGCAAACCGACCAGCCTTGTCCGCGACCTTGAGAGTTTTTTGCTTGCCGGGTATGTTGTAAAAAAGGCCTGCTGTATCGACCAGTTCCCCGGCTCCGGTCATGTTGAGACGGTAGTATTGCTTTCACGGGTTTAAAGAAAAGTGGCTCGAAAAGGCTTGAAATTAAAGGGATTCGACACTTTAAGTTAAAGGCATTAAGAGGCAGAATAAGCGAGGGATGAAATGGATAAACAGATACTTTTTGATAACATAGGCAGAATACACACAACCGACATGGGTGTGGATCGAATAAAGAAAAACCTTTCGCTTGGTAAAGTTGATGTTGTCGAGTGGTGTAAGTCTAAGATAATGTCAGAAAAGGCAGAGATAAGCAAGCAGGGAAAGAATTGGTATATTTGCGTCGAAGGCTGCATTATTACCGTGAACTCCAGCAGTTATACCATTATTACAGCGCATAAGGAAAAGAGATAATCGTATGGACCGCCCAAAGTTTAGCGAAATAAAAGACTATGACGAGTTTTGTAAATTCTATTGGTATCGCGAAGAATTGATCCAAATATGTAAAGACCTTGGACTTAAGGCTCGTGGAAGCAAAATAGAGTTGAACGATGTTATCAGAGCATATTTCTCCGGCGATATGATCCTGCCGGAAAAGAGAAAAATAAATCGTTCAAAATCCGCAATAAAGGAACTGACTCTTGATACAGGGCTTATAGAGTGCGGATTTACATTTGGTAACAGATTCCGGGATTTTTTTGCGGAGCAGACGGGGGTAAGACCATTCAAGTTCAACGTTGACATGGTTGCGTCTGTTAAGGCTGTAAAA
>JAIKZO010000142.1 GCA_024682115.1 Lachnospiraceae bacterium
GCTCACAGGTGGTAGGAACAAACGCCAACCCCGTTGTCCGCAACCGTGCCAACAGTGGTGTGCTCACCACACTGAGCGGTGTCTTTACCAATGGCTACAATCCTGCTGACGTGGCTTGGCAGTATCAGTTCCATTATGTTCCGTTTGTAAAATATATGCTCGGCGTTGTAGTTGCCGCATACAGAGATTTCTCTGACAGAGTAGAGACATTGGTCACCAGTGGCCTTTCAAAGCCGGAGCGTGTGGCTGAACTGATCAGGAATACCTATGGCGAGATTACAAAGTCACAGATTATGGAGAAATGTCCCGATATCAGCCGTATAACGGTTGAAAGAGCACTATCAGAGCTTCTGTCATCAGAAAGCATTATAAAGATTGGTGGCGGTAGATATACAAAATATGTTTGGAACAGAGACAAGGAATAAAGGAGAACGATAATGACCGGAGAGCTTGGTAATAAGATTGATAGTTTGTGGGAGATTTTCTGGAACGGGGGAATCACCAATCCGCTCGATGTTGTTGAGCAGATGACATAAGAGATGCGAAAAGAATAGGAAAAAACGGTTTGCAAATTCTTTGTAAATGAGCTCGAATAGCCCCGGAAGGGAATAAGTTGGATTTTGCTGCGGGGAAAAATGGATACAGTTATAAACAGTTTTGTGGAAAAATCAAAAGAAATACTGCGTGATGACCTGGTGGGAATATATCTGCATGGTTCTGCCGTTATGGGGTGCTTTAATCCGGCAAAGAGTGACATCGATCTGCTCGTAGTGGTGAAGGATTCCTTATCGGATGCGGTCAAAAGAGCCTATATGGATATGGTGGTGGAATTAAATTCCGAAGGTCCTGTAAAAGGGATCGAAATGAGTGTTGTAAAAAAAGATGTTTGCAGACCTTTTGTTTATCCGACGCCTTTTGAACTGCATTTTTCCGTTGCACATCTTGACTGGTACATAAAAGACCCCGGGGATTATATTTCTAAAATGAAGGGTGAAGATAAAGATCTTGCAGCTCATTTAACTGTCATAAACCACAGGGGTGAGTGCCTGTGCGGAGCTCCGATAAAAGAGATCTTTGAGGATGTACCCGTACAGGATTATATTGATTCTGTTTGGAATGATGTAGCAGAAGCAGAGGAAGAAATTACAGATGATCCGATGTATCTGATATTAAACCTTACAAGGGTGCTTGCATATTTGAAAGACGGTCTTGTCCTTTCCAAGAAAGAGGGCGGAGAATGGGCGCTTAACAATACTCCCGAAATGTATCACAGCCTGATAAAGGCTGCCCTGACTGAATATGCCGAAGGCAAAGATATATCTTATGATACGGATCAGGCAAAAGATTATGCCGGATATATGGTGGGAGAGATCGCAGGGATAATATTATAGTTACGGTTTTTAGTAACCGAGGTTCAGAAAACAGGGGGTAAAAATGGACAGATCAAAAGTATTTTTTACGGATTTCAGAACGGGACTCGGAGTTCCGCTCACGGCGAAACTTCAGAAACTGATTAAGATGGCCGGCATCGGTTCGATCGACATGAACGGTAAATTCGTTGCGATAAAGATGCACTTCGGGGAACTCGGTAACCTTGCTTATCTCAGACCCAACTATGCCAAGGCGGTTGCGGATGTAGTCAAGGAAGGCGGCGGACTCCCGTTCCTTACCGATTGCAATACACTGTATCCGGGCAGCCGTAAGCATGCGCTGGAGCATATGGACTGCGCCAATATCAACGGATTTAACACCGTGACTACGGGCTGCCAGATAATCATAGCGGACGGACTTCGCGGAACGGACGATATAGCTGTACCCGTACCGAACGGAGAATACTGTAAGGAAGCCTATATCGGAAGAGCGGTCATGGATGCCGATATCGTCATATCGCTCAATCATTTCAAAGGTCATGAACAGGCCGGTTTTGGCGGAGCGATAAAGAACATAGGAATGGGTTGCGGAAGCCGTGCCGGCAAGATGCAGCAGCATAACAGCGGCCATCCTCATGTGATCACCGACCGGTGTAAAGGATGCAGAAGATGCGCGAGAGAATGCGGATCGGATGCGATAATTTATGAAGGCAATAAGGCAAGGATAGATACGGAAAAATGTAAAGGATGCGGACGTTGTATAGGAGCATGTGCTTTTGATGCGATAAGAAATGATAACTGGGATGCACCCCAGATGCTGGGGAGGAAAATGGCCGAATACACGGCTGCAGTCATAAGCGGCAGACCTAGTTTCCATATCAGTCTTATAACCGATGTTTCGCCCAACTGTGACTGTCACGGAGAAAATGATGCTCCGATCCTTCCGGATATCGGAATGCTTGCTTCATTTGATCCTGTGGCTCTCGATCAGGCCTGTGTGGATCTTTGCCAGAAGGCAGAGCCTATAAGGAACAGCCAGCTTGGTGATAATATGGCAAGCGAGCATTTCCATGATCACGGAGATGTATGGCATAACAGCAATCCCAATGTTTCGTGGGCCGAGACACTTGAACATGCACAGAAGATCGGAGTCGGTTCAAGAGAATATGAACTGATCACGATGAAATAAAAAACTAAGGAAACGGAGTATTGTAACCATCATGGAGGAAAAGAGAAATACTTTTTCGGGATCACTGGGGTTTGTGATCGCAGCTGCAGCCAGTGCGGTAGGACTCGGAAACATATGGAGATTTCCGTACCTGGCGGCAAGAGACGGCGGAGGATTGTTCCTTGTAGTATATCTTATACTGGCATTGACATTCGGATTCACACTTCTTACCACGGAAGTGGCTCTTGGCAGAAAGACCAGGCAGAGTCCGCTGACGGCATATAAACACCTAAAGAAACAGGCCGGACCGCTGGGATTTTTTTCATGTGTGATACCGATGCTCATCCTTCCGTATTACTGTGTCATAGGCGGTTGGGTAGTAAAGTATTTTCTCGCATTCCTGACTGGGGCGGGGCAGACTGCCTCCGAGGACGGATATTTCGGTTCCTTTATCTCGGATACATCAACACCGATAGGGATGATGATAGTATTTCTTTTTCTTACGATGGTAGTGGTGCTCGGAGGAGTAGATAAGGGTATAGAGAAGTTTTCCAAAATAGTGATGCCGCTTCTCATAGTCCTTATCCTGGTGATCTCTGTCTATTCCCTTACGCTTTCATATGAAGGGGCCGACGGCAGTATAAGGACCGGAATGCAGGGTCTTAAGATACTGTTCATTCCCAACCTTTCGGATATAAGCATCAGGAGTTTTCTGTCGATAGTCATGGATGCGATGGGGCAGTTGTTCTACAGCCTTAGTGTGGCCATGGGAATAATGATCGCATACGGATCATATATGAAGGATGAAACCAATCTTTCTTCTTCGATAGGTCAGATAGAGATCTTTGATACGGGGATCGCATTTCTTGCAGGGGTAATGATTATCCCTGCTGTATATGTCTTCATGGGAGATGAGGGGATGCGCTCATCCGGCCCCGGTCTGATGTTCGTATCTTTGCCAAAAGTTTTCCTTCAGATGGGAAGATGGGGCAATCTTGTCGGCTGTCTGTTTTTTGCAATGGTATTGTTCGCAGCTACCACGAGTTCGGTCTCTATCCTTGAGGCTGTCGTTTCAAGTTTTATGGATAAGTTCGGACTTGAAAGAAAAAAGGCGGTACTTATCGAGGGTGCCATCACACTGATACTTGGAATACTGGTCTGCCTCGGATATAACAGACTTTATTTTGAATACAACCTTCCGAACGGTTCTGTAGCTCAGATCCTGGATATCATGGACTATATCAGTAATAATCTCCTGATGCCTGTCGTAACGATAGGAACCTGTATCCTGATCGGCTGGTTTGTGGGACCTGATTATATCATTTCCGAAGTGACCAGGAACGGGGAGAGATTCAGGAGAAAAGGTCTTTATATCGTAATGATAAAATATATCGCGCCTGTGATGCTGTTGGCACTGCTCCTTAAGGCGCTTGGGGTATTCTAGAGAGAAAGAATAAGGCAGAGAAGAACCATTTATTTGACGAGAGGGGAGTAAAATGAACGGATCGTTCACGGATTCAGAGTTCAGTATAAAGGTAAGATCCAAAGGAGAAAAGGAATACACCAAAGCTTATACCGAAATGTTGAGGATCGAAAGCCGGATGTCTGATAACACATTTCCTGCCGAGATGCAGATCAGCGTCACGGCTTTGCGGGATTTTAGCGGCGTGATCAGAATAGCGCTTAACGGATCATATGAAAGTAATGAAGAAGTAAGATTCTTTTTACCCGGATTCATGTATGGGACTAACAGAGGGGAAGCACCTCTTTGGGTGGATAGTAAGACTCCGTGTATGAGAATGAAAGAGGAATTTCCGGCAAGCCGGTGGTGGACGGTCCGAAGCGACAGACTTTCCCATCCTATGGCGCTTAT
This sequence comes from Lachnospiraceae bacterium, assembly GCA_024682115.1. Classification (GTDB taxonomy): domain Bacteria; phylum Bacillota; class Clostridia; order Lachnospirales; family Lachnospiraceae; genus JAILLW01. The sequence goes on from JAIKZO010000142.1 coordinate 4,412, forward strand.
GTATAACCATGGCAGGATCAGAGGTTTTTCTGCATCGCCTTATTTCGTCTGTTTCGAAGGGAACAGAGAGCAGTGGTATCCCGGGGTAAACGGAAAGTTCGACCGGTATACGGGATTCGGGTGCTCTCTTTTATCGGGCGAGGTATGGTATACGCTTGGATATGAAAACGCTCCGTGGATGTTTATAGATTCTCATAAGTATACTCAGGCGGGATCTTTGACCGATGATAACTGCATTCATATCAGCAGTGGAGAAACAATAACAGTGACGCTTTACTGCTTTGACCTTGAATCGGAAGATGAGCGCGGGATACAGGATGCGTTAAGATGGACCTATGAAAAGTTCCATGAGTATCCCCGCAAGTGCCGGAGCGTTTCCGAAACGGTGGGTGATATGGCCGGCGCGATATATAAAGATGCCTGGCTGCCGGAAAACCATTGCTATTCGGGATTTGTCTTTGATAAAGGGGATCATTATGAATACAGACCCCTCCCTTCCATTTCGTGGACCAATGGTCTTTCCGCTGCGGTACCCATGCTGTATTCAGCATACCGTCTCGATGATGAAAATATCCGCCGTCAGGCACTCGACTGTATAGATCATATAGTGAAAACAAGCCTTAATGAGAA
>JAIKZO010000154.1 GCA_024682115.1 Lachnospiraceae bacterium
GAAGCCATAGAGGCTTTCCTCAGCGTAGATCCCGATATTCGTGAAGAATTACATAAAGCCTATGATGAATGCTCCGGTATTATGGGGAGATACGATTATACCGAGAACTGGATAGATGCATTAAAAGCATCCGGTTATAATCTTTATTGCATAACCAATTTTACGCCTGCCGGATATGAGCAATAGATTCTTACTTAAAAGATAAAAACGATATCGATCCTGAGATCCTTCCGTTCTCACATGAGGATTATGAGATATACAGACATGCAGACACCGGTAGAGTTAGACATGACCTGATATTGGCAGGATTTACAGTATTTATCTGTGAACCATACCGGTATCAGGTCTCTTTTTTTATTCCGACTTAATTCCGATGTCTCGCGCATATATTCCGACATGGAAATAATCAATAATGAGTTTAGTCGCAAGGCAATAAAGCTGGCGACGACTTGACACTGCTTGCTCGGTTCAAGCTAAACAAAATATCGAAGCCCTGATTAGCTATAAGGGGTGAAGGATACATATAGAAATCATTTTCTGTAAATGAAAGTGTGGTTTGTCTTGTATGTAGGCAAGAAAAAACTTGTTAAGAGAAAGGAATTTGAGAAGTTTATATCAGACAATGTAGAGATATAGCAATCTCGCATAAACGTGATAAATACGCAGGTTCTTGGCTATCAAAAAAACGAAATAACATTGCAATTCAGCCCCGGTTAGTGTATAATATAGCGTGCTAATTTGGGGCTTCTTTAACTTAGAAAGGAGCCTAAAATGGGAAAAGATCTCAAAGGAAAGGAGCTTGGAGAGGGAATTGTTCAACGTGAAAATGGCACCTATCAGGCCAGATTCGTTGATAAATTCGGTAAGCGTAGACAAAAGAAATCCAAGAAGTTGCAGGAAGTAAGACAGTGGCTTGCTGATGCTACCTATATTGACAAACACAGTGATTTAGACCAGGCAACGGATATGCTTGTGGATGCCTGGTTTGATTATTGGATAGGGATTAAAAAGCAGACGGTAAGGCCCAATACGGTCAGAAACTACTCAGAACGTTATGAGCGTAACATCAAAGGCGTTATAGGGAACAAACTCTTAACTGACGTAAAACCTATTCATTGCCAACGAATCTTTTCAGACATGGCTGATGAAGGTTACAAGACAACTACCATATATCAGACGAGGATTGCTCTTTACAATATGTTTGAATTTGCAAGGGAAAATGATGTTCTTATTGCGAATCCATGTAAGAAATCCTTAAAGAGCGATATGGGAAAGCCTTCTGATAAGAAAGAAGCCCTTACAATTGATGCTCAGAAGAAGTTTTTAGAAGCTGTGGTTGGGTACAGTTATGAAAATCAGTATCGCTTTGTATTACAGACAGGACTTCGTACTGGAGAACTCATCGGACTCAAGTGGAGTGACATCGATTTCGAGAATCGTACCATGAAGATCGAAAGAACGATGGAATATCGCTATAAGGTAGGTGAATGGAGAGTTGGACCGCCGAAGAGTAAGTCGGGTTATCGTACAATTCCTTTAACAGATGAAGCTATCCGTATTCCGGAAAACCAGAGATCAAAAAACAAGAGCTTAAAGCTCGTACCGATTGAATGGAGAGATACCGTCTTTCTATGCAGAAAGGGAACACCGGTTAAGAACAGCACTTATGACACGGGACTGTTTAAATATTTTGACCGTGTAGGCATTCCGAGATTTTCGATGCATGTACTCAGGCATACTTTTGCTACCAGATGCATTGAGGGTGGAATGAAACCGAAAACTCTGCAGAAGATTTTGGGACATTCCAACATCGGTATAACTATGAATCTATACGTTCATATTACAGAAGATGAAAAACACAGAGAGATTGATCTCGTGGCTGACGCGTTAAAAGTGGTATAAAACTTGATGCGAAATTTTAGACGATGGTGCCCGCTGTGGTGCCCGGTCAAAATCGCAAAGCGCTGAAAGCCCGTAAAATAAAGAAAACTCAAAGGAGATATATATATTATGAAACTAGGAATCGTCGGATTACCGAATGTCGGCAAATCCACATTATTTAATTCACTTACCAAAGCAGGGGCTGAATCCGCAAACTATCCGTTCTGCACCATCGATCCGAATGTGGGCGTTGTTGCGGTGCCGGATGAGAGGATACAACTTCTCGGAAAGATGTACAATTCCAAAAAGATCACTCCTGCCGTGATCGAATTCGTTGATATAGCAGGCCTTGTAAAGGGTGCATCAAAGGGCGAAGGACTCGGCAACCAGTTCCTTGCGAACATAAGGGAAGTCGATGCGATCGTGCATGTTGTCAGATGCTTTGAGGATTCCAATGTTGTTCATGTGGACGGAAGCGTTGACCCGTTAAGGGATATAGAGACGATAAACCTTGAGCTCATCTTTGCCGATATCGAGGTTCTTGAAAGAAGGCTGTCAAAACAGACAAAGGCCGCCAATAATGACAAGAAAGCAGCCAAGGAAGTAGAAATGTTAAAGAGGCTCATCGCCCACCTTGAAGGCGGCAACCTTGCCATTGCCTTTGAAACACAGGATGAAGATGAGGAAGAATGGTTTAAGTCATATAATCTGCTCACCGCAAAACCCGTGATATTTGCGGCAAACGTAGCTGAGGATGATCTTGCCGATGACGGCGCGTCAAATGAACACGTTAAGAAGGTAAGGGAATATGCTGCAGGGAACGGTTCTGAGGTATTCGTGATCTGTGCCCAGATAGAGCAGGAGATAGCAGAGCTTGACGATGATGAAAAGGCCATGTTCCTAGAAGATCTCGGGCTTAAGGAGTCAGGCCTTGATAAGCTTATAAAGGCCAGCTACAAACTCCTTAACCTTATGAGTTTCCTTACGGCAGGCGAAGATGAGACCAGAGCGTGGACGATAAAGATCGGGACCAAAGCTCCTCAGGCAGCCGGAAAGATACATACGGATTTTGAACGCGGCTTTATCAAAGCTGAAGTCGTGAACTACAAGGATCTTCTCGAACTCGGATCGCTTGCGGCAGCAAGGGAAAAGGGTCTTGTAGGCATGGAAGGCAAGGATTACGTGGTCAAAGACGGTGACGTGATCCTCTTCAGATTCAATGTGTGACATATATGAATGAGATAATGGGCTTAAATGACATAGCTTTTCCGAACCTTGGGATATATCTTTCGAATGTTCCGAAGGGTTTTTCGGTGTTCGGTTTTTTTATCGCATTTTACGGCGTTTTCATAGGTATCGGGGTCCTGGCGGGCATCGCGCTCGCGGCGAGGGTTGCCAAATGGTCAAAGATCACTCCGGATACCGTATGGGATTTTGCCTTTCTTGCGGTCCTCATATCGATCATCTGTGCTAGGATCTACTATGTGATCTTCATGTGGGATCTTTATAAAGACGACCTGCTCTCGATCTTTAACTTAAGACAGGGAGGTCTTGCGATCTACGGCGGAGTGATAGGTGCCTTTATAATGGTTTTTTCCTATGCTGCGGTCAAGAAGATCAGTCCGGGGGTTCTGGGAGATGTATGTACCCCGGGGCTCATTCTGGGACAGATCATCGGACGCTGGGGGAATTTTACCAACAGAGAGGTTTTCGGCGAATATACGGATAATTTATTTGCCATGAGACTTCCCGAAGATGCAGTCAGATCCGGAGATATATCGGCTTCCATAAGGGAGCATATGATCGCGGGCACCAATTATATCCAGGTCCATCCCACATTCCTTTACGAGGGACTTTGGAACCTCGGAGTCCTGATATTGATGCTCGTTCTGTGGAGGAAAAAGAAATTCGAAGGCCAGATCTCGCTGCTGTATATCGGCGGCTACGGGCTCGGAAGGGCGTGGATAGAGGCCATAAGGACCGATACGCTCTTTATTCCCGGAACATCCGTCCCGGTTTCGCTGGCTTTTGCGATAGCGTGCGTCATATTTGCCCTTTCGCTTAATTTCTTCATGTTGTCAAAGAATAAGAAGATCCGAAAAGAACCCGATAACACCCAAGAGGAAAACTGACCCGACGAAGAACCCGGCATGCCGAAATTAAGATATTTCAAGCTTTAAAGACGATCTTTCGACCGTGTGAATACACGATCGAAGGGTCGTTTTTTTGTGTTACGGAAATCCCTTTGAAAAATCCCTTATTTTTTCTAAAAAAACCTTGATTTTTCAATAAAAATACTATAATATTGTACTTGGGTGGCACGAAGTGTCATTTTGTGTCAGATAAGTGTAAGAAAGTGGCAGATTTTCGAAAATGTTCATGGGTGAATACAACCACACATTGGATGCAAAAGGCAGACTGATCGTTCCTGCCAAGTTCCGTGAGGATCTGGGAGATGAATTCACGGTAACGAAGGGCATGGACGGCTGTCTTTTCGTATTTCCCATGAAGGAATGGGAATCGTTTGAAGAAAAGCTTCACACGCTTCCCATGATAGATAAAGAGGCAAGACAGTTCACGAGATTTTTCCTGGCCGGAGCCGCAGGAGTCGAGGTTGATAAGAGCGGAAGGATCCTGATCCCCGGAGTGTTAAGGGAATTCGCAGGCATCACGAAGGATGCGGTCCTTATCGGAGTCGGAAGCAGGGTCGAGATCTGGAGCAAGGAACGCTACGACGGAACCGTTACTTATGAGGATATGGACGAGATCGCCAAGCACATGACGGAACTCGGAATAGGGATCTGACAGTCAGATGGAATTCAAACACTACTCGGTGATGCTGAATGAATGCATAGAAGGCCTCAATATCCGGCCAGACGGGATATATGCGGACGGAACGATGGGCGGAGCCGGACACAGTTTCAAGATAGCCGAAAAGCTCGGTAAGGACGGAAAGCTCATCTGCATAGACAGAGACGAGGATGCGATAAAGGCCGGAGAAGAAAAACTCAAAGTATTCGGCGACAGGGTAACGATAGTAAGAGACAATTACCTCAATACTCCCGGGATAATAAAAGAACTCGGGATAGAAGGAATAGACGGATTGCTCCTCGACCTCGGGGTTTCGTCATATCAGCTGGATAACGAAGATCGGGGTTTTTCCTACAGATACGATACGGCTCTTGATATGAGGATGGACCAAAGACAGAGTCTTGACGCAAGGACCATCGTAAACGAATACAGCGAGAGTGAGCTGTTCAGAGTCATAAGGGATTACGGTGAAGACAGGTTCGCCAAGAACATAGCAAAGCACATATGCTTAAGGCGAAAAGAAAAACCGATAGAGACCACATTTGAACTGAACGATATCATAAAAGCGGCGATACCCGCAAAGATAAGGGCCACGGGAGGTCATCCTTCGAAAAGAACGTTCCAGGCGATAAGGATCGAATGCAATGCGGAACTTGACAGCCTTAAGGAATCGATCGACGGGATAATAGATCTTTTAAGACCGCAGGGCCGGTTCTGCATAATAACATTCCATTCACTGGAAGACCGGATAGTAAAAAACGCATTCAGGAAAGCCGAAAATCCATGCACATGCCCGCCTTCGTTTCCGGTATGTACATGCGGTAAAAAGAGTAAAGGGAAGGTGATAACCGGCAAGCCGATATTGCCTTCGGAAGAGGAACTTAAGGAAAATACCAGATCACAGAGTGCCAAACTCAGGATATTTGAAAAGTGTTCCGATATAAGATAAGATAGGAGAAGAAAAATGGCTACAAGCGCAGCAAGAAACCTTAATACGATCCCGGTAAGACGCGAGGAAAAAAGATACAGCGTCATCGAGGGTAAAAAACGTCAGAGAACGGCAAGACGCATATCCGCTATCAAAACAGCGCTTTTTCTTGCAGCCTGCGCCATAACCGTATCGGGTGCCCTGACATATTACCTTATGCTTCAGGCCGAGATAACCGAATCCGTTAAGACCATTTCAAAGATGGAACGTACACTTAACGAGATGAGGCTCGATAACGACGAAAACTACAGCAGAATAACCAGCAACGTAAATCTTGAAGAAGTACGCACGGTTGCGATACAGGAACTCGGGATGCAGTACGCCGAGGAAGGCCAGATAATCACCTTTAACGGCGAAGGTTCCGACTACGTAAGACAGACAGGAAAGATCCCGGATTAGGAGTTGTTTTGAAAGAACAGTATCCTCAAAAGCAATTTGCCAAATTTATGCGAAAAAAGCTGGTAGTACTATTTATAATAGTGCTACTTCTTTTTGTATTTCTGATATACAGACTTTATTCGATCACCAGGGATAACGGGGACCAGTACAAGAAACTTGTTCTGGCCCAGCAAAAATACGACAGTGTCACCATACCCTTCAGAAGGGGTTCGATACTTGACACCAACGGCAATATCCTTGCAACGTCGGAGAAGGTCTATACGGTCATCCTTGACAGCGTGGCTCTTAATTCCGACGAGGATGCGATAGAGCCCACTTTTGCCGCCTTAAAGAGCGAATTCGGAATAGACACGGCGAAAGTAAGGGATTACTTTGAACAGAATAAAGAAACTTCCAGATATTATATTCTCGTAAAGAAACTTCCGTATGAAAAGATCCAGAACTTCATCGCGATGCAGAACGAGGATAATTCTCTGATCAAAGGAATATGGTTTGAGGAAGAGTATCAGAGACTTTATCCGGGTAACAGCCTTGCCTGCGATGTTATCGGTTTTACGACTGCGGACGATATCGGATCCTACGGCCTTGAGGAATTCTATAACGATGTGTTAAGCGGTACTCCCGGACGTGAATACGGATTCATGAACGAGGAAGGAACCCTCGAGAGAACGACCATATCCGCCGAGGACGGAAACAGTATAGTCACCACCATAGATGCCAACCTGCAGGCGATGGTCGAGAAGTATCTTAAGAAGTTCAATGACGAATACGCAGACAATTTCCATACCGGTAACGGAGCGAATAACATCGGCTGTATAATAATGAACGTCAATACCGGTGAGATCCTTGCGATGGCGTCATATCCCGATTTCAACCTGAATGATACCAGGAACAAGGATGCCCTTATCGGAATGCCTCTTCTCGATGAAAAAGGCGATAAGGTCATAGATGAAGAGACCGGAAGAAGAGTATATATCAGTGAAGAAAACGTAAGTGATATAGAGGGCGATGCTCTTTATCAGAATTATAACGCGCTCTGGAAGAATTTCTGCATTTCGGATGCTTATGAACCGGGATCGGTATCAAAGCCTCTCACGGTTGCTTCGGCTATAGAATGCGGAGCGATAAAGGGAAACGAGAGCTATAACTGCCAGGGAAAACTCGAAGTCGGAGGTCATGAGATCAAGTGCCATAACACATACGGTGACGGCATTCTTACGGTCGCCGAGGGAATAGAGCGTTCCTGCAACGTCTGCATGATGTATGTCGCTCAGGCGGAGGGCGTAAATAATTTCACCAAGTTCCAGCATAATTTCAATATGGGACTTAAGACGAACATAGACCTTGCCGGAGAAGCCAGAACTGCATCTCTCGTTTATACGGCAGATACGATGAGATCTTCGGAGCTTGCGACGTGCTCGTTCGGACAGGGTTATAACTGCACGATGATACAGATGATAGCGGCATTTTCATCTCTCATTAACGGCGGATATTATTATGAGCCTCATCTGGTAAAAAAGGTCATCAATTCGTCCGGTGCCACTGTTGAGAACATTGAGCCCAGACTTCTCAAGCAGACGATATCACAGGATACGTCGGATATGATCATTTCCATGTGTAATCAGGTCGTTATCGGCGAACACGGAACGGGAAAGACCGCCAGACCGGCCGGATATATCATCGGAGGAAAGACGGGAACAGCCGAGACCCTTCCCAGAAAGAACAATGAATACGTCGTTTCCTTCCTGGGATATGCACCCGCTGACGATCCACAGATAGCCATTTATGTCGTTGTGGACAGACCGAACGTCAGATACCAGGACGATGCGAAGTTCGCAACAAAGATAGTCAGAAATATCCTTACGGAGGCACTCCCTTATCTCGGTATATTCATGACCGAAGAGCTGAGTGTTAAGGAAAGGGCCGAACTTGAGGAACTCAAGATAGAGATAACCACTCCCGCAAAACCGGAAGAGACAGAAGAAAACGCTGAAGGGGAAAATCAGGACGAGGCTGCTTCCGAAACGGAAACGACCGAAGAGATCCCGGAGAATCCAAACAGCGAGATATGGAAGACTTTTGAGATAGATCCGGAGACCGGTTATGCGATCGATCCCAATACGGGTGCTTATGTGGATCCGGAAACTGGAGCGACCATCGGCGGCTCTTTCTCCGATGAAAACGAAGAGGAAAGCACTGAGAGCGAGATCACGGATATCACATACGACGAGAACGGCAATCAGGTCGTACAGTGACCGCAGACTCATACTATAAGGATAAAAATGGCTGACAGATTCACGCTGAAAAAACTTTCAACATCAAGATTCCTGGATTCGACGCTGATCATCACGATCAGTCTGCTCATCATATTCGGGCTTGTTGTGCTGTTTTCCGTCAGTTCCTATGACGGAAGCGTCACATATAACGATTCAATGTATTATTTCCGCAAACAGATCACAAGTACTCTTTTCGGACTTGTGATCATGTTCCTGGTTTCTTTTGTGCCTTACCATTTCTGGGCCAGGCTTTCCGGACTTGCCTATATTTTTGCGATGGTACTCCTGTTCCTGATCATTCCGTTCGGAACCGAGGTAAACGGCGCAAAAAGATGGATAAAGTTCATGGGAACATCGATCCAGCCCGCAGAGGTTGCAAAGCTTGCGATCATACTTTTCCTTGCCAATCTAGTTTGCAGGATGGGAAGTGCGATAACGACCTGGAAGGGTATGATCATAGCCCTCGGCACATCCATGCCGATGGTCCTTGCGATCTATATCATCACCAGAAACTTAAGTTCCGCGATAATCGTATTCGGGATAGCGTTCATCATGTGCTTTATAGTCAGCCCGGACTATAAAAAGTTCGTTCTTATGGGAGTCTTTCTGGTGGCTATGTGCGCTCTTGCCGTTTATATCGTGGTCCGGAACAAGGACGGTGCCATGGGATACAGAGGTGAGAGAATACTGGCATGGCTCGATCCCAACGCGTATGCGGCGGGAAAGGGTTTCCAGACACTGCAGGCTCTTTATGCGATAGGTTCCGGCGGCATATTTGGTAAGGGGATAGGGCAGAGCATGCAAAAACTCGGATTCCTTCCCGAAGCGCAGAACGATATGATATTTTCGATAATCTGTGAAGAACTCGGATTTTTCGGAGCTCTGTGCGTTATAATGCTTTTCCTGCTCCTTCTTTGGAGATGCATGATCCTTGCGAACAACGCGGCGGATCTTTACGGAGCGCTACTGATCGTTGGATTCATGGGACACATAGCGATACAGGTCATCCTTAATATCGCGGTTGTTACAAATACGATACCGAATACCGGTATTTCACTGCCTTTCATAAGTTACGGAGGTTCCTCTGTCGTTTCCCTGCTGTTTGAAGTGGGACTGGTCTTCAGCGTTCAGAGGGGAATAGTTGTCAGGGATTCTTAAGTGAGCTATTACAGAAATCATAAAAGCATCTTCATCATCACGGGCATTTTAACGGTTCTTCTGATCGCGATCATAGTTGCGGTCGTTTACGTTCTGCAGAATTATAAGATCACCACGGTTTACGTTGAAGGTAATGTTCATTACACCAATGAAGAGGTAATGGGCATGGTGATGGAAGGCCCGCTGAGCAACAATTCCCTTGTATTATCGATAAAATACAAAAACAAAAAGATAAAGGACATCCCCTTTGTGTCCGCAATGGATATTTCCGTTCAGGACCCCCATACCGTAAAGATCGATGTTTATGAAAAAGCTGTTGCTGGATATGTGGAATATCTCGAAAAATTCATGTATTTTGACAAGGACGGAATAATCGTCGAAGCTGCGGATGAAAAAACAAAGGGAATTCCGCTCGTTACGGGACTTTCTTTTGAGCATGTGGTGCTTTATGAACCTCTGCCGGTTGAAGACCCCAATGTGTTTGAATCGATCCTTACCATCACTCAGCTGGTGAATAAGTATAATCTGTCGATCGATAGGATCTATTTCGGCAGGGACAAGAGCATTACGCTGTTTTTTGACGATATCCGGGTTTCTCTGGGAGAAGCAAAGGAACTTGACGAAAAGATCATGAAGCTTCAGTATATGCTTCCGGAGATAGAAGGCAAAAGCGGTGAACTCCGCATGGAAAACTATACCGAAGAGACAAAAAGCGTATCTTTCGAACCCGATAATAATTAAAAACCATACGTTATCACAACTTTCTTATTGAATTATCCCTCGAAAAAAAGTAATATATAATATGCGATTATTCTAGGAGAATGACAGGGGAGGACTAACCGTGTTAGAGATCAAGACAGACGAAAACGTTGCAGGAGCGCGAATCATAGTAGCCGGAGTCGGCGGCGCAGGTGGCAACGCTATAGATAGAATGGTTGAGGAAAATGTTAAGCATGTCGAGTTTATCGGTATCAATGCCGACAAGCAGGCACTTAGCAGATGTAAAGCACCCAAGGTTATCCAGATAGGTGAGAAACTCACCAAGGGACTCGGTGCCGGAGCTCAGCCCGAGGTTGGTGAAAAGGCCGCCGAAGAAAACGTTGACGAGATCCAGGCAGCTTTAAAAGGTGCCGACATGGTATTCGTTACATGCGGTATGGGAGGCGGTACAGGTACCGGAGCAGCTCCCGTTGTTGCCAAGATCGCAAAAGACATGGGTATCCTTACCATCGCTGTTGTTACCAAGCCTTTCCCTTTCGAGGGTAATATCAGGATGAAGAACGCAAATGCCGGAATCGCCAAGATCAAGGATTGCGTTGATACCATGATCGTCATCCCCAATGAAAAGATATATGAGATAATCGACAGAAAGACCACGTTCCCAGATGCTCTTAAGAAGGCTGATGAAGTGCTTCAGCAGTCGGTTCAGGGTATCACGGATCTTATCAACGAAAACGCAATGATCAACCTTGACTTTGCCGATGTTCGTACCATCATGAGAGATAAGGGTGTCGCTTATGTAGGTATCGGTAAGGGTAAGGGTGAAGATAAAGCTTCCGATGCAGCCAAGATGGCTATCGAATCTCCGTTGCTCGATACATCCGTTAACGGAGCTACGGATCTTATCATCAATGTTACAGGTGATATTTCCGGTTGGGATGTACAGATAGCAGCCGATTCAGTTAAGGAGGTTGCAGGTGATGATGTAAATATCATCTTCGGTGCGAACTTCGATGTTACCGAGCCTGACACATGTACTGTCACCGTTATCGCTACCGGCGTACATGATGCTTCGATCCCCGTAACACCCAGCAATTTCAGTCAGAGAGGACTGGTAATGCCCAAGGGAATACCCGGACTTAACACCAGACCCGGTACGGCTACGGAAGGAAGGGCTCCCGAGATCAACGTTCTTTCACAAAGATCGACCGGTTCCATTCCCAGGCTGAATCCCGGACAGGGTGTATCAGCACCCATAGGTATCACTTCTCCTTCGGATATCAGGAGCAGCGTGAAGGAAACAAAACTTAACATTCCTGATTTCCTTCAGAAGAAATAAGATCTTAATATGAGAGTTATAAGGACTGCCGCAGGGCAGTCCTTTTTTGCCGTTGCGTGAAAATTCTCGGATATGATACAGTTTACAGAAAGTAGTTGACATAATTTACATTTTTAGTATATACTGTACCTAGTTGCTTACAAATACCAATATATAGGGGGAAAGTGATATATGAAATGTCCGTTTTGTGGTCATGAAAATACAAGAGTCATAGACTCAAGACCTGCAGAGGAAAACAATTCCATCAGGAGAAGAAGAGTCTGTGATGAATGCGATAAAAGATTTACCACTTACGAAAAGGTTGAGACCATCCCGCTGATCATCGTTAAAAAGGATGATAACCGAGAGGCATTTGACAGATCAAAGATCGAGTCGGGTGTACTTAGAGCCTGTCATAAGAGACCGGTATCTGCCAAGCAGATCCAGGAGATCGTGGATTCCGTCGAGACAGAGATCTATTCAAAGGAAGAAAGAGAGATCCCCAGCTCTGTAATAGGTGAACTTGTAATGGAAAAACTCAAGGATGTGGATTCCGTAGCATATGTAAGATTCGCTTCGGTATACAGAGAGTTTAAGGATATCAACACATTTATGGACGAACTTAAAAAGGTACTTAACTGATCATTTGGTCAGGTTAAATAATCCGGTGCTTGCGCATCGGATTTTTTTTATATATACTGTAATTGTCTGATCACGTGACAGAAAAACTTAATACTAATCGAAAGAAGGAAGAAAACATGAAAAAAACGACTCTAAGAGTGCTGCTTTTTATGCTCATGATTCCGGTACTTGCTGTTGCACTGTGCGGATGCTCAGGTGATAAGAAAGGAAAAGGTTCTTCCATCGTCGTAGGAATCCCTCAGGACCTCGAAGACAGTCTTGACCCTCATAAAGTTGAGGCGGCAGGAACTAAAGAGGTTTTGTTCAATATCTTTGAGGGTTTGATCAAACCGGATTCAAACGGCGATTTTATCCCTGCTGTTGCACAGAGCTACGAAGTTTCGGATGATGCTCTGACCTACACCTTTACCTTAAGGGATGGTGTAAAATTCCATGACGGAAGTACGGTAACTGCTGAGGATGTTAAGTATTCGATAGACAGATGCGCCGATGCTTCCGGTGGTTCACCGTTGGTAGCGGCGTATTCAAATATTAAGGATACACAGATAGACGGAAATAATTTCATTGTTCATCTGAACGATCCCGATACGGAATTCCTGGCTTATATGACTACAGCCATAATCCCGCAGAATAATAAGAATCCCGATACCAATCCGATAGGAACGGGACCTTATATGTTTGTTTCCCGCTCTCCACAGGAAAACTTCATAGTAAAGAAGTTTGATGACTATTATGATAAGGAACGTGCAGCTCATATCGAGAATGTTACGTTCAAGGTCATCGGCAATATGGATACCGTAGCCATGGAGCTTCAGTCCGGTGCGATAGATCTTCTTCCGAGGATACCGATCGCTCAGGCAGATCTTCTCGATACCAAGGATTTTACCATCCTTGAAGAGACGATGAACCTCGTTCAGGCACTGTATCTTAACAACGCCGAAGCCCCGTTTGACAATGTCAAGGTAAGACAGGCACTTTGTTATGCGATAGATCCTCAGGAGATCATGCTCTTCGTTTCGGACGGAAAAGGAACGGAGATAGGCTCTTCCATGTTCCCTGCTTTCAGCAAATACTTCATGGAAGAACTCAATCATACGTATGATCAGGATATAGAAAAAGCCAAGCAGCTTCTTTCCGAAGCGGGTTATCCCGACGGATTCAGCTTTGATATCACTGTCGCATCCAACTATACGCAGCATGTTGATACGGCCCAGGTGCTTGCAGATGAGTTTGACAAGATCGGTGTGACTGCCAATATCAAGCTTGTTGAATGGGACAGCTGGCTTTCGGATGTATATAACAACAGACAGTTCCAGTCGACCGTAGTCGGAGTGGATGCCTCAAGCCTTACGGCATCGGCGCTCCTACAGCGTTTCACATCCGACAGTTCGAAGAATTTCATCAATTATTCAAATGCCGCTTATGATGAAGCGTTTAAAAAGGCCCTTGCGGCTACGGATGATGGTGAAAAGACAAAATACTATAAAGAATGCGAGAGGATCCTTTCCGAGGATGCCGCTAACGTATATATTCAGGACCTTCCCGAATTTGTTGCCATAAGCAACAAGTTTACGGGATACGAATTCTATCCGCTTTATGTACAGGATATGGCTAAGGTAAGGCTTGCCGAATAGGAGAACGCAAATTGCGTTATGCTCTGAAGAAGATCGTTACCATGATGATTACGGTCATCGTGGTAACGTTATTCGTTTATATAGCATTCAATTTAATATCAGGAGATCCGGCGATATCAATGCTCGGAACCAATGCGACACCGGAGAGACTGAATGCATTGAGAGAAGAGATGCATCTCAACGATCCGGTGCTGATAAGGTATTTCAGGTGGCTCTTTGCGCTGATAAGGGGCGATCTCGGTGTATCTTACAGCTATAAGATCGGTGTTTCGGACATGATCATGGACAAGATTCCCGTCACGGCTACGATGGCTGTCATGGCGTTTGTTCTCATGGTCGTTATTTCCATACCGCTGGGGATCCATACATCCAAGTATCAGGGCGGTGTGATCGACAGAGTGATAATAATACTTAATCAGATAATAATGTCGATACCGCCGTTTTTTTCGGGAATCCTGATCACGTTCATATTCGGACGTGTTCTAAAGCTGTTTACCCCGGGCGGATATGTATCGTACAGCACGGATCCCGCGGGATTTTTGTGGTACATGTTCTTTCCGTCTCTTGCAATAGCCCTTCCCAAAGCTACCATGGCGGTCAAGCTTCTAAGAGGCTCTCTTGTTTCTGAATACAATATGGATTACGTGAGGACCGCTTATTCCAAGGGTAATACGACGAACGGGGTCATCTATAAGCATATGCTCAAAAACGCCATTCTGCCCGTGATAACATTCCTTGGGATGGCACTTACCGATATTATCGCGGGAAGCATAATCGTCGAGCAGGTATTCGGCATACCCGGACTCGGGCGTATTCTCCTGTCATCCATTTCCAACAGGGATTACCCCGTCGTAATGGCCATCATAGTCATAATATGCTGTATGGTCCTTGTGGTTAATATGCTGGTAGATATCATATACAGCCTTGTGGATCCGAGGATAAGTTTTGAAGACAAGTAAGAAAAAGAACATCAACTTTATACTCGGCATTTCGGTCATTTCCGTAATGGCTCTGTTCATACTGTGCGGAAAGATCCTGCCGTTAAGGGATCCGAATGCGATCGATGCATCGCTCAAGTTTGCTTCGCCCTCTTTAAAACATCCTTTCGGCTGCGATAACTTCGGACGGGAGATACTTAGCAGGGTCATGGAAGGAAGCTTTTCGACCTTCCTTATAGCTCTCGGAACGGTTTTCATCGGAACGTTTTTCGGTATCATCATCGGTGCGCTGACCGGATATTTCGGCGGTGTGGTCGATGAGGTACTGATGAGGATAAATGATGCGATATTTGCTTTTCCGAGTATCCTCCTTGCACTTTTGTTCATAAGCCTTCTGGGGCCCGGAACCTATCAGGTCGTTATCGCCCTCGGTATAGCATTCATCCCGAGTTTTGCAAGGATAGTAAGGGGAGAGTTCCTTAAGAACAGGAACATGGATTACGTGAAGTGTGCAAAGCTTCTCGGAGCGTCGGACTTAAGGATCATGGTCATACATATCCTTCCGAACACCCTGAAGGTGCTGCTCAATTCGGTCCTTATCGGATTTAACAATGCGGTCCTTGCGGAAGCATCCATGAGCTTTCTGGGTATCGGCGTTCAACCGCCCGATCCGAGCCTTGGACGTATGCTTTCGGAAGCACAGGCTTACCTTTTTAAGGCGCCCAATTACGCGCTGTTCCCGGGCCTTGCCATAATACTTATGGTCCTCGGCTTCGGACTTTTGTCGGATTCGTTTGAAAAATGAGAATTATTGTATGGAAAACGGTGTATTACTTGAAGTAACCGATCTTAATATAGAGTTTCACGATCATATCATCCCCGAAACGGTGGTCTATGATTTTGACCTTACGCTCAGAGAAGGGGAGATAGTCGGTCTGGTCGGGGAATCCGGTTCTGGAAAGTCCATGTCGGCGCTGGCCATAGCCGGGCTTCTTTCGCGTAAGGATATGAAAAAGAGGGGACAAATCTATTATGACGGAAAAGACCTCCTGTCCATCTCGAGAAACGAATTAAGGAGCATACAGGGCAATGATATCAGTATGATCTTTCAGGAGCCGTTAACGAGCCTTAATCCCGTTAAAAAGATATACGATCAGGTTGAAGAGCCGCTAAGGATACATACCGAACTTGATAAAGAGCAAAGATACGAAAAAGTTCTTAAGATACTGAAAGAAGTTGAACTTGATGATCCTGAACACGTTATGAAGCAGTATCCTCATGAGCTTTCGGGCGGTATGCGTCAGCGTGTGATGATCGCCACGGCGATGATAATGGAACCGAAGATCCTTATAGCCGATGAGCCGACAACTGCCCTGGATGTGACGATCCAGTCGCAGATAGTCAAACTTCTGAAGAAACTAAATGCGCAAAGAAAGACTGCGATATTGTTCATTTCCCATGATCTCAGTCTTGTAAACTCGCTCTGTGAAAGGGTCCTTGTTATGAAGGACGGCTATATAGTTGAAAGCGGGCCTACGAAACAGGTGTTTAACGATCCTAAGGAAGAATATACGAAAAAGCTTATCGCAGCCATACCTAAGATCGATATGACAAAGGTGTACAGAAATGAGTGAGATCCTTAAGGTCAGGGACCTTAACGTAAAATTCAACAGCAGAGTCGGAGGCGTTTTTGGAAATACCGTGACCAAGGAGGTCTTAAAAGGAGTCTCTTTTGATATCAAAGAAGGAGAGATACTGGGTCTTGTCGGTGAATCCGGATCCGGTAAATCTACTATCGCCAAGGCAGTCCTTTCCCTGGTTCCTTATGAAGGAGAGGTCGTGATGAACAATGCCAGGGCATCAATGGTCTTCCAGGACCCGAAGGGCAGCCTCAATCCCTCAAAACGTGTAGGATGGCTCCTTGAGGAGGCATTGTATCTTTCCGGAGAAAAAGATAAAGAGCAAAGAAGCAAAAAAGCCCGGGAGATGATCCTGACGGTAGGCCTTAAAGAAGAGCATCTTATGAGATATCCTTCGGAACTCTCCGGCGGACAGAGACAGAGAGTCTGCATCGGACTAGCGCTGATCCCGGGACCTCGCCTTTTGATAGCGGATGAGCCTGTTTCGGCGCTTGATGTTACGATCCAGGCACAGATACTTGAACTTTTAAAGGATCTTCAGCAAAAACTCGGATTATCAATATTGTTCATATCTCATGACCTCAGGGTAGTGTACAATTTCTGTGACCGTCTGATCATATTAAAGAGCGGAAATATCGTGGAAGAGGGCATACCGGAGCAGGTATATGCACACCCTGTCGCGGATTATACCAAAGAACTCCTTTCATCAATATAATTTTAATTTTTGTTAAAATTCTGCTAAAGTTTTGTTTCTTATCGCCGATATATTTATCACAAGGGGTGATAAAGTGATCCCAGAAGGATGAAAGGAACGTATCATGGGAATTCAGTTTTATAACGGTTTAGACAGTTATCTGAATTTAAATACATACGGAAAGAACATCCCCCAGGTTACTCCCGAGGAAGTCAGGGCAGCTGATGAAGCCGCAAAATTAAACGCTTCCGGGATCAGACCCGAAGAGAGCAAAGTAGAAGAAACAGCTGTACGCAGACCCGTTAAGAATGCCGAGCTCGAGGATATTTCTTTAACCTTCAACAAAGAGGATACTTTCGACAGCATCGGAAGCGAAGCTTCGATAAAGTCCCTCGATATGGAGGAAGCGATCTCCGACATGAAGAAGGATGACATCCTTTCAGAATATTCCTACTTCGTAGGCAGCTCAAAAGATCTGTTCAGCGGTGACGGAATTGTAATAGCTAAATGATCATTTTCTAACCTCCCATAGAAACTGATTTTTATAGATTCTCCTTAAAAAAATTTGGTCCACAAAAAGCCTTAAAGAATACTTTAAGGCTTTTGTGATTTCTGTTATAATCTTATTCATGTTCAAAGCATTTTTCCCTGACAGATATATAGTTTCTTCTTATAAGATCGACTATGAAGGTTTGTTTGAAAAAGGATACCGAGGACTGATATTCGACATAGACAATACACTTGTTCCTCACGGTTTTCCTGCAGACGACAGGTCGATCCGTTTAATGAAAAGGTTAAAGGACATAGGATATCAGGTGTTATTCCTTTCTAACAACAAAGAAGGAAGGGTAAAGATGTTCAACGATGCGGTTGACTGCATGTATATATACAAGGCCGGAAAACCTTCCCGTAAAGGCTTTGGCGAGGCAATGGATAAAATGGGATGCACCAGGGAAAATACCATCCTTATAGGTGATCAGCTTTTTACGGATGTTTGGGGAGCTAAAAGGTCCGGTATCATGTCTATACTGGTGGCTCCGATAGATAAAAAAGAGGAATTTCAGATCGTTCTTAAGAGAATAGCCGAGAGGATAATCTTAAGGGCATACAGAAATTACTGCAAAAAAGAAGGCAAGGTATTTCTTGAAGATGGAGAATAGAAAGTCAGGCCTTATCGGACATCCGCTGGGCCATTCAATTTCACCTGTTATCCATAGTTATCTCGGAAAAAGGCTCGGGATAAACACCGACTATACGCTTATGGATACCGAAGAGACCGATCTGGATAAAAGGATGGTCTTTCTTAAAGAAAACGATGTATGCGGTGTCAATGTGACGATCCCGTACAAAACAGATGTTATCAAATATCTTTCGGACAGGGATGAAGCGGTCGAAAAGATCGGGGCCTGCAACAGTATCGTTATACGCCCGGGAAGCATGACCGGGTATAATACGGATCATTCGGGGCTTAAAAGAGCGCTCGATGATTACGGTATTGACCTTAAAGATAAAAGGGTAGCCATACTCGGAGCCGGAGGCGCTTCGAAAGCGGTAAGATATCTGTGTGAAAAAGAACATGCCCGGGAGATATTGCAGTTTAACAGGACCGTAAGGGAGGGAGTCCTTCCGCTTAAGGATGCTCCGGTTCTTGCCGCCGACGGCGGATTTGACGTTGTCTTCCAGTCGACCAGCGTGGGGATGTATCCCAAAGCGGATGATTGTATAATAGACGATCCGTTGTTTTACGGAAACTGCAGGAAGGGATTTGATCTTGTCTATAATCCTTTTGAGACTTCTTTTATGAAGAGGCTTAAGGAAGCCGGAGGAGAAGCTCATAACGGCCTTCGGATGCTCCTGTACCAAGGTGTTGAAGCCTTTAAGCTCTTTAATGATGTTGATGATATCGATCCTTCAACGGAGAAGGACTGTTATCTGAACATGCTCATTGCCATGAACCGTGTTCTCGTACTTTGCGGAATGATGGGATGCGGAAAGAGCACGACGGGACGCAGGCTTTGCAACGGCGCGGACCGCATTTTCATAGATACCGACGATTATATCGTCAAAAAGACCGGAATGAGCATTAACGATATCTTTGCCACACAGGGAGAAGCCGTGTTCAGGCAAATGGAGCATGAAGCCCTTTCGGAGATAAAATCTGCTGTCGATGATGATAAGGAGCACGAATATGTGATCTCGCTCGGTGGGGGAATGTGTACGGAAAATAACATTCCGATCATAAGATCCATGGGGGCAACGGCATATCTGAGGCAGGATGCCGTTACGCTCGCCAAAAGACTTGAAGGGAGCGATGATCGCCCGTTACTTAAGGATAACGATAATCTGAAGACGATCAGGGCTCTTCTTGAAAAAAGAGAAGACCTTTACATGGAGGCTGCTGATGAAATTGTTGATTATTAACGGACCCAATCTGAATTTCCTCGGGATAAGGGAGCCGGATCTATACGGAAAAGAGAGTTATGATTCCCTTTGCGATATGATAAAGGATCATGCGGCAAAAAAGGATGTCGAGGTTGAACTTTTTCAGTCAAACCACGAGGGGGCCATTATCGATAAGATACAGGAAGCATATCGCAATAAGACCGACGGGATCGTGATCAATCCGGGGGCTTATTCACATTACAGTTATGCTATCCTTGATGCATTAAGATCCGTAGATATGCCTAAGATAGAAGTGCATATCACCGATATCGACGGACGCGAGGAGTTCAGGAGGACATCCGTGACATCCGGGGGGTGTGACGGAGTGATCAAAGGAAAAGGATTGAACGGATATCTGGAAGCGATCGATACGATCATTGACCGAAAGTAAAGAAATTTACAAGTTTTCCTTGTAAAGTCGGGATAATTGTAATAAAATGTTTTGGAATTGTTATTGTAAGTATTTTAGGAGGATTATTCAGTTATGATTTCTGCAGGTGATTTCAGAAATGGTATTACCATTGAATTGGAAGGTTCTGTATATCAGATCATCGAGTTTCAGCATGTTAAACCCGGTAAAGGAGCTGCTTTTGTCAGGACCAAACTTAAGAATGTCATTAACGGCGGCGTAGTGGAAAAAACTTTCAGACCTACTGAAAAGTGTCCGCAGGCACGTATTGATAGAAAAGATATGCAGTATTTGTATTCGGACGGTGATCTTTTCAACTTTATGGATGTAGAGAACTACGAACAGATCGCTCTGAACCAGGATACAGTCGGTGATTCCCTTAAGTTCGTCAAAGAAAATGAAATGGTTAAGGTATGCAGCTATAACGGTTCGGTTTTCTCTATTGAGCCTCCGCTCTTTGTTGAACTTGCCATCACGGAGACAGAACCCGGATTCAAGGGTGATACGGCTACAGGAGCTTCAAAGCCCGCTACTGTTGAGACCGGCGCTCAGGTTGCCGTTCCTCTCTTTGTAGAACAGGGTGACGTTATTAAGATCGATACCAGAACAGGCGAATACCTTTCAAGAGTATAAAGATCTTATCTTTTCTTTAATAATTTCTAAGCTTGTAAGGCAATAACATATGTTATTGCCTTTTTTGTCGTATTTTTTAAAGAAAGGAATTTGGTCTATGGAATTTGATCTATTCAAAGAAGAACTGCGAAAGCAGGTTGAGACCGAACTGGGCGGAGATTATGAAGTGTCTGTCAGGGAGGTAACTAAGAACAACGGGGTGATACTTACGGGCCTGATGGCCCAAAAACGGGGAAACAACGTCTTTCCGACATTGTATATCAATGATCTTTACAGAGAAGATATTGAAAAGGGCGAAACCGTTGAGATAGCAATGAAACTGTCCCGGACCCTCAGGGAGGCCCTTATACCGCCCAGGGAAATAGTTGATGATCTGTTTGATTATGAAAAGGTCAGGGATGATATATACATAAAGCTTATCAATACGGATAAAAACCGTGATCTGCTCAAAGATATCCCGCATCGGGCTTACCTTGACCTAACCGTCTGCTATTATTTCAGCCTGGATAACAGGATATCCGCCGGAACAGGCGAAGACTGTAAGGCAACGGTACTGATAAGGAACAACTTTCTTGAGAAATGGGAGATCGATGAGGGTATTCTTTATGAAAAGGCTTTGGAGAATATGAAACGGGATTGTCCGGACAGACTCATGACAATGAAAGATATCCTCAAAGAACGGTTCAATACCCTGATGGATGATCTGGACCCGGAAATGTACGTTCTGACAAACAGTGCCAATATCTTCGGAGCATCGGCTCTGCTTTACAGTCCGTCCGTCAAACAACTTTCTGAAGATCTGAAAAGTGATATCTACATTCTTCCGAGCTCGATCCATGAGCTCATCCTGCTTCCCAAAAACGAAAATACCGATGCTTCCGGACTGCTTGCGATAGTGAGTGAAGTGAACAGCACCGAAGTCATGACTGAGGAGATCCTGTCCGATTCGGTATATCTTTACGAACGTGACCTGGATTCGGTCAGTCTGGTCCTTAAAAAGGACGAAAACTAGACTTTTCGGCGCTCATGTGTTATTATTATGCGAGTGGTGTGTAACATTTTCGTAACATATCGGCACTCGTAGTCTAACGGATAGAACGAAGGCCTCCGACGCCTTTAATGCAGGTTCGATTCCTGTCGGGTGCATTAAAGGCTTTTGGTCTGAAAGGAATTAATAAACATATGAAGCGTGGTAACAGGAGCAGTCTCGGAAATATCGGGGATAAGCTCACCGAGATCAAGGAATGGATATTGGAACACAGCAGGATAGTTATGCCTTGCGTTCTTATTCTGTGTGTTGCGATAACTGTCATCATAGCGGTAAATGCCAATAAGAGAGAAGCTCTGGAAAAGAAGGCTGCCGAGGCGGCTGCACTTGCTGCGACAAATGACGTATCGGCGGAGAGTAACTCCAATTCACTCGATGCGCCTTTATATGAGCTTGAGGAAAATGCTCATCCGGAGTTGAATACGTTCATTAAGAATTATTATGACGCTATGGCAAAGGGAGATGTTCTGACCGTAGCTTCAATGAACACAAATCTTAATGATGTCGAAAAGATCAAGATCAAGGAACAGAGTAAATATATCGAACCTTTTCAGGATCTGATGATATATACCAAACCCGGTCTTACGGATAATTCATATGTCGCTTATGTGACATCAAAAACAAAGTTCAAGGACCTTGAAACTCCTCTCCCGGGACTTCAGACATATTATATCGAGTCGACGGAGAACGGTGATTTCAGGATCTATAACACAACGTCCGACGACGATCCCGTATATGAGTATGTATCAAGCCTTGTACTGCAGGATGATTATATCGATCTTCAGAATAAGATCACGGTCGAATACAATGATATCCTTGCGGAGAATACGGAGGTCAATGAATTCGTAGCCTATTTCACGGAAAAGATGAAGGAAGAGATAGGAGAGGCTCTTGCAAGCATCGAATCTCCCGTTACGGAAGAAGAGACGGATAATACGGCAACCGAAGGTGATGATGCCAAGGCAGCCGTCGTGGTTACAAAGGTCAAGGCTACGGATGTGGTCAATATCAGAAAATCCGATTCCGAGAAGGCCGATAAGATCGACAAAGCCCAGATAGGGCAGGAATTCAATCTAATAGAGGAAAAAGGAAACGGCTGGTCTGAGATAGAATATAACGGCGGATCGGCATTTATCAAGAGTGAATTCCTTGAGGCGGTTCAGACTGTCACGATAGGGAACGAGGATGAAAATGAAGGCGAAGAAGAAGTTGGCGAAGCGAAGCCCGATGCTCCCGCGGCCACATCTTCAAGTACGAATGTCAAGGGTAAGGTCAAGATAAACGATTCCGGTGTCAGGGTCAGAAAAGAACCCAGTACCGAGGCGGATATCATAGTGACTTTGTATACCGGAGACAGGCTTGATCTTATCGAGTCCATGACCAGCGGCTGGTCGAAGGTAAAATATAACGGTGAATACGGATATGTAAAGAGCGAATTCCTTGACGAGGAATGATGGGCTTTTAACCGATGTATTTCGGAGCGGGACGGATGATCGTCCCGCTCTTTTTTATTCCATGGAGATATTCTGAAAAAATCGCTTGCCAACGTTTGGCTTTTCCTTTATAATATAAATGTTTTTGGATTGTATACAATTATACAATCCAAACAATCCAAACCAACATGTAAATGATTATGCTAAGGAGGAAGAAACATGTCATACGTTGATGAGGTTTATGAAAGAGTCGTAGCCCAGAATCCGGCACAGCCCGAGTTTCATCAGGCAGTAAAAGAAGTACTTGAATCACTTCGCGTAGTTATCGAAGCTAACGAGGAAGAGTACAGAAAGGATGCATTACTTGAAAGACTTACGACACCTGAGCGTCAGGTACTCTTCAGAGTTCCCTGGGTAGATGATAAGGGACAGGTTCAGGTTAATAACGCAATGAGAGTTCAGTTCAACTCTGCGATCGGACCTTACAAGGGAGGCTTAAGACTTCATCCTTCTGTTAACATAGGAATCATCAAATTCCTCGGATTTGAGCAGATATTCAAGAACTCACTTACAGGACTTCCCATCGGAGGCGGTAAGGGTGGTTCGGACTTTGACCCCAAAGGAAAATCAGACAGAGAAGTAATGGCATTCTGCCAGAGCTTCATGACAGAGCTCTTTAAGTATATCGGAGCGGATACGGATGTTCCCGCCGGAGATATCGGAACAGGAGCAAGAGAGATAGGCTTCATGTACGGTCAGTACAAGAGACTTACAGGTCTTTACGAAGGAGTTCTTACAGGTAAGGGTCTTTCATACGGCGGATCACTTGCACGTACGGAAGCTACCGGATACGGACTTCTTTACATGACAGAAGAAATGTTAAAGAGCAACGGTATAGATATTGCCGGTAAGACATGTGCTGTTTCAGGCTCAGGGAATGTTGCCATATACGCTATCCAGAAGGCACAGCAGCTTGGTGCTAAGCCTGTAACATGTTCGGATTCCACAGGTTGGATCTATGATCCCGAAGGAATCGATGTTGAACTTCTTAAGGAAGTCAAGGAAGTTAATAGAGCGAGACTTACCGAATATGCAGCTAAGCGTCCTTCGGCTCAGTATCATGATAAGGCTTCAGAAGGAACAAATCAGTGGGAGATCAAAGTTGATATCGCTCTTCCCTGTGCTACACAGAACGAGCTTAACCTCGATGATGCAAAGAAGCTTGTTGCTAACGGCGTGATCGCTGTATGTGAAGGTGCTAACATGCCTACAACCCTTGAAGCTACTCAGTACTTCCAGCAGAACAAAGTTTACTTTGTTCCCGGTAAGGCTGCAAATGCCGGCGGTGTTGCAACATCAGCACTTGAGATGAGCCAGAACTCAGAAAGACTTTCATGGTCATTCGAAGAAGTAGACGCAAAGCTTAAGAACATCATGGTAAACATCTTCCATAACCTTGATGATGCAGCTAAGAAATACGGCCTTGACGGAGACTATGTTGCCGGAGCAAACATTGCAGGTTTCCTTAAGGTAGCGGACGCAATGAAGGCACAGGGTATCGTATAGTATTAACCGACCCTGTATAAAACTGATATTTCAGACAATAATGAACCCGTATCCATTGTGGAGTGGATACGGGTTTATTTTGCATAGCGGTAAAGCTTTAGGAACTTATAGATCAGACCAGATGGGCCTTAAAGAATGCCGTCTCATCGTCATTGCATTCCTTCTGGAAGACATTGTTCATGTCTACGTGGAAGACATGGTAGGCTTTTTCCGGATCCTCTTCTCCGTAGATCTTTGAAACACACTCGATCCCGCTTTTATTAAGATGATCCTTCATCGGTTCCAGTTGATGAAGCAGAAAGTCGTTCGTTCCGCTCATCAGGAATACCGGCGGATAATCTTTATTTAGGAATCTGTGTGTCTGAAGATATTCAGCTGCCATATCTTTCCAGTTTTCTTCACTGAAAAGGTATGCCGTAAGATCGTCAAGCCCGTCTTCGCGCCTTAAGATGAGAGGATCGTATACCCCGCAGTTAAGTGCACAGGCTCGTATCATCAACCTTTTTTCGGGTTCTATACCGCAAAGGGATGCATAGTCGCTGTTTGAATATGCCGCAAGGTACAAAGAAGCGTAGTGGGCTCCGGCCGAATCTCCTACGACAAAGACGTTATCGATGTCCAGTCCGAGGCCCGGACCGTTATCGGCCAGCCATTTCATGACTTTGCAGGTATCCTCCAAAGCCGAAGGAAATTTGTTTTCCGGAGCCAGCCTGTAATTGAAGTTCACAAACGCAAATCCCCGAAGAGCAAGGCTCATCCCGTAAAATCTGTATATTTCTTTTGTTCCGTATACATATCCGCCGCCGTGTATGCTCACGATGACGGGTAAGGGAGAAGACGAACGGGCCTTAGGAGTATAAATATCCAGAAGGTTCCATTTTTTTTCTTCATCGGGTATGTTATTACCGCCACCCGCGATTTGACCGCCGGCTCCGTAATAAACATCATAACGGCATTCGACGTCTTCGGGTACCTTAAGGTCTTTATCTCTTTTTGTGTCCGATTCAAGCCATTCGGTACGTATCTTGATGTATTCTTCCATATAATAGTTCCTTTAATGAATGAAACCGAAGGACTTAAGCCTTATGTTCCCGTCTCCGCAATATGTAAGATAGATCGCATTGATTCCGCTTGTTTCTTCGATGCTGCCCTCAGAGTATCTGTCGAGATCCGAAAAATCAACATCTACCTTTCCGAGAACAGGACCGTCTATCTTTGTGCGGACTTCAAAATACCCGTGACCGTAACCCTGAGTCAATACATATATTCCTTTGACATTCTTAAGGTCGAAGTATTTGAATCCGAGAGTATATCCGGGGGTTATATTCTTGATATAACCGATATTATGATCTCCGTCGGCTCCGTCCTGAGATACGTAAGGAACGTTGGTATTGATGTAAAGGTCTTTATTACCGTCGCCGAAGATGTTGCAGACGATATAGGCAGGATATTCGGCGATATCGTTAAGAGGCCCGTTATTGGCACCGCAGGAGGTTATTTCTGCCTGCTTGATGCTTCCGTCGGGCAGGAATTCTATCTTTTCAAGACATCCCTGGCGTGAGAACCAGTTTCCGTTTGTCTGGCGGTGATAGAAGATATACCATTCATTGTTTATCTCGATTATGCTTCCATGGTTGTTACCGCCGTAACAGGTGGGTTTATCCGCGGGTTTGTACGAATCTATACCTATATCGCAGTTACTTATGATGACTCCGCCGTACTTAAAGTCTCTGTCGGGATATTCTGAAGTGGCATAGCAGAGCTCGTGCATTACTTCAGACGAATATACGAAATAATACAGATCTCCGCGCTTCCTTATTGAAGGAGCTTCAAAGAACGCATGTCCCTCAAATCCGGTGCCGTCACTGTACATCTTTCCGGGAGCAATGAATTTTACTCCGTCAAGGATAGTGAGCATATCTTTATCAAGCTTTACGTACATGGCTGCATGACGTGACTTATCAGTCTGACCGCAGAAACCGGTATAAAGATATGTTACGTCGCCTTCCGTCAGAACGCCTGGATCGAACTGAGGCTCGTCGCCGGCTTTTCTTCCGAGCAGGGTTCCGTCCGGATAATGAACATATCCGAGGAACTTGTATTTGCCCGCAGGGGTATCACAGACCGCTACGGATACGATATCCAGTTTATCAAGCACATAATACAGATAATATCTGCCGTCAGGCCCCTGGGTCACATCGGGAGCATATAAGCATCCGTGCCTGTCGGGATTTTCGGGCTCCTGAGTGCTTTCGTAGATCACGCCTTCGTATTTCCAATCACGAAGATCGTTTACGGGAGCGGAATAGCAGACGTAATCACCGAGACAGAATACGGCTCCGTTGAAATAGTCGTGGGATCCGTAGACATAGACTCTGTCACCGAATACATAGGGCTCGCCGTCGGGTATGTACTCCCAGGAAGGGAGATAGGGGTTAAAGCCCTGAAGACTGTTGTTTATAAGACCTGCAGCCTTTTCAATGTCCCTGGCATTTCCGACACTGGCTTTGGGACCGTCGGATGTAAAGTTCATTTCGTTCTTATCATTATAAAGGTAGGGTTTCCATTCGGGCAAAGCAAAGCCGTCGAAACCGGGGCCGTTGGGATCTCCGGTCTTGATGAAATTGGTAAAGTAGTCGCACATGCTGATCGCCAGCTCGTAATGGCGGCCTTTATAGGGACGGGAACATTTGCTTATCGTATTAAAGAAGAACCAAAGATCGCATGAATGGAAACATCCGGGATCGTCACTTCCGGGTATATCGGGCATAAAGCGGTAATAGTACATGGACTTCTTTGAAGGCTTGGCGGAATTACTGTTAAATGCGGCTTTTATCGAAGCCTCGACTATCTGAACATCGCCTCTCTCAAATACATCATCCGTATCCTTGGGAGCTTCGGCCAGAAATTCGTCGATCGTGTTTCCGCTCATCACGTTGATGGGAGCATATTTGCCTTCCAATAAAAGCTTATACGGGTCATCTTTTACAAGACGGTGATCTATGACTGTGGCAAAGAATCCGTTCTGCATACGGAATTCGGCATATTTATCGCGTATATATATGGCATCGAGTTCTCTGGCTTCATCAAGGGTCTTAACTCCGAGGTATTCAAAGAATTTTTCTCCGATCTTTTCGGTCTCGCTGATGTCTCTGGGAACGATGATAGGATCTTTGATAAAAGGATTCCGGATAAGACCGCTCATAATGACGGCTCCTTTGATGTCATTGAAGTTATCTTCACACGTCATCTGAGTGAGCGTCGAAGAACCTCCTGCGGACTGTCCGGCGATGGTGATGTTGTTGGGATCACCTCCGAAATTTGCGATGTTACGACGCACCCATTTAAGCCCGGCCTGCTGGTCAAGATTACCGAAGTTTGCGGGAGTATTGGGCGATTCCTTTGTGATCTCGGGATGGGTAAGGAAGCCGAGAGCACCGAGTCTGTAGTTGACACTTACGACAACGACTCCTCTCCGGGCTATCTGTTCACCGTCAAATTCCATCTCTGCGGTATATCCCCACTGAAAACCTCCTCCGAAGAACCATACAAGTACAGGGAGATTTTCGTCAGTCTTTTTTGCGCCTGTCCAGACGTTAAGATAAAGACAGTCTTCGTCCATGGGTATTTCGGGATCAACGTGCCATTCCCTGCAGTAGATATCATCACCTAAACCTGGTGTATCCTGAACGGAGATCGGCCCGAAAGAATAAGCGTTATAAACCCCCTCCCAGTTTTCGGCTTTTTGGGGAGCTCTCCAGCGGTTTTTTCCTACCGGGGGAGCAGCAAAAGGAATGCCTTTAAAAGCGGTAACCCTTGGATCTGTACCGGGAAGTCCCCTTACTTCCCCGTTTTCGGTAACTGTCTGTCGTATCATTGTTCTTCCCTCCATTTATTGATTATAGTTAAGCTTTTTACCGACTCATAAAAAAGTATACTTTCTTATTAAAATTAGTGCTATTCAATTTTTGCGACCATGCCGACAATTTTTGCTAAATTTCCATAATATATGTTGCGGGTATCTACTAGATTTCCACAAGATATGGTAGAATATCTTTTATGAGAATCGTAAAACAGGAAGAATTTGACAGCTTTATATGTACCGCCGATAAGTGTACCGATAACTGCTGCGGAGGGTGGCAGATCGAGATAGACGATGAAACTCTCAAAGATCTTCGGGATTATGAGGGACCGTTAAAAGGCGCGATAGAAAAAGCCGTGGATTTTGAGAATTCATGCATAAGGATGAATGAAAAGGGCAGGTGCGAACTTCTTAATGAAAAAGGTCTTTGCCGGCTCGTGCTTGAAAAAGGAGAGGGATTCATTTCTCATATTTGTCATACTTATCCCAGACATGTTGAGGAATATGACGGTATAAGGGAATGGTCGATATCGCTTTCGTGTCCGGAAGCGGCGAAAACGTTTATATTACGCAGGGAATCTCAGGAATATATTATTTCCGATAATGATGATCCGGAACCTTTGGAAGAGGATTTTGAGGATTTTGACATCCTGCTTTTTACAAAACTTGAAGACAGCAGGGACGTTATCTTCGATATACTTAACGACAGAAAAAAGACTGTCCGAGAGAGAATGAAGCTGATACTGATGCTTGCTTTTTGCCTGCAGATGGCTCTTGACGAAGACAGGCTGTTTGATATGGACGATATCATAGATGATGTAAGGAAGGATCCTGCCGCGATATACGGATATACGGAAAAAGGATTCGGTGTATTTGAAGATGAGGGAGCACTTGATTCATATATCACGGATAATGCACCGGTCTTATACCGCTTGGAGCGGCTAAAAAACGACTGGGATGATGTTCTTGCCGTCACGGCGGATTTTCCGGGAAGTTGCGATGACATACCGCGTGCATACAGCGATGCCGTATCCGAGCTCGGTAAAGAGTCCCGGGAGATCATACTTGAGAATATCCTGCATACCTTTATATATACGTATTATCTTGGAGCAGTATATGATGATGAGATCTATGCCAAGATAAGCATGAGTGTTTTTTGTACACTGCTCATAGATCACATATATGTCTGCAGAAGGTATGCCGGTAAAGACGGATCCGGGACGGATACATATATAAATACCGCATACAGATTCGCCAAGGAGATCGAGCATTCGGATATAAATCTTGGAATAATGGAGGAGGTCAGCGCCGGACTGTTTACGGAATAAAGAAGTAAGTGTATGGTTCTTTGACAGATCGGAGGCGCGAAACAGCATATGGACAGAAATAATCCCGTTTTATACCTGGTTCTGCCGTGTTACAACGAATCGGAAACGATAGGTCATTCGGCGGTAAAAGTAAAGGAAAAACTCATCGCTCTGAAGGAATCCGGGAAAATATCGCCTTTTTCAAAAGCATTGTTTGTTGATGACGGAAGCAAGGACGATACATTAGCCAAACTTCACGCGTTATCTTCCAAAGATGATCTTTTTGCCGTGGTGGCTCTTGCATCGAACCGGGGACATCAGAATGCGATAATGGCCGGGATGATGGTCGCCAGGGAATATGCGGATGCTGTTGTTACTATCGATGTCGATCTTCAGCAGGACATCGATGCGCTTGATGAATTCATAGAAAAGTATAAAGCCGGGAATGATGTGGTCTACGGTATCAGGAAAGACAGGAAATCAGACGGTTTTCTCAAAAAGATCACCGCATCGGGATATTATGGGTTCATGCACATGCTCGGAGCCGATATCATGACCAATCATGCGGATTACCGTCTTCTTTCAAAAAGAGCGCTGGACATGCTCTCGGAATATGATGAGACCAATCTTTTTCTCCGCGGATTGATACCTACGATGGGTTTTACATCCGATGTAGTGTATTTTGATGTCAGAGAGCGGGAATTCGGTAAATCCAAATATACCGCCAAAAAGATGGTGCATCTGGCTCTTGACGGGATAACATCAATGAGTATCAGACCGTTGGAGATAATAAGTGTGATCGGTTTCGTGATATTCCTTATCAGTATTGCAATAGGAATATTCACGCTCATTGAGTATTTTAAAGGCAATAACATTCCCGGATACACTACCAGCATATTCGTTTCACTCCTGATGGGTGGTGTGACGCTTGTCTCACTCGGGGTGATAGGCGAATATCTCGGGAAAATATATATGGAGACCAAACATCGTCCCAGATATATGATCGATTCGGTAGTGATAAGAGAAACAGGAAAAGAAGAGAAAGAAAAATAAGATCGAAAGATCAGGGGAGTATAATAACATGAGATATTTTACCGGATTTTTAAAAAGCATATGTTAACATAAAAAAATATGTAAACCGTTGGTTAACATAACATTGAAGAATACTTTAGCCGGATGAAGCGGTTGACATAACATGATTTTGATATTGTTTCATCCGAATGCATGACATAACGCATGTATTTATAAAAATACGTTATTGACATAATATGAACGAAGAAATCAGCAACATAATCGAAGATATTGTTCTAAAGGATCCCGAAAAGATCGTTTTTTCCAATCCGTCCGGCAGTCAGTCCGACGGTTTCATAAAGATCATCATAAATAAGATCGTTCTAAAGGATATCCCTACTTATCAGATCGAACAATATACCGAAAAGCAGGTCTTTCACAGGAATATTTCATGTGATCTTTTAAAAGATGCTCTCATCGATCTGTTCGAAAAACCGTACAGGCAGGTAAATGTATTTGCCGAGAGATACCAAATGGAGCTCAGGATCGGAAAAAAGGGAAATTATCATCTTACCCGGAAGCATATAGATACTTCCGAACCACGCATCCGCGCCACCGGCAATAACCGGCAGAAGAATCATATCATTAAAGAGGGCATGGCTGTTCCGGCGTTGATCGAGCTAGGTGTATTCACACCTGAACAAAAAGTAAAAAACTCCATGCAGGATAAATTCAGGCAGATCAACAGATTTACGGAGTTCATAGATGATTGTCTCAGGGATTTTCACAAGGAAAAGATAAATATCATAGACTTTGGCTGCGGTAAATCCTATCTAACATTTATTGTTTATCACTATCTAAAGGAGATAAGGGGGATAGAACCTGATATTGTCGGACTTGATTTAAAATCAGACGTTATTAAAAAGTGTAACGACCTGGCCGGGAAATTCGGATATAACGGGCTCCGCTTTGAAAAAGGCGATATCAACGGATTTAGAGCTCCGTTTGATAAAGTTGACATGGTCCTGACACTTCATGCCTGCGATACGGCTACGGACTATGCTCTGTATAACGCAATAAATTGGGGCGCGGACAAGATATTATCTGTGCCTTGCTGCCAGCATGAGATAAACGGGCAGATAAGATCTGAAAGATTTACAGCGTTGACCAAATACGGACTGATAAAGGAACGTTTCTCGTCCCTTGTGACTGATGCGATAAGAGGCTGTATGCTTGAATATTCGGGCTACAGGACGGATCTTATGGAATTCGTGGATATAGAGCATTCCCCTAAAAATGTTTTGATACGTGCCCAGAAACACAATATAAGCATGGAAAAACGCAAAAAAGCACTGTCTGAGGCTCGAAATCTCTGTGAAGAGTTCGGCCTGGACCAGACATTGATGCGCCTCATACTTAAAGATACACAGGAAAAATGATCGGGATTCCGTCTTTTATCATCTGCGGAAATATACATAAAAGAACAAATAAATTATCGGTGATACGATTTAAATAATTTAATCATGATTTAGCATATAGGTCCGTATCCGCCGACAAAAGAAGATCAGAGCGGAAGACGTATCATTTTTAAACATGGATCTTATTGGAGAAAATAGCTTTTGAAATATGACCGGCGTTATGCGGATGATACTTAAAAACACAAAGTTTTTAACGGACAGTGATATTCAGATAATTAAATTTAGATTTTACAAACAATTCCATAACCGATATTCAGCATAATTCGACAGGCCGGGATGCCATTCGCGAGTTGATACAATGTAAATTAATACGATAATAATTCTTCCCGCAGCGGAGCCTGATCTTTGAGGAAACGTGATATCGGTAAAACTTCCGGTGTTATCGTTTATCGATGCGTGTAGATCGGACATTGGTATTAAAGTACTGATATTTGATTTTTTTGGTTGTTCTGTAAACCGAATATAATATCCGGGATCAAAATTGTGTGAGATTTGTCTCTTCAAAATCATCCGGACTTCATCCCAAAACAGAAATGAGATTAAGAGATGATCCGAGGATTTTTTATGGTCAGATCCTCCCGGAACGAAAAACCAATAATAACAAGTGGTATTCAAAAGCAGGATTTTGCTAATAAAATGGTTAACATAACAAATTGTTACGTTATTTTTGATAAAAAATGTGGACATGAAAGAAAAAAATTCGATCAGATTAAATAAATATTTGGCGATGTCGGGAGTCTGTTCCAGAAGAGATGCAGATAAGCTTATTGAAGAGGGCAGAGTATCCGTTAACGGTTCGATCGCCGCTGTCGGCATATCGGTTTTTCCCCAGGACGAGGTCCGATTTAACGGCAGGATCGTTAAAAATGATAATTCGAAGGTTGTTTTGGCATATAATAAGCCTAAAGGGGTCACTTGTACCGAAAAAGACCGTTTTGCCGACAAAAAGATCACCGATATGATCGATTACCCTATCAGGGTCACATATGCGGGAAGACTGGATAAGGACTCGGAAGGCCTTATTTTACTGACAAATGACGGAGATCTGATAAACGGACTCATGAAGGGAAGTGCCGGACATGAGAAGGAATATTCCGTAAAGATCGATAAAGAGATCACCGAAGATTTCATTAAAAAAATGTCAAACGGTATTTATCTTAAGGAACTTGACATAACAACAAAGCCATGTGTTGTGAAAAAAACAGGCAAATATACCTTCAACATTATTTTGACCGAAGGAGTCAACAGGCAGATCCGGCGTATGTGTAAGACGCTGAATTGTTATGTCACCCACCTGAAAAGGGTCAGAATAGCAAATATTCTACTTGCAAATCTGAAAATTGGAGAATACCGTGAAATAAGCGGAATTGAATTACAAACGTTATATAATGAAATCCATAACAATTGATGCGTTTGTTTTGTGTTGTACAATATATTGTGTTTTGTTTCTTTTGAATAAATTGTATACGCAATTTATCCAAAAGATTGTATTTTAAAAGAGAACAAGTTATATGGAATGGCGTTTTGAAAGGGATTTCGACAAAAATGAATGAAAACTTGCAAAATCGTGACGAAAAGATAAGCCGTATAAAAGAGCTCACAAAGGCCTTGAATGAGGCTTCTTCCGCGTATTACGGGGGTATGGAGGAGATAATATCCAATTACGAATGGGATTCCATGTTCGATGAACTTCTTGCATTAGAGAAAGAGACTTCTTTCATTTTGCCGGATAGTCCGACTCATAATACCGGATCGAATGAATCCGACGGTAACAGAGACGCT
>JAIKZO010000160.1 GCA_024682115.1 Lachnospiraceae bacterium
TTGTTTTATAACATTTCCGAATATAGTATAATAGCGATAGTGCTATTGAATGATTAGTATCACTGTAATCATAAATAAATGAATGGGGGTAGCAAAATGAAATTCTACAGATGTGAAACTTGTGGCAACATCATAACAAAGTTAAATGATTCCGGTGTGCCTGTCGTATGCTGTGGTCAGCCTATGAAGGAGCTTGTTCCCGGAGCTGTTGACGGCGCCGTGGAAAAGCATGTTCCTGCAGTAACGGTAGAGGGTAATACGGTCAAGGTTCAGGTCGGTGAAGTCGAGCACCCTATGTTGGAAGCGCATTTTATTCAGTTTATCGCGCTTGAGACTTCAAAAGGTGCTCAGATCAAGTACTTAAAGCCGGAAGAGAAGCCTGTTGCCGAGTTTGTACTGGCTAGTGATGAAAAGCCGGTGGCCGTATATGAATACTGCAATCTTCATGGCCTTTGGGTTAAAGAGATCTAGGGGGTAACGTTATGAATAATAAGAATCTTAAGGGGACACAGACAGAAAAGAATTTAATGGCGGCTTTTGCAGGTGAATCGGAAGCTCGAAACAAATATACATACTTTGCCTCAAAGGCTAAGAAGGATGGGTATGTGCAGATCTCAAAGATATTTGAGGAGACCGCAAATAACGAAAAAGAGCATGCCAAGATCTGGTATAAGCTTCTTGAAGGTATAGGAAGTACCGTTGATTGCCTTAAGGCAGCAGCGGACGGCGAGGCTTATGAATGGAAGGAGATGTATCCTTCATTTGCGGCTAAAGCAAGGGAAGAAGGCTTTGAAGAGATAGCCAAACTTTTTGAAGGCGTGGCTGCGATCGAAAAGGAGCATGAGGAAAGATAC
Source organism: Lachnospiraceae bacterium (assembly GCA_024682115.1). Lineage (GTDB taxonomy): Bacteria > Bacillota > Clostridia > Lachnospirales > Lachnospiraceae > JAILLW01. Next base: position 855 of record JAIKZO010000160.1, read on the forward strand.
CGTAAGCTTCTTAAGAACATTGAAGACAAGATCGTATTCTCAAGGGATGGAGAATGCATCTGGCAGTGCGCTAACTGCGGACATATCGTAGTCGGCAAGGAAGCTCCTGAAGTCTGCCCTGTATGTAACCATCCTCAGGCTTACTTTGAGATAAAAGCCGAGAATTATTGATATTTGTGATATAATCTTATATATGCAACGTTGAATAAGGGGTCGACTTCGGTCGGCTTCCTTTATTTTATTGGGATTTTCGTGTCGGTTGATGTATAATAGAAATGATATTGTTTTAAGAGTGATTTCCCACCGAAAGGAGCATTTATGAACGCAAAAGGAGAGATCTGCATAGGCATGGCCGGAGCCGGAAGGGCTACCGAACTGCATATGAATGCGCTTAGGAGATATACGGAAGTTCCGATCTGCTATAAAAGGATAATCGCCCGCAGATACGAGCAGGTTAATAAAGCAAAGGAACGTTTCGGATTTGTCGAAGCGAGCCTTGATTTTGCGGACCTCATTAATGATCCCGAGATAGATGTTATAGATATCTGTACCCCGCCTTACGCTCATGAGCAGATGATAATCGATGCTATAAAAGCAGGAAAGCATGTTATATGTGAAAAGCCGATGAGCGGATATTTCGGTAAAGAAGGTGATGTTGAACCTATCGGTGATAACGTATCTAAGAGTGTAATGTATGATTCGCTCATGGAATCGCTGGACAGATTAAGGGAAGTTATAGAATCATCTGACCGCAAGTTCATGTATGCCGAGAACTTCGTATATGCTCCTGCAATAACAAAGGCATCTGAGATAATCGCCAAGAAAAAGAGCAGGATACTCTATGCCAAAGGCGAGGAATCCCTTAAGGGATCAAGTTCACCTGTTGCAGGAGAGTGGTCAAAGACGGGAGGCGGAACGTTCATAAGAACGGGAGCGCATCCACTTTCGGCAATCCTTTGGTTAAAGCATGAAGAAGCCGTGGCACACGGTGAGAATATCACCGTTAAGAGTGTATTTGCCGATATGGGAAGGATTACGCCCGGTTTATCCGATTATGAACACAGACATATAGCTGCAAGACCTCAGGACGTTGAGGACTGTGCTACTGTTATTATCACTTTTTCCGATGACAGCAGGGCTGTTGTAATAGCGACGGATACTCTGCTCGGAGGAAGCCGAAACTATGTAGAACTTTATTGTAACGACGCGGTCATAAACTGCAAACTTACGATGTCGGATATGATGGAAACATATTTTCTCGATGAAGACAGGATGGATGATATTTATCTTTCCGAGATGCTTCCTTCAAAGACCGGATGGAATAAGCCATTCCTTGAGGATGAGATCATCAGGGGATATACCGATGAGATGAGAGATTTCATCGAGTGCATATATTTTGACCGTGAACCCAAATCGGGCTTCGGTCTTGCATACGATACCGCAAAGATCATTTACGCGGCATACAAATCTGCGGAGCTTGGAGTGGCTGTTGAACCGTAAGGAGCTTACTTGGTATGAAATTCGTTAGGAAACTTCCTGATGCGGATGAATTAAAAGAAAAATACGGTCTTAGTAACTCCGAAAAAAAGAAGCGTGAAGAGACCGTAGATGAGATTAAGAAGATACTTGATAACAAAGACGGCAGGAAACTGCTCATAGTAGGTCCGTGTTCTGCCGACAGGGAGGATGCGGTCTTAAGATATATGGAACTGCTTGCCGGGCTTAAAGAAGCGGTAAGTGAAAAGTTTCTTATAATTCCCAGGATATATACGAGTAAACCGAGAACGACCGGAAGAGGATATAAGGGCCTTGTGCACAGGCCTAACCCCGCGGAACATGATGATGATATCTACGGAGGAATCCTTGCGATGAGAAAGATGCATCTTCATGTCATCCAACAGACAGGTCTTTTCGGTGCCGATGAGATGTTATATCCCGAGGCACATTACTATATTTCGGATCTTTTGGCCTATACAGCAGTGGGAGCACGCTCGGTCGAAGACCAGCAGCACAGGCTTGTTTCAAGCGGACTTGATATGCCCGTAGGTATGAAGAATCCCACCAGCGGAGATATGCATGTCCTTATGAATGCGATAGTCGCTGCGGAAAGCGGTCAGACTTTCCTCTATCACGGATTTGAATGTGCAAGCGAAGGAAATAAATATGCACATGCTATCTTAAGGGGATACGCCGATACGGATGGAAGGATTCATTCCAACTACCATTTTGAAGAGATCTGTGATCTTTATGATCTTTATAAAGAGATAAATCCCAGGACACATGCTGTCATAATAGACTGTAATCATGGTAATTCAAGGAAGCACTATGATGAGCAGGTAAGAATAGGCAAAGAGGTTATCAAACTTTGCGAGGAATACAAGAGCATCGATTCGTTCGTTAAAGGACTGATGGTTGAAAGTTATCTGGTTGACGGAAGCCAGATGGCCGGAGAGAATGTGTTCGGAAAATCCATCACGGACCCCTGCCTCGGCTGGGATAAAACGGAAAGATTTATTAAGGAGCTTGCTGAATGAACATAAAAAAAGAAGAAAATGTTTTTGTTACGGAAATCAATAAAGCCCGTGCCGAAGGGAAGAAGGTCATCGTGCTCGGCGGAGCCCTCGGTGCGGTCAGGATAGTGAACGGACTGAAATTTAAGGGGCTTGATGCGGATGCGTTTGCCGTTGATAAGGAATATTATGAACCCGGCCGGAAACTTATGGACAAAGATGTGCTCTGTCTTGATGACCTGGATCCTGCCGGCTGTATCATCATAAGATCGATTGCAAACTATCCGAAGAAGGAAGAACTGAACGGAAGATTTCATGTTATAGATGAAGATGTCCAGTCGCTCAGCATGGTATCCGGAGACCCTTTCGATCTTGTTTTTTTTGAAGCTAATTCCGATAAGTTCAATACGATCTTCGAGTCGTTATCCGATGAAAAGAGCAAGACTGTAATGACTTCGTTCATAAACCAGAAGATAACAGGCCGGTTTTCCGAGATGGCTGATATCTGGGATGAGATACAGTATTTCGATTGTGATTTTTATGACATTTCTTCGGTTGACTGTATTGTCGACTGCGGTGCGTATGACGGGGATTCGTTCCTTTCGTTCTGCAATGAATACAAGAAATCTACCGGGAAAGATTATGAAGGAGAAGGCTATCTCCTTGATCCCGATCATACCAATCAGGAAAAGATAAAAGAAAGATTCAGGAACTCTCCCGCTACTGTCCATGCGATGGAGATGGGAGCGTGGGATGAATCAGGAACGCTGTCTTTTGATACTGACGGCAATATAGGAAACTCCGGAAAGATAAGCGACCACGGCAGCATGTCGATCAAAGTTGAAGCCATTGATAACATGTTAAGCGGCAAGAAAGCCGACTTTATCAAGATGGATATAGAAGGTGCCGAGCTCAATGCATTAAAGGGTGCCGAAAAGACTATAAAAGAGTATCACCCGATCCTTGCCGTATGTGCATATCATAAAAGGGAAGACCTTATTGAGCTGACGGATTATATTAAGAGTCTTTATTCCGGATACAGGTTCTTCGTAAGAGCATACGGCGGACCTTATTCGATAGAACTGGTATTATATGCTGTGGCCTGATCGGCGAGTTAATTGATAAGGACTTTAAAAGATGAAATACGCACCGATCTTTATTCCAACGCTGGACCGGTATGAAAAACTGAAGAACTGTCTGGGATCGCTAAGCAGGAACACAGGTGCTGAGAATACCGAAGTCTTTATTTCACTTGATTATCCCCCGGCTGAGAAATATGTCGAAGGCCATGCAAAGATCAAAGAGTATCTTGCAACCATAGATGAACTTGGCTTTAAGAAGTGCCACGTTTTTTATCAGGATAAAAATCTCGGTCCCATATTAAACCGTGATTTTTTGTATGATAAGGTCAGGCAGTCGTTCGATACTTATATATTTACGGAGGATGACAACGAGTTTTCGCCCTGTTTTCTCGACTATGTAAATAAAGGGCTTGAGCGTTTTAAGGATGACCCTGATGTTCTTTACATTTTCGGCTACAGGTCGGATGTCAAAGACGACAGGATAAATAACGTCGAAGAAGCATATTATCACGCTCCGTGGGGATTCGGAGCCTGGATATATAAAGAAAAGGAATTTGAAAAGCAGATAACGAGGGAAAATTTCAGGCGCCTTGTTAAAAACGGGGAAGTATGCCAGAGGCTTTATAAGTACGCCCCGTTTGATTACAGATGTCTTTTTGAAGCGGCTATGACCAAAAAAAAGGATGTTAACGGTCCTTATTCGGGATATCTCAGAAAAGACGGAGATCTGGCTTTTATCGATCATACGGTTTCCCCTGCCATGTTTGCAAACGAACTTTACGGCATTGCTCCGATGCGTTCACTTGTAAGAAATATGGGGGTTGAAGACGGAAGCGGCGCTCATACCTATACCTGGACCGACTTTGATCACAGCAAACAGCAGATAAGCGAAGAAGAGACTTTTGAGTTTAAGATAACGGAACCTTTACGAGGATATAAAAAGATATATGAAGGTGATGTTGCGGGTGAATATCCTGCGGCAAAGCGCGCCAGGTTTTTAAGACAGATCTATCTCATATTCGGATTAACGGTCACCAGATCGATAATGAAATTGAGTTATGATATATCAAAGCGTCTTGCCGAAAGACGCAGTTAGTGGGAGGATCATTTGAAAGTTTTATTGTTGAACGCAAGCCATAATGATCTCGGCTTGATAAGAGGCCTTAAGAAGCTCGGATTTTATATAGTTGTTACCGGTAATACCCCCGGTCTTGTCGGTGAACAGTATTGCGATAAATACATCCGGGCAGATTACTCGGATAAAGAACTCATCCTTAAGATATCCAAAGAAGAAAAGATTGACCGTATATGCGCCTGCTGCAATGATTTTGGTGTATATACGGCTTCGTATGTTGCGGAAAAACTCGGGCTTCCCGGTTATGATCCCGATGAGACCACATGTGCTATAAATAATAAGGATAAGTTTAAGAAACTCACGGAAGAACTGGGTATCATTTCACCTAAGACCAGATCGTTTACGGATATTGAAAAGGCCAAAAGTTTTATAGACAGCATGGGATCGGAAGATTATCCTCTGATCATTAAACCTTCCGATGCCAGCGCGGGTAACGGCATCACGAAAGTCAATGATAGATCGGAGGCCTATGAAGCTGTTTCCTATGCTTTTGATACCTGCAGGAACGGGACTATTGTGATCGAACAGTATATAGAGGGAACCCAGCACGGTTTCTGCACGTTCTTGGTAGATAAAAAAGTACGTGCGATCTGCAGTAACAACGAGTATTCGATAATAAACCCTTACAGGGTGGAGATAGACACATTCCCTGCGGATAACTGGGAGGAAGCATCAAAGATACTTATCCCGGAAATTGAGAAGATAGCGGACAGGCTTAACCTGATAGACGGGATATTCCACCTTCAATATATCATGTCCGACGGAAAACCTTATATAATCGAGGCTATGCAAAGGGCTATAGGAAATATGTATTCGGTCCTTGCGGATCGCCTTAATGGCATAGAATGGGATTATTGGGAAGCTAAAGCCAAGTGTGGGATAAGCTGCAAAGATTTTCCGGTATCTCCCGAACAAAAGGGATTTTTTGCCTATAAATCGGTCATGGCTGACAGTAACGGCAGGATCGATAAGATCACGATACCTGAAGAATACGGAGAATTTTTGTTTGATAAATGCATGATCCGCGATGTCGGAGACGAGATCACGAATTATCGTTCCCAGATGATAGGGCTTCTGTTTTTTGAGTTTCCTTCCAAAGAAAAGATGAAGGAAGTATTGATAG
>JAIKZO010000033.1 GCA_024682115.1 Lachnospiraceae bacterium
CCCTTGGGTGAAGGAGCACCGATAAGTGTTCTTCCGGTAAATATAAGGTCACGCCTTTTTGCATAATCCTTTTTGTCTATAAGGAAATATTCCTGCTCGGGTCCGACTGTTGTCGCTACGTTGACAACATCTTTGTTTCCGAGGAAGTGAAGCATCTTTACCGCTTCTGCATTAAGTGCATCCATTGAACGGAGGAGCGGTGTCTTCTTATCAAGTGCCTCTCCCGTGTATGAACAGAATGCTGTGGGAATGTAAAGTGTTCCGTCCTTGATGAAAGCAGGTGAGGAAGGATCCCACGCTGTATATCCTCTTGCTTCGAATGTTGCTCTTATTCCGCCTGAGGGGAATGAAGAAGCATCGGGTTCACCCTTAACGAGTTCCTTACCTGAAAACTCCATTATGATCTGTCCGTCTTCGGTAGGGGTTATGAAGCTGTCATGCTTTTCTGCGGTAAATCCGGTAAGCGGCTGGAACCAGTGTGTGAAGTGTGTGGCTCCGTTTTCCACTGCCCATTCCTTCATTGCGATCGCAACAGCATTTGCAACATCGAGTTCGAGATGGGTTCCGTTCTTTATCGTCTTCTTGAGTGCCTTGTAAATGTCCTTGGGGAGCTTATCCCTCATGATGGCATCGTTGAAAACACAGCTTCCATAAATCTCGGGTATCTTTTCCATTTTTGTTTCCTCCTCCTTATTCTCTTTCCTCTTCCGTAAGGCAAAAGAAAAGGGACTTCGGACAGAATGTCCAAAGCCCCGTTGCTTTGCCCGCTAAGGAAAAGGAAAAAGCGCCTTGGAATCATCCAAAGCGCCTTTGCTTTATGCATACTGTAATACATGTATACAAAGTTGTCAAGTACTTTTTTTAAAAATTTTTCCGCCGGTTCAGAATATCGGAGAAACCTTTATCGTAAGCTCCTCGAGCACATCAAGCAGCACTCTTACGGTATCAAGGGATGTGAATACCGTAACGTTGTTTTCTCTTGCACATCTTCTTAACGCCACTCCGTCAACATAGTGAACGCCCGAAAGAATCGCACGCGTATTTACAACATAGCTTACATATCCCGATCTTATCGAATCGAGCATCTCCTCGGATCCTTCCGAAAGCTTGTGAAGAAGCCTCGTCTTTACTCCGTGATCGCGGAGGAACTGAGCCGTTACGGTCGTAGCCTCGATATTGAATCCTAGGTCATAGAATCTCTTAACCAGAGGAAGAGCCTCCGCCTTGTCCTCATCGGCAAGGGTAAAGAGCACCGTTCCGTAATTCGCAAGTTCTATTCCGGATGCAATGAGCGCCTTGTACATGGCTCTGTGCATGGTCTCCGCATATCCTATGGCCTCTCCCGTTGATTTCATTTCTGGACTTAAATAAGAATCCATTCCCTTTAACTTTGAGAACGAAAATGCCGGAACTTTTACGTACCAGTATTTCTTTTCCTCGGGATAGAGAGTGAATATACCCTGCTCCTTTAACGACTGGCCGAGCATTACCTTTGTTGCTATATCGGCAAGCGAATATCCCGTGGCTTTTGAAAGGAACGGAACCGTTCTTGAAGATCTCGGGTTGACCTCAATGATAAAGACATTGTCGTCATCATCCACGATGAACTGGATGTTGAAAAGACCCACGATACCGATACCGAGTCCGAGTCTCTTGGCATATGTAAGGATCGTTCCCCTGACCTTATCCGAAAGTGAAAAAGGCGGGTATACGCTTATCGAATCTCCCGAGTGGACTCCTGTCCTTTCGACGAGTTCCATGATCCCGGGAACGAAGACATCGACGCCGTCGCATACGGCATCCACCTCGACCTCGCGTCCCCTGATATATTTATCAACAAGTACCGGTTTGCTCTCATCAACTTCTACCGCCGTGCGCAGGTAGTTTTCCATATCCTTTTCCTTGGATACGATCTGCATTGCTCTTCCGCCAAGTACGAACGAAGGTCTGACGAGTACGGGATAACCTATCTCGGCTGCGGCCTTTATTCCGTCTTCTATGCTCGTAACCGCTTTTCCCTTGGGTTCGGGGATATCAAGATCTTCAAGCAGTTTCTCGAAAAGGTCCCTGTCCTCAGCCTTATCTATCGCATCGGTTCCGGTTCCGACTATCGGAACATCGAATTCCTTAAGGGCATCCGCAAGATTGACCGCGGTCTGTCCGCCTAAGGTTACGATGACTCCCTTCGGTTTTTCGTGTTCTATGACGTTCATCACGTCTTCTATGCAGAGAGGCTCGAAATAGAGTCTGTCGGATGTCGTATAATCCGTGGAAACGGTCTCGGGGTTATTGTTTATGATAACTGCCTCGTAGCCCGATTCCTTTATCGTCTTGACCGCATGTACGGTGGAATAGTCAAATTCTATTCCCTGTCCTATCCTTATGGGACCGGATCCCAGAACTATGATGCTTTCCTTGTCGCCGGGCCTGGACTCGTTCTCGTCTTCGTATGTCGAATAAAAATACGGTATATAGCTTTCAAATTCCGCAGCACAGCTGTCTATCATGCGATAGACCGGGAACATGCCGTACTTTTTCCTTAAGTCGAACACGGATCTTGCATCGGTATCCCAGAGCTTTGCTATCATGACATCGGAAAAGCCCATGGATTTTGCCTTCTGCAAAACTTCGGGACTCTTTTGGTCCTTATCGGCCTTTATCTTTTCTTCCTCATCCACTATGTTCTTAAATACGTTTAGGAATAAAGGATCTATGAGTGAAGCCTTATTTAATACTTCGATATCGGTCTTTCTCCTCAAGAGCTCCGCTATCGCATATATCCTGTCATCGCTTCCGTCTTTTATATAGTCAAGGAGCTTATCCGTTTCGACATCATCGAACTTTGAAAGGTAAAGATGGAACACTCCCGTTTCAAGGGACCTGATGCCCTTGAGGAGACTTTCTTCCATGCTGCGTCCGACGCTCATGACTTCTCCGGTCGCCTTCATCTGCGTACCGAGCGTGTTCGATGCATCGGTAAACTTATCGAACGGGAACCTCGGAAGCTTTGAGACCACGTAATCGAGTGAAGGTTCGAATGAAGCCGGCGTGTTTGCGAGCCTTATTTCGTCAAGATCATATCCGACGGCGATCTTTGCGGAAACCCTGGCGATCGGATATCCCGATGCCTTCGAAGCAAGGGCAGACGAACGTGACACCCTGGGATTTACCTCGATAAGATAGTAGTCGAACGAATAAGGATCGAGTGCGAACTGAACGTTACATCCGCCTTTTATCTTAAGAGCGCGGATGATCTTGAGCGCACTGTTCCTCAGCATATGATATTCCCTGTTGGTAAGTGTCTGTGAAGGACACATTACTATGGAATCTCCCGTGTGGACACCGACCGGATCTATGTTTTCCATATTGCAGACGGTGATCGCCGTATCGTTGGCATCCCTTATGACTTCGTATTCTATTTCCTTAAATCCCTTAACGGATTTTTCGATAAGAGCCTGGTCGACGGGAGAAAGCTCGAGTGCATTCTTTAAGATCTCGCGCAGTTCCTTTTCGTCATCTGCAAACCCTCCGCCGGTACCGCCGAGTGTGAAAGCAGGGCGCACGACAACGGGATATCCTATCTCTTCCGCAGCCTTGATACCCTCTTCTATGCTGTTTGCGAGTCCCGAAGGAAGGATGGGCTCTCCTATCCTTAAGCACAGCTCCTTAAAGCGTTCACGGTCTTCCGCCATGTCTATACTCTCAAAGTCGGTTCCGAGAAGTTCAACGTTACATTCCTTAAGAACGCCCTTGTTGTGGAGCTTCATGGCAAGATTAAGCCCTGTCTGTCCGCCTATTCCGGGAAGCAGTGCATCGGGTCTTTCTTTTCTTATTATCTTTGCGAGGTATTCGAGCGTGAGCGGTTCCATATAGACCTTATCCGCCACGTTCGGATCCGTCATTATCGTTGCGGGGTTTGAGTTGCAAAGTATGACCTCGTAGCCTTCTTCCTTAAGTGCGAGGCATGCCTGGGTTCCCGCGTAATCAAATTCGGCGGCCTGTCCTATTACTATCGGCCCCGATCCTATGATAAGGATCTTTTTTAAATCGGTGCGTTTAGGCATTTATGCTCTCTCCCCTCATCATTTTTACGAACCTGTCAAAAAGGTGGTTACTGTCGCACGGTCCGGGGCAGGCCTCTGGATGATACTGTATCCCGAACGAAGGATCGCTCATGTGGCATACTCCCTCCACCGTGTTATCGAGTATGTTTATGTTCGAAACCTTAAGTCCCGTGCCCTCAAGACTCTTTTCGTCAACGGCATAGGAATGGTTCTGTGAAGTTATATCTATAAGACCCGTCGTAAGGTCCTTGACCGGATGATTCCCTCCGCGGTGTCCGAATTTAAGCTTGTATGTGGCCGCGCCGTACGCAAGAGACAGGATCTGATGACCAAGGCAGATACCGAATATCGGATAACGCCCTTTAAGGTTCTTAACAAGCTCTATCGTCTCTTTTACATCGGCCGGGTCTCCGGGTCCGTTCGACAAAAAGATACCGTCCGGCTTAAGCGCGTCGATATCTTCGGGTTTTGAATCATAGGGAAGGACCGTCACCCTGCATCCATGGGCGACCAATTCCCTTACGATATTGAGTTTTATCCCGCAGTCTATCGCAGCAACATGAAGACAGGATGTGTCATTTATGTTGTCGGTAGTCCAGGGCTTTTTCGTGCTGACATGACTTACATGATCGACGGGATATTCAAAGGAAGAAAGCTTTTTCAATCCTTCCTCTTTAGTCACGTCACCGTCCGTGATAAGCACCTTACAGCTTCCGTAGTCCCTTATCTTCATCGTGAGCTTTCGTGTATCTATCCCGTAAACACCCGCGATATCGTATTCCTTCATGAAATCCGAAAGCGTCTTCTCACTCCTGAAATTCGAAGGGATCGGCGTATATTCCCTTACGATCATCGCGCCTATCGAAGGGACCTTTGTTTCAAAATCGTCTTTGTTTATCCCGTAGTTTCCGACAACCGGGTAGGTCATCACCACGGCCTGTCCGGTGTAGGAGGGGTCTGAAAGTATCTCCTGATACCCCGCCATCGAAGTGTTGAACACGAGTTCAAGAAGTTTTTCCGAACCGCTTCCGAAAGAGTATCCGGAAAACTCGCTCCCGTCCTCAAGTATTATCTTTCTTTTGATCTGGTTATCCATCTTTTTCCTCTGCTGTCTTTGTCTCGCCTGCCGGATACACTCCGTCAAAGCAGGCTTTGCATATGCCAAGGCCGTTTGTCAGTTTATCAAGATCTTCAAGTCTCATGTATCCGAGCGAATCCGCACCTATCTTCTTCCTTATCTCTTCTACGGAAAACCTGTTGGCGATAAGTTCGGAATTGTCGGGAACATCAGTACCATAATAGCACGGATACAAAAAAGGAGGCGAACAGATCCTTGCATGGACTTCTATCGCACCTTCCTGCCTGAGCATCCCTATGAGATTGGCGATCGTGGTACCCCTCACGATCGAATCGTCGATGAGGACGATCTTCTTTCCTTTTACCGCACCGGGTATCACGTTGAGTTTCATGTGAACCGCAGACTCCCTCTGATCCTTAGTGGGTTTGATGAAAGTCCGCCCTATATAACTGTTTTTATGAAAAGCATGGACAAAGGGGATCCCCGCTTCAAGGGAATAACCCATGGCCGCGCTTATGCCGGATTCGGGAACACCCGTCACGACATCGGCATCCACGGGATAAGCCTTTGCAAGAAGTCTTCCGCCGTTTATCCTCGAGTCATATATGCCCGTTCCGTCCATGACGGAATCAAGCCTTGCAAAATAAATATATTCAAAGATGCAGTGCGCATGCTTATCTTTCGGTGTGCACATCGACGTATCGGAAGTGATCCCCATCTTACCGACGGTCACGATCTCTCCGGGAAGGACATCCCTTATGAACTCCGCGCCGACGGAATTAAGTGCACAGCTTTCGGAAGATATGACATACGTGTCACCTTTTTTACCTATACAGAGAGGTTTGAGTCCGAAAGGATCCCTTACCGCAACTATCTTTCTCGGGCTCATGAGTATTAGCGCATATCCGCCCTGCAAAAGAGGGACAGTGAGCTTTACCGCTTCTTCTATCGATCCGGTCTTTGCCCTCTTCTTTGCGATAAGAGTGGCTACAACCTCGGAATCCGTCGTTGCGCTGAAAACACTTCCTTCGGAAAAAAGCTGTTCCTTGAGCTCACCGGCATTTACGATATTTCCGTTGTGAACAAGAGCAAGCGTACCTTTTAAATACTGGAAGGCAAGGGGCTGAGCGTTCCTTATGCTGCTTTCGCCCGTCGTTGAATACCTGACATGACCTATTCCTATATTGCCCTTGAGCTGAGATAGGGTATTTTCACCGAATACCTCGGATACGAGTCCCATGTCCTTTATCACGCACATGTTACCCTTTTCACCGTATGTATCGCATACCGCTATCCCGGCCGCTTCCTGTCCGCGATGCTGGAGCGATACTAGTCCGTAATAGATTTCTTTGGCCACATCTTCGTTCCTGCTGCTCCAGATACCGAAGACGCCGCATTCTTCTCTCAGACTGCCCATAGGTTCCTCTTTATCGGTTACGAATCAGTTACGAATCAGTCACGGGGACGGTTCTTTTGACTGGTCAGGGACCAGTCAAAAGAACCGTCCCCGTGACTGATTAAAAAAACCGGCTCCATGACTGATTTCCTGCTTTTTTCATAATGAAAGGGTACTTCGACCCCATGTCAAAGCACCCTTGCCTCTAATAAATTTTTATACTACTCAAAAATATCACTGTCAAGTGCATCCTCACCGAGCGGTGTTGCGCTGATGTTCTGCATGTTGAGCGTCCTGCGCTTGACCCTTGCCGCCTCGGATTTTTCAAAGATATAGTTCTTAATCTCCTTGGAATGTTTGATGTGCTTAAGGATAAGCTGCCTGTCAGTCACATCGGCGGTAAAACATGTAACTGTCCCGAGTCCGGCCATGCGCTCAAGAAGCGTTGCGCTGTGGTTGACATCCTGGATCTTGTACATGTAGCAGTCATCTTCCGTCTTGTTGAAAAATCCTCTATCTATCGTGAGCGTATCCTCTCCCACATGATATACGGTAAATGTAAAAGGAAGACCGAAAAACAGCCATCTTTTTCTTTCATTAAATGCAAATTCCATATCAATCCTCCATAGATCGTCTCTTTATGAACATCCCCTTTCGGACGTCCAAAAAATATTATAACCAAACAAAAGTTTTATTGCAATTTAAACAGCCCTTTGTTAAGATAATCTTAATGTAAAGGAGGGTATCTATGAACGCTGTTGAGTGCCTTAAAGGCAGACGTAGCATACGTAAGTTCAAGGCTGATCCCGTCGATAAGTCGCTTATCGAAGAGATCGTTGAAAATGCATCCTATGCTCCTTCATGGAAGCATACGCAGATCACCAGGTACATAGCTGTCACCGGCGAACTCAAAGATAAGATCGGTGACTGCACCAGTGCTTATCCTCATAACGGAGAGATCATAAAGAGTGCTCCCATGGTCATCGCCGTTACCATCATCAAAAACCGCAGCGGATTTGAAAGAGACGGAAGTTTCTCAACTCCCAAGCAGGGCGGCTGGCAAATGTTCGATGCAGGTGCCGCATCCCAGAGTTTTTGCTTAAGTGCTTACGAGCACGGTCTCGGAACCGTTATCATGGGTATTTATGACGAAGACAAGATCACCTCTTTACTTGAGCTTCCCGAGGACAGGGAACTTATCTGTCTCATTCCCATCGGATATCCCGATGAGGCACCGGTAGCCCCGAAGAGAAAAGAGGTATCGGAACTGGTAACATTTAAATGATCTGAAGACGAGAATTTATTTCTCGTCTTTTTTTTACATTATGCGAAATCCTTCCGGATCTTCCGTAATGAGAAACGAATACAGCAACAAAAAATTAAGGAGGCTTTATGCGACATTTGATGTCACCGCTGGATTTCAGCGTCGAGGAACTCGAAAAACTATTCATACTTGCCAACGAGATCGAAAAAGATCCGGACAGGTTCAAGGAAAAATGCAAAGGCAAAAAACTGGCGACCTGTTTTTACGAGCCGAGCACCAGAACAAGGCTCTCTTTTGAAGCCGCTATGATAAACCTCGGAGGAAGCGTTATCGGATTTTCGGATGCCAATTCCTCTTCCGCAGCCAAGGGCGAGAGCGTTTCGGATACGATAAGGGTCATCTCCTGCTTCGCGGATATCTGTGCGATGCGTCATCCCAAGGAAGGCGCGCCGATGGTCGCAGCATCAAAGTCTTCGATCCCCGTCATAAACGCAGGCGACGGCGGACACCAGCATCCCACACAGACACTTACCGATCTTCTGACGATAAGATCCCTTCGCGGCAACATCAAAAACTTCACGATAGGACTTTGCGGAGACCTCAAATTCGGCCGTACCGTTCATTCGCTGATAAACGCACTCATGAGATATCCCGGGATTAAGTTCATCTTCATCTCACCCCCGGAACTTAAGGTGCCCGACTATATAACCAGCGCACTCGTTGACAAAGGCATTGAATATAAAGAAGTGATAAGCCTCGAAGAAGTTATGAGCGAACTCGATTTCCTTTACATGACAAGGGTTCAGCGTGAAAGATTCTTCAATGAAGAGGACTATGTGAGATTAAAGGATTTCTATATCCTCAATAAAGAAAAGATGGCTCTGGCAAAAGATGACATGCTCGTACTTCATCCGCTCCCGAGGGTAAACGAGATATCCGTCGACGTTGATGACGACCCGAGAGCCGCATACTTCAAGCAGGTCAAGTACGGAGTGTACGTCAGGATGGCTCTGATACTGACACTTCTGGAACTCGTTTGATGTTAACATAACTGTTCTGTATTATGTAAACCATTCATTCATATATAATCGGAAATTTAAGAAAGGAAAAGAACATGTTAAACATAGGTAAAATAGAAGAAGGTTTCGTGCTCGACCATATAAAAGCGGGAAAAAGCCTGCAGATATATCACCACCTCGGTCTTGATAAGATGGATTCGACCGTGGCGATCATAAGAAATGCCCGTTCCAACAAGATGGGCAAAAAAGATATCCTCAAGGTTGAATGTGATATCGACATGCTGGACCTTGACGTACTCGCTTTTATCGACCACAACATCACCGTAAACGTCATAAAGGACGGAGAGATAATCGATAAAAAAGAGCTCCAGCTTCCCAAGGAGATAAAGAACATCATCTACTGCAAGAATCCCAGATGCATCACTTCGATCGAACAGGGACTTCCGCACATCTTCGTTCTCTCGGACGAGGAAAAAGAGATCTACCGCTGCAAATACTGCGAAGAGAAATATTCGGAGATCAAGGAACTCAAATAAAAAGCCTGACATAAAAACAGCCCGCCGGATCAAAATCCGACGGGCCTTTTTATTCCAAAACTACTTAAGGAATCCGTTTATTATCTGCTCTTCCGCTTCTTCTTCGGTAAGTCCCAGCGTCATGAGTTTTATGATCTGATCTCCGGCTATCTTTCCGATCGCAGCTTCATGAACAAGAGCCGCATCCACATCGTTTGCCTCAAGTCCCGGAACAGCAAGGATCCTTCCGTTCCCCATGATTATCGCATCACATTCCGTATGACCCGAGCAGGCGGTATTTCCGCGAAGAACCGCATCGAACTTCTGATACGAATTGTCCTTTGCGACCGATCTTGAAACGACATCGGAGCTAGAACCTTCTCCGTTCATCTCGACTTTGTATATGCTGACCGCGTTCTGGTCTCCGTGTGTCATAAGCCTTTCTCTTACGACCAGCTTCGCACCCTGTTTAAGCTCCGCGGTCGTGGTCCTCGTCGTATCATCGACTCCCTTTATCTGGACCATCTCCATCTCAACAAAGCTTTCCTCGTCCTGATATACTTCGGTACCGGGGTTTAATATCCTCTTTCCGGCGCCGTTTCCCGAACCGTAATGCTTCTCGACATATTTTACATGCGCGCCTTTTTCAACGAAGAATCTGTGGACTCCGTCATGCTCCGAATCGGCGTTACCGCAGTTATCTATACCGCATCCTGCAACGATCACGACATCCGATCCTTCTCCGACATAAAAATCGTTATAAACAAGTTCCTTTATACCGCTCTTTGTCATGACAACGGGTATGTGAACGCTCTCGTGCTTCGTTCCGGGCTTTATCTTTACGGTAAGCCCCTGCCCGTCCTCACGCGGTATTATCTCTATGTTCTCCGTCGAAGAGCGGCCGATAGACTGCCCGTTCGAACGGATATTGTATGCTCCTTCGGGGACCTTATGAAGATCCGCCACTTCTTTTAACAGTCTCTTCTGTATCTCATCAAGTTCCATATTTATTACACTCCGTTTCTGAATCCATATCACGCTTTTACGGGTGCGGTCTTTTCACAGCCCGGAAGCATGTCACCCGTTCCCGTAAGGCGCGGAAGTATCTCGCTTCCCTTTCCGTTCGCGGTGATCTGTCCGTTCCTTATCACTATTATCTCATCTGCGATCTCGAGTATCCTTTCCTGATGAGATATTATAACGATAGAGCTTCCTCCGATATTGTTCCTCATCCCCTTAAACACCTCTATAAGGTTCTGAAAGCTCCAAAGGTCTATTCCCGCTTCAGGCTCATCGAATACCGACAGTTTCGACGCCTTTGCAAGTACGGTGGCGATCTCAATCCTCTTTAATTCCCCTCCCGAAAGTGAGCTGTTTACCTCACGTCCGATATAATCCTTTGCACAAAGTCCGACAGCCGAAAGATATTCGCAAGCATCCGCCATCGAGATCTTTTTTCCGGTGGCAAGCCTTATAAGGTCAAAGACCTGTATGCCTTTGAACCTTACGGGCTGCTGAAAAGCAAACCCTATACCCATATTTGCCCTGTCGGTCACGGAAAGATCCGTGATATCTTTTCCGTCAAAAAAGATCCTCCCTTCGGTAGGCTTTTCTATTCCGGCTATCAGTCTTGCCAGTGTAGACTTGCCCCCTCCGTTCGGACCCGTGATGACTATCAGTTTTTCACCAGGTATCTTAAGAGAAATGTCATTTATGATTTCCTTGTCACTTCCCTCGTCATTGACCCTGAAAGAAACATTTTGTAATTCCAGCATCAAGCTACTCCTTTCCGATTCCCGCAACAAGATTTGCAAGGAAGTACAGGATCCCGCTCTCGTCTTCCTGCCATATCCTGTGCTTTCTCTTTTCGGTACTTATAAGATATCCCAGTGTTTCCTTTCCGGAACCGATGCGTACGATAAGTGCGGATTCCGCTTCATACTTAACGAGCATCTTATATAATCCGGGATATCCCTCTTTTATATCATTAACGGATTCGCAAAGGAATCGGTCATCGTCCAAAATCCCCTCGATATTGCCGATATTGTCCTTATCATTCCCGCTCAGAACATCCGTAACATTCCCGTCTTTGTCCGCATAAAAAAGGCGCATGAGACTGTATCCTTCACCAATGACCGGCATCACGGCTTTAAGACGGCCGATCAGTCCTTCCTCTGATGCAAACAGTTTCACGATCTCATGCATATTGGCGTATATACTGCGCTTTGCGATCTTTCTGATCTCAAGATCCTTATGCTCCGACTCTTTATATATCGTATAACAGTTGCGTCCTCTTCTCTTTCCGTGATAAAGAGTCTTATCCATGATCGAAAAGAGCTTATCGTAATCACCGGCATCATCGGGGAACGTAGCCGCTCCGATCGTGGCGGTGATCACGGGTTCGCTTTCTTCAAGTATATATTCTTTTCTGAACACCCTGTTTTCGCCGGAATACATGTTTTCAAAAAAAACATTCTTATCTTCATAAGTAAGATCGACGAGATTCAGCAAAAGGAGTTCGTCACCGCCGAAGCGTCCGACTATTCCTTTTTCACCCGTGTATTCGGCAAGGGATCCGGCGACATCCATAAGTATCCTGTCGCCCGAACGGTGTCCGTATGTATCATTGATAAACTTAAAGTTATCAAGGTCTATTATGGAAAAAGTAAAAGGTGTCTTTTTTTCTATAAGGTGTCTGGCAAATTCCAGCGCATAAGCACGGCACAAAAGTCCCGTTGTCGGATCGAGGAGGTCCTCAAGTCCGCTGTCATCCAGTATTCTGTCAAAAAACGGGATCTTTCGAAGGCGCGGGACATCATACAATATCTGGGCGTATTCGGCCAGGGTCTTTTTGTTTATGACATCGGTCACATCCAGAAAGCTTCCGACAAGCCCGACCACTTTACCGTTTTTGATGATTGGGGATTTGGAAGCGATTATATCCCTTTCTTTCCCCGCGACCATGCACTTGCCGTGAACCTTGTAGGTGGATTCTCCCTGAAGGACACGCAGCTCGTCCTGTTTGAACGGTTCTTCATCTTTGTGCCATCCCATATCCTCATCCGTCTTTCCTATAAGGACATCGGCACTCTCAAATCCGTAATATTCAAGGAATGATCTGTTGACTCCGAGAAATCTTCTATTTTCATCTTTCCAGAAAACACAGTCCTGGGCTGTATTGATTATTTTTTCAAATAATGCATGATCCATAAGAGCACCCTCTTGTTCCGGAAAAATCCCCCTTACCGACCGATTGTTTATTTTACCTTTTCGAACTCATCGATCACGCTCTGATCGGGCTCCTTCGTAAGAAGAGATACTACCACGATAAATACGAGCGAAACAATGAATGCGGGGAGAAGTTCATATATAGAGAAAACTCCGCCGAGGGGCTTTATAAGGAATTTCCATACGAAGATCGTTACACCGCCCGATACCATTCCTGCAAGAGCGCCTTCTTTTGTCGTCCTCTCCCAGAAAAGCGCACAAAGCATCAGTGCACCGAATGCTCCGCCGAATCCGGCCCATGCAAACGATACGATCCTGAATACCGAAGAGTTGGGATCGAGTGCAAAGATAACGCCCAAAACAGCGATGATGATGATCGCGATACGTGCAACAAAGAGCTTCTTTGCTTCGTCCATCTTTTTGCCCATGAACTCGACTATGATGTTCTCGGAAACCGATGAAGCAGCTGCAAGCATCTGTGAATCGGCGGTAGACATCGTTGCGGCAAGGATACCCGCAAGGATAAGTCCCGCAACTACTGCCGCGAATACTCCGTGCTCGGAGATAAGTCCGGCAAGCTTAACTATGATCGTCTCGGAACTTGATGAAGTATCAAGATATTCAAGTGCACCGGCTTTCGTAACGCCGAGTCCAACGACACCTATCACGATAGCGGCTGCCATTGCGATGAACACCCAGATCGAAGCAACTCTTCTTGAAAGATCAAGTTTCTTTTCATCTTCTATTGCCATGAAACGGAGAAGGATGTGAGGCATACCGAAGTATCCGAGTCCCCATGCCATGGTTGAAACGATGGCTATCACTCCGCCGTAGCTTGCTGCGGAACCTGATGCCGCATCATAGAAATTCGAAAGTGAAAGATGTCCGGGAAGAGCCTTTGCATTATCGACAACTGCTCCCCAGCCGCCTGCAACGCTGATACCGAATCCGAGCACAACAACAAGTGCTATCGTCATAACACAGCTCTGGATAAAGTCCGTGGTTGAAACCGCTTTGAATCCGCCCATTACGGTATATCCCGTGATGATGAGTGCGGATACGACCATTGCTACCGCATAGTTTACTCCGAAAAGCGAATTGAAGAGTTTTCCGCAGGCCGCAAATCCCGATGCCGTATAAGGCACGAAGAAGATTATTATAACAAGCGCAGCTATCGCACTGAGAAGATTCTTATCGTCGTGGAATCTCTTTGAAAAGAACTGCGGTACAGTATAAGCATTGATATTGGATGAATATCTGCGGAGTCTTTTTGAAACAAGGAGCCAGTTAAGATATGTTCCTATGCCGAGACCCAGCGCTGTCCAGAAGGGTTCGCAGATACCGCTTAAATATGCAAGTCCGGGAAGTCCCATCAAAAGCCATGATGACATATCCGAAGCCTCTGCGGACATAGCGGTGATGAGGGGTCCCATCTTTCTTCCGCCGAGGTAAAAATCGGTTGAATCCCCGTTGTTCTTACTGAAGATGAATCCTATGGCAAGCATTCCAAGCAGATAGACCGCGATGGTTGCCATGATACAAAAGCTGATTGTGTTCATAAATACTCCTCACTAAACTGAAATGATTTATTGTGCTAAAGCATTAAATTTAGTATACATGTCTTTACTATCAGACGCAAGTTTTATCTATAGCTTCTCAAGGACTCCCGTAAGCAGTTTAAAGCATCTGTCGGCCGAAGCGATATTGAGCCTTTCTTCGGTCGTATGTATCTTTTCGATGGTCGGACCTACCGAAATACAGTCAAGACCTTCTATCTTCGAAGCGAATATCCCGCATTCCAATCCGGCATGGATGGCTTCGCATTTAGGTTTACATAATCCGAGTTCCTCGCTGACTTCCACAAAAGTGTCGCGTAGGGGTGAATCGGATCTGTAAGCCCATCCGGGATAGTCTCCGTCAATTTCCGTAAGCGAATCATATTTCTTGGCAAGTTTACATAACTCAAAGACAAGAGCATTCTTCTCGGCTTCAACGCTGCTCCTTACCAGTATATCTATATCAACGTTTTCCTCATCGGTCCTTACTATACCGATGTTAAGGGATGTCTGTACGAAGTCTTCATTGTTCTCATCCATCGAAATGACTCCGTTCTTTGCTTCCTTAAGGATGCTCAGGACTTTTCCGGTGGACTCGTCGTCAAACACTATATAGTCTTCGTCTCCCAACAGGCTTACCGAAAGATATGCGCTGTCATAGTCGTTCTCGTCGCCGAAATTAAAGTCCTCTCCGTTCAGTTTCTTGACCTCGTTAAGGATCAGCTGATTCGAATCGTCGGTTAACATAATGTCTGCATAGCATGACTTCGGTATCGCATTATCGGCCTCGCCGCCAGAAATATCTATAAGTTTAAAATCCACTCTTTCATATAGTTTACATAATTCGTCACTAAGTATCTTTATCGCATTGCCTCTGGGTTTGTTTATCTCTATTCCCGAATGACCGCCTTTAAGGCCTTTTACCTCGATCCTGTATCTCAATCCGGATTCGATCAGTTTCTGTGTGGGGATGTTTATCGCAACATGCGAGCCTCCGGCGCATGAGACCACGAAAATGCCTTCCTCTTCCTGATCGATATTGATCATGCGCTTTGATTTTACATCTTTAGCATCAAAGGCATTGGCGCCGATCATTCCGATCTCTTCATCCGCCGTTATCACGGCCTCTATCATAGGCGCTTTATATTCGCCCGTGAGGATATCCATGATGTAGGCAACAGCTATACCGTCATCTCCGCCAAGGGAAGTCCCGCGGGCACAAAGGAATCCGTCTTCTTCATAAAGGTCTAACCCTTCGGTCTTCATATCCTTTTCACATCCGGGCTCCTTAACGGCTACCATATCCATATGTCCCTGAAGGATCACTCCGGGCCGGTCCGCAAGATCGGGATGAGCAGGTTTCATGATGTAGAGGTTGTTATGATCGTCTTTCTTCGCAAGGCATCCGTTCTCTATCGCAAAATCATAAAGATAAGAGCATATCTTATCAGTATTCCCCGAACCGTGCGGTATCTTTGCCAATTCCTTAAAGTGATCGAGATAATTCATTTTGGGTTTCTCCGTCTTTATAAATACAAAAGACTCCACATACGTGGAGTCTTTAAAGATCCATTAAGCAATCTTTGACTTTGCTATTTCAGCGAGCGAAGCAAATCCTTCAGCGTCGTTAACTGCCATCTCGGCGAGCATCTTACGGTTGAGTTCTACTTCCGCAAGCTTAAGTCCGTACATGAACTTGCTGTATGAAAGACCGTTAAGTCTGGCTGCAGCATTGATACGTGCGATCCAGAGCTGTCTCATCTGGCGCTTTCTTTCCTTACGTCCGGCATATGCAGAAGATAATGCTCTCATAACAGACTGCTTGGCAACTCTGTACTGCTTGGAACGGGCACCTCTGTATCCCTTAGCCAGCTTTAATACTCTATTGTGCTTTTTCTTGGCATTTAAGCCACCTTTAATTCTTGCCATTTTGTATATCCTCCATCGTAAACCTGTCTAAGAAAAACTTAGATATAGGGCAAAATCTTCTTCATGTTCTTTACGTTCGTTTCGTCCGTCATAGCACTCTGGCGAAGGTTTCTCTTTCTCTTGGTGCTCTTCTTTGTTAAAATATGCTGCTTGTAAGCCTTATTTCTCTTAAGCTTACCGGTACCTGTTTTTGAGAAACGCTTTTCAGCGGATCTGTTAGTCTTCATTTTGGGCATAACTTTATTCCTCCATCTCTTTGATTTATCTTAACTGATACTCTTATTTCTTTTCAGCTAAAAACATGGTCATGGTTCTTCCTTCGACCTTGGGTGCTTTATCAACAGTAGCGATATCAGAAAGAGCCTCCGCAAAATCATCAAGGATGTGCTTGCTGTTCTGCATATGAGCCATCTCACGGCCTCTGAATCTTAATGTGACTTTTACGCGGTCGCCCTTTGACAGAAACTTTCTTGCCGCACCGATCTTGGTATTAAGATCGTTGGTATCGATGTTCGGAGACATCCTGATCTCTTTGATCTCAACCACATGCTGTTTCTTCTTGGCTTCCTTTTCACGACGTGTCTGCTCGTATTTGAACTTACCGTAATCAACGATCTTACATACGGGCGGCTTGGCTGTAGGCGCGATCTTTACGAGATCAACCCCCGCTTCATCCGCAAGCGCCAAAGCTTCCTTTGAAGACATGATACCGAGCTGTTCACCGTCTTCACCGATAACACGGACTTCCTTGTCCCTGATCTGTTCATTAATCATTAAGTCGCTAATGTTATTACCCTCCATCGATCAAAAAAGGCGCAGATGAATATCCACGCCTTAAATACAACACAAATAAGTGTTTTAAGTATTAACACTTACAACCCGATCGTCGTAAGGTGAGAGTGGATACTCTGCTTTCTTTACTATTAAAACCTAACATAGGATACCAAAAGATCAAATAGTTGTCAATATCCTATTTTGCGGTACTTTTTATGAGTTTGATCTCTCCTTCGGATTCAAGGAAATCATACATGAGCTCATCGTCACTCGACTGTGAGTACGTGATCACATGGGTCCGGCCGGCCATTATTATATAGGTAAGCTGCTGGACATCGAATTCCCCTGCGTTGTAGTGAGACCTGATCTTGTAACATGGAACTCCCTGCATAGAGCCTGCTTCAAAGGAATCGACCGTAAGATCAACATGCTCTCCGAGTGAGTTGAACGCTTCTTCAACCGCTTTTTTATAAGAAGACTTATCGAGCCTGTCGGATACCGCACCGATCTCGGAAGGATCGCTTATCGTATAAAAGATATTCGATGATTCGATAGGGTACGTATCGCTCACATACATGCCTTCAACGCTGTCTGACTTTACAAAGCCCGCGGGAATGAGTACCGCACAGGATTCAAGCGCTTCGGCTTCATCTTTAGTCGGCTCCTTCAATGTGAAGGAATCGACCGTCAGGTACTGCTCCGAATCTTCGGCAGCTGTGATATCGTCCTTGACCGTGGTATATTTTTTTTCACATCCCGTAAGAAGAACCAGGCAACAAACCGGGATAAGCAGAAAGATCTTTTTCATACCTGTCCTAAATGCTGTCGATAAGTTCGAGCGTATGCTCTTCGTTCATCTTGCGGCACATCTCAACGAGTTTAGCCAAAGGAACATTCTGAAGCTGTTTGTTGGATCCGCGGAGATTTATCGAAACAGTCTCCTCCGCCGCCTCCCTGTCTCCGATGACAAGGATGTACGGATCTTTATAATTCTTGAACTTCTTTATCTTTTCCTTCATGTTGTTGTCGGTATAATCGGCTTCAACTCTGACTCCCGCAGCCGTAAGCATATCTTCTACCTTTTTGGCATATTCGTTGTGCTCCTGTCTGATGGGAACGATACCCACCTGATAGGGATTGAGCCAGAACGGGAAAACACCCTTGAAGTTCTCGGTGATGATACCGATGAACCTCTCGAACGAACCGTAGATAGCTCTGTGGATGACAACGGGCATCTTTAATGTTCCGTCGGAATCCTGATACGTAAGTCCGAAGTTGTGAGGAAGCTGGAAGTCGAGCTGGATCGTTCCGCACTGCCACTCACGTCCGAGGGCATCCTTTATCTGAAGGTCGATCTTGGGGCCGTAGAAAGCGCCGTCGCCTTCGTTGATCTCGTATCCGCCCTCTCCGTATTTCTTGTCAAGGATCCTCTTGAGAGCCGCTTCCGCCCTGTTCCATACTTCGATATCACCCATGTAATCATCGGGACGCGTAGAGAACTCTGCTCTGTAAGTAAGACCAAACGTAGAATAGATCTCATCTGCCGTAGCGATGATGTCTGCGATCTCGTCTTCGATCTGTGACTCGGCTACAAATGTATGGTCATCATCCTGACGGAATTCCTGTACGCGGAATAGACCGTTCATCTGTCCGGATTTTTCTTTTCTGTGGAGCACATCGTACTCGCTGTATTTGATGGGAAGCTCTTTATACGAATGAACCGTACGCTTATATGTGATCATGGCGTTGGGACAGTTCATCGGCTTGGCTGCCATCGTATCATCGTTTTCCCTGTTATATAAAGGTGCCTTGGCAAGCATCTTTACTGCCTTTTCTTCGGAAGCTCCGTCATCGAGAGTCTCTAAGACGCCGGGAACTTCGGCATCGGCTTTCATATATCCTGCCAGCCCGGGTACCATGAACATGTTGTTCACATAGTGAGCCCAGTGTCCGGAAATGAGCCAGAGTTTCTTATTATTGATAAGAGGTGCGGAGATCTCGGTATATCCGTGCTTTGACTGGATAAGGCGCGAGAACTTTAAAAGCTCCTGATAC
>JAIKZO010000009.1 GCA_024682115.1 Lachnospiraceae bacterium
TTTCAGGGAGGAAGAAAACATGATCTGGTATGTGTTTGTTATTGAGGCGCTTGTATTTGCTGCGGTTTTTACAACAATCCTGTTTGTGTCATTTCATGGCGAAAGAATGTACAGTCCTGCGTGTATTCATAATTACCCGCCGGACATTCAGGAGGAATACTTTAAAACACATGAAAAAGTAGATGTCTCATATAAATCAAATAAAGTTATTTTGGCTAAATCCTGCGGAATATTAATATTCACAACTATATTGTTTATCTGTGCAAAGATAGCGGGAGCCGAAACTTTCTGGCAGGGTTTCGGGATTGCCTTTGGGCTGATGGTTTGGATAGGCGCATATGACACTTTCTTTCTGGATTGGGTTTTATTTGCAAATCTTAAGATATTCAGACTCAGGGGCACGGAACATATGGATAAGGCATATCATCAGAAGTGGTTTCATCTGAAAGGAGCCATTTTCCCGGGACTCGTGTTTGCCATTATACCGGCATCACTGGTCGGCCTGCTTATAAATCTGTTTTAAGGAGAACAGTTATGAAATACGGACTTGTGGCTATGGCGATGCCGTTATTTTTAGATAGATCTGTCTGCAAATATCTGAGGGAAGATGGTGTTCTTGTTGACAAGAAAATGAAAAAGGGCTTCAGACAGGAGTATAAGGCTATAGTGTCGCGTACTCCGGGGCTGGCAAAGGATAACTGGCTGTTGAGTACGCTTTATCTGGGCTGTTACCTTATTTCTATTCACAAAGCAGCTCCCGATATTATTACTGAGAAGAGGTTTGAAAGGCTTATCAGAGCACTTTGTGAAGAAATAGAAAGAAGACAGAAAGAATCTGACGAAGCATTTGATGAAAAGAACATCATCAAGAGAAAAACGGCATCTGAAAAATCACAGATCTCAACACATGAAATGGACTGGGTGTCGACGTTTAAACAGCACAGCGCAGATGAATACGAATTTACTTACACAAAATGCGGGCTATGTGAACTTGGAAAACGTGAGGGTTGTTTTCATCTGATAAAGTATCTGTGCATGAGTGATTACATCACATTTAATAAAAGTGGGGCGAGGCTTGTGCGTGATCACACTATCGCTAATGGTGACGGATATTGTGATTTCCACGTATTCAGAAAGGAAAAGAAATGATTTAAGCGTTGTCATCTCGGGAATAGACTTTGCATTGCTGAGATTTCTGATATGGAGGTAGGACCGGTGCTTATTGTAAAAGTAATTATCGAGGGACTCGGACTTGGATTCCTTTTGTATCTTATCTGCGCTATAGGCATCAGAAAAGGTGCGATCGGAATGGTACATCTTTATAGCGATGAAGTGCGGAAACGAGTGGTCGAAAACAGACTTACCAAAGCTGAGGATATAAAAAGAAGGAGCATAAAAAGAAAAAATGGATCATGGGCACGGTTGGTATGGCAGTTATATCTGCTGTACTTTCCGGGATCATGTGTCTGATCCTCAGGTAAAAACTGTGAAACACGAAGATTTTAATATGAAAGATCACGGCTTTGTGGGACATCTTGCCGAACCGGATAACGGCAGCGACCGTGCCGTGATCATAGTTATGGGTGGAGAGCAGAGCCTCCTTCCCGGAATAAAGTTTGCGGAGAGATTCGCAGATTACGGAATAACGGGTTTGTCTGTTTCTTTGTTCGGTGCTGATGGACTGTCGGATTCACCTGATCAGATTCCGGTGGATATGTTCATTCCTGCTGTTCGATACCTTAGAGAAAAGAAAGACATACGGCATATCAGCATCTATGGTCAATCCATGGGCTCGATCTTTGCAGTACTTGCTGCACAATACATAGGCGGTTTTGAGAATCTCATAATGGTGAGCCCTACACATGTTCCGTTTGAAGGTACTTTAAAGGATAAAAAGACCATGACCGGACGAAGCGTTGCAACCTGGCAGGGAAAGGACATCCCATTTGTCAGCGCGGATTTTTCCAGGGTTAAAGCCGGAAAATATCAAAGACATCCGGATGCAAAATGCAAGGTAACAGGGATGTGGGTTGCTTATCATAATGCTTATTCGGATGCCATAAAAGTAAGTGCAGCGAAGCTCACTCCCGATAAATCAGATGCCAGGATACTTCTGATCGCGGGCGACGAGGACGAGGCCTGGCCGGCGGAGTATTCGGTCAGAGAACTTGAAAAGGACCTTAAGACTGCCGGGTACGGTAAAGATGTAAAAGTGATCATATATCCCCATGGCAGTCACCTGAACGGGCTTATGCCAAACAGAGACCGGGAAAAGAAGCTATACCGCATGATCCCGCTCGTCGGGTTGATGTACAGGACATTTGGGAAATACAGAAAAGAGAATATGACCTATTTTGAACAGTCGGAAAAAGAGATAATCGACTGGATAAGGAGGGATGAATAATCATGAAAATACTTTTGTTCGGAGTTGGAGCGATCGGATCATTGATGACGCATTTCCTATGTAAAGCAGGGAATGAAGTGACGGTTGTAGCCCGCTCAACATATGAAGAACTGAGTAAGAACGGACTCATGATAAGACATTATCTGCAGAAGAAAACAACGGTAGATCATCCGCGCTTTTTAAAAGATGCTGATGATGCACACTATGACATAGTGTTTTCAGTCATGCAGGGGCAGCAGCAGCTTACGCTCCTACCTGTTTTAAGATCCGTAAACGCTGACCTTATCGTTCTCGTCGGAAATAATATGGAAACGGATAAATGCGAAGAGGCACTCAAAGATAAACATCATCTGTATGGCTTTCAGGGGTCAGCAGGTCACAGGGAAGGCGGAGTGACAGTTGCAGGTCGCATGTCCACCACAGACTTGACATTTGGTGGGTTGCATTGTGCTCCATCACAAGCTGATATCCAGACACTAAAGAAGGCGTTTGATGTCAAAGGCTATAAGATCACGCCCGTAGATAATATGTATGCTTACTATATGTATCATTTTGCAGAGGTAATGCCTTATTGCTATTTGTGCTATCACGTGGATTGTGATCTGAAGAGAGCTTCAAAGGGTGATATTCAGATGGTCATGACAGCTACGAATGAGTGCTTTGATTATCTTAAGAAACTGGGAATTTCGCCTATGCCTGTCGGAGAAGATGCATATTATGAAGGTGGTGTAAAGACGACGGCAATGTATCTCCTATACAGACTGATGTCGAGAACCATACTAGGAAATCTTATGGTTTCAGATCATTGTAAGAACGGCATAAAGGAGATGAAATATCTTGACAGTAAGTTTGAAGAATATCGCGCTGATCATCCCGGACAGTCGATGCCGGTCTGGGATGCGATGAGAGACTGGGCATTGCCTGCGTTTGATAATGCGGACAATTATCTTTCCGAGGATAGAGAAGAAGCAAAAACGAAATCCAGAGATTACTTTAATACACACAGAAGATCAAAACTGGCTCACGGAGGCTACTGGCGACATGATTATAAATATGCACTTTCCGTTATAAAGAAGATATCCCCTGACAGACTTATAGATATCGGCTGCGGCCCCGGAGCATTTCTGGAGGAAGTTCAGAAACACTTTCCCAACATACAGCTGAATGCATTGGATCTGTCAGAAGAAATGATAGAGGAGACAAGATCAAGGCTTTCCCCCAATGCTGTTGTTACAGTCGGTGACTCTGAGAAGATGCCTCTTGAAGATGACCAATATCAGGTTGTCACCTGCAACATGAGTATTCATCATTATCCGCATCCTCAGAAGGCGGTAAATGAAATGTATCGAATTCTCAAAAAAGGCGGGTACCTGCTCTTAAATGATATGGATTGCATAGCACCGATAAGATCGGTAGCAAATATTTTCTTTCCACGCATGAAAGCAGGCGATGTGAAAATGTATAACAGGGCAGAGATACTTGAGTTTGTCGAAAAAGCCGGGTTTAAGAAAGTAAAGTACAGAAAGATATCACCATTCTCGTTCCAGTGCATTGCTAAGAAATGATTAAAAAGGAGCCTGCAAAATGAGATTTTTGACACATGGTGATATATCTAATAAATCAATCCTGTTGATACATGGTATGGCCAATACATCAGATCTTTATGATCCGCTTCTTCCATATCTGAAGGACTATTATGTGATCGTCTGCGAACTTGACGGACACTCGGAAAAAGAACCGGGAACTTTTGTCTCGGTCAGGGATGCGGCACAGAAAATTGAGAAGTATGTAAGGGATAATCTTGATGGCAGACTGTTTGGACTTCTGGGATTCTCTCTTGGAGGAACAATCGCAACGGAACTTATAAGCAGGGGGAACATCGAAATTGAAAGGACGATTCTGGATGCGGCATTCGTGATCAGGATGGGGATCATGACTTATCCGTTCAAACTTCTGTTTCAGGTTACCATATGGCTGATTGAGCACGATGTGCATATCCCTGATGCGGTCGTGGAGAGCATAATGGGAAAGGGAAATGCCGGTATTGTTGATACGCTTTACAAAGGTGTTACCATCAAGTCGATCGGAAATGCGGCACTTTCCACATATAAATATGATATCAGGGATGAACTCAGAAACTATAAAAACCGTGTTGTTTTCTGGAGAGGAGAAAATGAGCCATATCCTGAAAAGAGTGCAAGGCTTTTGAAGAAATATCTGCCGCAGATGAGAGTACGTGTATTTAAAGGCATGGGACACGGACAGATGCTGCATGAGCATACGAAGACCTATGCGAAGCGCCTGCTCGCTTTCCTCGAAGAAGAAAGATAATGCTAAAGGAGTTTTTCTTAATGAAAAAATATGATGTGAACCTACCCATTGTTCTTAAGAAGGGCGTGTATCAGTTGAATGACGAAGCAAATTTTAATTATCAGCTTAACCGTGTAATTAACTGGGATGGCGGTGAGCTTTCTGATGTGCAGAAAGTTGCCGGAAAAATACATAACAGTGCTGACTGGAAGCGGGAACTTATCGGACTGGGTGATATGGCAATGAAGGAAGGCCGTACAGGAAACGCCATTGCATACTACAGGATGAGTGAGTTCTTTATGTATGACGGAGATCCTGATAAAAGAAAGTATTACGAGAAAGCAACAGAACTCTTTTATGAGTATTATGCAGATATATTTGAAGGTGAAAATAAAAAGATCGACCGTCTTGATGTACCTTATGAAAATGTGAAACTACCCGTGATGCATGCAGTTCCCAAGGGGGAGAGTAAGGGAACGATCCTGCTTCATGGAGGCAACGACAGCTATTTTGAGGAATTCCTTTTTACTGTCCTTTATATGCAGGAGATGGGTTTTGAAGTTTATATGTTTGAAGGCCCGGGACAGGGCGGAGTGATGCGTGTTCAGGGAATGCATTTTACACACGAGTGGGAGAAACCGGTCAAAGCTATCATTGACTATTTCAAACTTGATGATGTGACGATAATCGGCATATCACTTGGAGGATATCTTGCTCCGAGAGCGGCAGCTTTCGATAAAAGGATCACAAAAGTTGTAGCATGGTCTGTATTTCCATGCTTCCAGGATATCCTGGTCAGCATGCAACCGAAGAACGTACAGAAAGCATTCCACATTCTGATGAAACTCCATGCAAGGCCGCTTATGAACTTTGTGTTCGGAAGAAAAGCAAAGAAATCGCCGATCATAGACTGGGGCATTAAACATGGATGCTATGCTTATGAAGCAAAAGACGCTTATTCATACGCAAAGAAACTTAAACTGTATGATCTTGAACCTGTGGCAGATATGATCACTCAGGACATGCTGATCCTTGGCGCTAGCGGAGATCACTTCATCGATTATACCCTGATCGGCCGGGAGATAAACATGTTAAAGAATGTAAGGAGTCTTACATTCCGTCTCTTTACAGATAAAGAGGATGCTCAGAATCACTGTAATGTCGGTAATGGGAAACTGGTAGTTGATGAGATCCTTGACTGGATATCAAAGGAAAGGGCCATGTAAAAATGATCATCACAGCAGTTGCGGTCGGGACCAGAGGTGATGTAAATCCATTGGCTGAACTGGGCGAAGAAATGATAAGAAGAGGGCACGAGTTCAGGATACTGACATCTGAAGCTTTCAGGCCTCTTATAGAAAGCAAGGGAGTTACATTCATAAAGCTTGATACTGATGCAGATCATGTTATGAAATATCTGGTTACCGATTACAAAACAAGTCTGGATTTTGCGAAGGGTATGTTCCGTCTTAAGAAAGAAAATCCGAAGTTTATGGAACAGACGCTTAATGCTATAAAAGGCTCTGATCTTGTTATGTACGGAACCTGTGCGGCTTTTGCAAGACACGCTGCAGAATACTTTAATATACCATGTGCGCGCTTGTTTTTCAGCCCGATGGATCCGACAAGACAATATTCACTTTATTGCGATGAATATGATTCTGACAAAGTACTGAAAAGCTATGACGGACTTCCTCAGGGAATGAGTCTTATGACAATGATAGCTCTTAATGGATGGAGACGCTCAGTCGGACTTCCAAAGTGGAATATCAGCAGTCGCTATACTGAGATGAATGGCAGAGAAGTGCTTACTTTTTATCCGACCAGCCGTGTCTTAATGCCACCGGATTCTGCGTGGGGTGATCATATACACGTAACAGGGTACTGGTATCACCCGGAAGAAGCAGCATGTGATTATAAAGAACCGAATGAACTTGCGGGTTTTCTAAGATTGGGAGAGAAACCGATATTTGTAGCATTTGGAAAAGCGGAGTCGCCTGAACTTGCAAGACTGCAGGTACTGACGCTTGAAGCATTAAAAAGGACAGGGATCAGAGCTATAGTCCAGGCTTTTCAGATACCCGAAAAAGACAGGATAAATACGGATAAGATATATTTTATAAATGTCGTTCCATATCCATACATATTTGATAAGGTGCGGGCTGTTGTGCATCACGGCGGAAATACGACAAACGGAATGGGTTTAAGGGCAGGATTACCGACACTTGTGATCGCATTGGCACTTGATCAGTACTTTTACGGCAGGATGGATCATCGAATAGGATGCGGCCCTGAGCCTTTGTATATACGTAAGAAGTTATGTAGTACTGATGAAATCGCGCGTGCCCTTAAGGATCTGACAAGCGGCAGATATGATGCGAAAGCGCAGGAAATATCGCGGAAGATCAGAGAAGAAAACGGTGTGGTAACAGCGGCTGAATCTATAGAAAAATATGTTTTGGAGATCGGAAATGGTTAAGACTGTATTAATAGCATTGATCTTATGTGTTATAGAAATACTGGTCATAGTGATCGCGTCTCCTATGGCAAGATCATCTGTGGTATTGAGATTTCTGCCCGAGGATGTAAGAGAAGCGGCGAAGGATCATGTTGACCCTCCGAAACATAAGCAGATGATAGCTCATTGTCTGTTGGCATTCTTTCTGCTCTCGATGCTCGCCGGAATAATATATATCGGGATGGACGGGATCCGAAACGATACAGGCTTTTGGCAGCTGACTCTGCGCTTCATAGTTTTGCTGTATGTTATGAAGATATTTGATATTGTCGTGCAGGATCAGTGGCTTGTGATGACTCTCGGATATTTCAAGAAGATATTTCCGGAGACTTCAGAGTGCGAAGGATGGAAGAACAGAGGATTCAATAACAAAAAACAGATCATCAGGATCATCCTGTATCCGCTTTTGAGCATGCTCACAGCCGGGATATTTACTCTGTTCAGATAAAAATAAGGAAGTATTATTTTTTTACCAAACGGTTAGCAATTGCTAACCAAGACAAAAAATATAAACGAAATGGGAGGCAGAATGTCAGAGGAACTGATCATTGAGCACTGCTCACCGACTCTTGCCGGGATAAAAACGGGTAGTCTGTTTTCGGTAAGAGTAACAGAAGATACAGATATCAATAAAGAAGTAAGGGATCTAAACAAAATTCTTCGAAAAAAGGGGATCCGGATAATACCGTTAAAGAAAACAGATAAGTACGCATTGATATATCTATATCGTCCGGAGCATCTTAAGAAGGATTTTAACGATCCGCAGACATTAAGCATTCTTAAGAAAAAGGGATACGAGCCACAAAATCCGGAATGCTGTATCGCACAACTGATAAAACGGCTGGAAAGAGGTGATGTATTTCCGCATGAAATAGGTCTGTTTCTTGGGTATCCGCCATCAGATGTTGAGTGTTTTATGAAACACCCCTGTAAAGGAGTTAAGTGCTGCGGATGTTGGAAAGTATATTCAGAGCCCGAGAGGGCAAAGAATACTTTTAAGAGATTCAGAACGTGTACGGAAGCATATCATCAGATGAATAAAAACGGTAAGACCCTGGCACAGTTGGCTGTTATGACAAAAGTGTCAGGTAATTATAAATAAACATTTTAAGGAGGTAACTCATTATGAGTAAAGTAGCAGTAGTTTATTGGAGCGGAACCGGTAACACGGCAGCTATGGCAAGCGCTGTTGAGACGGGAGCCAAAGGCAGAGGTGCAGATGTAACTGTATTAGGCCCTGATGGATTTTCAGCAGATAAGGTATCGGAATTTGATGCCATAGCGTTTGGTTGTCCGGCTATGGGAGCGGAAGTTCTTGAAGAATCGTCTTTTGACCCCATGTTTACCGCAGTTGAAGGATCGCTTTCCGGCAAAAAGATCGCGCTTTTCGGTTCCTACGGTTGGGGAGACGGTCAGTGGATGAGAGATTGGGAAGACAGATGCAGAGCTGCGGGAGCGGTATTCGCCTGTGACAGTGTTATGGCAAATAACGCACCGGGAGAGGATGCACTTGAAGAATGCAAGAGCCTTGGCGCAGCTTTGGCTTGATCAGGCGCACAGCATATTTACGATCTGACCGATCAGAGAGTCGATCATGGCATTGTAGTTTTCTTTGATAAAGACCTGCTTTGCAGTAAGACTGACAGCTATGAGCTTCATATAGTTGCAGGCGAGCATCCAGTCGGGATCATCAGTCGGTTTGTCGAGCAATGAGATCAACATATTCATAGTGGTATAATCGTTATCTTCATCCTCGATATACCTGTCAGACCATGAAGAGATCAGACGTTTCTTTTCTGCGTCGGTCAAAAAAGCAAAAACATTGGGATTTTCTGCGGACAACCATTTAAGGTAGCCTTGCAGGGAATCCCTTGTTAATTTGCCGGATCCATTAAGATAGGAGAGAAGTTTTTCTTTGGCTCTGGTCCGTTCATGGATCATCATATGATACATAAATTCTGACTTATTCTCGAAGAGGTTGTAAAAGGTACCCTTTGCGATGTATGTTTCTTCGGTAAGCATATCTATGTTTACAGCGGACAGTCCGCCCTTTTTAAGCATCCTGAATCCTTTGTCGAGCAGGTTCAGCCGTATTTCCTCTCTGTTTTCATCGGTAAATATCTTAGGCATTATGATATTCTCCATAAAAAGATTTTTAATGACTCTGAAATTATTGAAAGTCATTTTGTGATGATTATACTTGAGATCATCAAGGGTTTCAAGGAGGATACTATGCTTAATAAAGTAAAACTGACAGATGCTGAGATGAAAGAATTTGCGGAAGTGTTCGCTTATTATGATTATGGTGATGAGGAGATCGGAATGGTTCCATATTATCCCGGATATCCGGACAGAACAAGCCTGGTCAATTATCTGGTCGCCATGATAAAAACGGCAAATGAATATAACGGCGTATATGCAACTTCAGGTAATAAAGAGGGGATCATCATTTTGACGGACACAACGCATCCTTATCCCGGGATAGCAATGATCAAGATGGTCTGGAGAATGGCAAGAGCACTCGGATTTAAGAACTTCGGTGATATCGTTAAGAAGTTCCAGTCAGGCGGAGCGAGTCTTGAAAAAACATACAGGGACAGTAAGAAGCAGTTCGTGCAGATCGAACTATTGGCGGTAAAGAAGGAGTATCAGGGCAAGGGGTATATGCGCCCGCTTGTTGAAACTGCCTTTGAGGTGGCTAAGCAGGGAAATCTTCCGGTAATAGTCTCGACCGATGCGAAACTCAAAAAAGATAAGTATGCTCATATCGGAATGAAACATATCAATACAAGGACTCTTGGGGAGAAGAGCTTTATGTATGACCTCGTAAAAGAAGCATAGATCATTGTTGACACACATAAGGAAAAGTGATAAAACTATTATCGGTAATCGGATTATCGATAATAGTTTTTTGTTGGAGAAAATATGTCTGTACGTGACACAAGTATAGATCCCAGATTATTAAAAAGCGCCCGCGACGAATTCATGGAACACGGATTCATAAAAGCAGACCTTAAAACTATCTGTGATAATGCCGGCATAACGACCGGGGCAGTATATAAACGGTATAAGGGAAAAGAGGAACTGTTCTGTGCGGTGGTTCAGGATACTGTTGATATGCTTGACGGGTTTGTGTCGGTACGTACCAAACAGGAATTTTCGGATATGACGGATGAAGAGGTCAAAAACACGTGGGTCATGGATAAAAGATTCATGCTTGACCTCTTTAAGATGCTTTGGGGTATACGCGGTGATTTTATCCTTCTTCTTGAAAGATCCGCAGGGACTAAATATGAAAATTACGGACACGAATTTGCACTTCGTATGACAGATGCATATATGCAGTATTATCTGGAGGCAAGAAAGCGCGGACTGGCTCATGAAGATATTTCCAAAACAGAAATGCATGTATTATGTACATCCTTCTGGACAGCGATTTATGAGCCGTTCGTACATAAGATGACATGGAAACAGATAGAAGAACACTGTAACGTAATGTGCAGATTCTTTGACTGGACCAGAGCTTTTTCCATGAAATAACAGTTTTAAGCCGTCATTAGACGGCTAAAAATATAAAGAACGGTTAGCATAGCCTAACCGAAAAAACATACGACGGAGGGAACAAAATGTTTAAGAAAGTATCTCCATATATAGGAGAATACAAAAAGTATACCGTGTGGGCAGTGATCATGATGTCTGTTGGTATCATCGCAAACGTATTACCTTATTTTTTCCTGTATCAGATAATCGCACCTCTTACAAGAGGAGAGCATATCGAAGCTTCTTTTATCCTGGTCAGGGTTGTAGCGATCGCTGTTGCAGAGATAGTCTTTTCTATCACTTATGTGAAGGGACTGGAGTTTTCGCATATAAGTGCATACAACACGCTTAAAAATCTCCGAGTTTCCCTGCAGGGCAAACTTGAGAAACAGCCTCTTGGGAATATAAACGAGCTCGGAACGGGACGTATCAAGAAAGTTTTTACGGATGATATTGATCAGGTGGAACTTCTTCTGGCACATGCGATACCTGAGGGAATCGCAAATATCGCGATCCCGCTCATAATCATAGTTCTGATGTTCGTATTTAACTGGAGATTGGGGCTTTTATCCCTTGTTCCGATCGTGATCGGAATGTTTGCCATGGGCATGATGATGAAAGCCGGATTTGCGCAGATGAATGCTTATTATGAATCTGCTGCAAAGATGAACAACATGATCATCGAATATGTCAACGGAATGGAAGTGGTTAAGGTCTTCAACAAAGACGGAGAATCCTATAAGCGCTTCGGGGATATGGTAAAGAGTTATCGAGATTTTACGATCGACTGGTATAAAGTCTGCTGGCCGTGGATGGCTATTTACTCAAGCATCCTGCCCTGTCTCGTACTTTTGATGCTGCCTTTCGGTTCCATGATGGTGCTTGGAGGCACGATCGCACTTGATAAGATGGTGCTTGTTTTTTGCATGTCTTTCGCGGTTGGACCCTCTGTGCTAAAGGCTCTTAATTTTGCTGGGAAAATCCCGGCACTGAATTATAAGATCGACGAACTTGAAAAGCTGATGGAGCATCCGCCTCTTAAGGAAGGCACATCAGGATTTAAAGGAAATAATCTTGATGTTGAATTTAAAGATGTTCACTTCGGATATGAGGATACAGAGGTTCTTCACGGCGTAAACCTTTCACTGAAACAGGGAACCACTACAGCGCTGGTAGGCGAGTCCGGTAGCGGAAAATCAACGCTCGCGAAGCTTTTGGTACATTATTACGACATTGATTCGGGAAACATAGCAATAGGCGGACAGGATATAACAGACATGTCACTCGAAGCGCTGAACGATCAGGTTGCATTTGTTTCTCAGGAACAGTTCCTGTTTAACACAACACTTTACGATAACATCCTTATCGGCAAACCCGGTGCCA
This sequence comes from Lachnospiraceae bacterium, assembly GCA_024682115.1. GTDB lineage: Bacteria > Bacillota > Clostridia > Lachnospirales > Lachnospiraceae > JAILLW01. The sequence continues at coordinate 12,156 of JAIKZO010000009.1, forward strand.
CGAAAGAGGAAGTGCTTGATGCGGCAAGGAGAGCACAGTGCAATGAGTTCCTTGAAAGATTCCCTGACGGGATCAACACTCAGGCGGGTGACGGCGGTAAACAGCTCTCGGGCGGTGAACGCCAGAGAATATCACTGGCAAGGGCGATACTTAAGAATGCATCGATCATAGTTCTTGATGAAGCAACGGCATTTATGGATCCGGAGAATGAAGAAAAGATGAATGCCGCACTCGATGAGATAGTAAAGGATAAGACGGTACTTGTGATAGCCCACAGGCTTTCTACCATCAAAAATGCCGACAAGATCTGCGTGATGAAAGAAGGTAACTGTATTGCAGCGGGTAAACATGAACAACTTGTAGATGAATGTCCGGAATACAAGAAGCTTTGGGATGCTTCCGTTTCGGCCAGCACATGGAAAGTAAGGGAGGCATAGATCATGTTAAAGATATTGCACAGACTAATAAACAATACGGGAAAGTACAAAGCAAGGATCCGTGCCTCGTATATAACCGCCTTTCTTAAAGGGATCATGATGAAAGCACCTATGATCCTTTGTTTCCTTTGCATAAGTTTTTTCATGCAGGGACAGATGGATAAGAAAAAGTGTGTTTATCTGGGGATAGCCGTTCTGGCAAGCATTATACTTCAGGCAATCTTTGAGCATGTGACCAATGTGCTTCAATCCGCAGCCGGGTATATGGTGTTTGCCGATATGCGCTTAAGGCTCGGTGACCATTTGAGAAAGCTTCCTATGGGATATTTTACCGAAGGAAACATCGGAAAGATAAGCTCGGTTCTCGCCACGGATATGGTTTTTATCGAAGAAAACTGTATGGGCGTGTTGTCGGAACTGGTCACTTTTATGATCTCTCAGGGGATCATGACCGTAATGATGTTCGTAATGGATATAAGACTCGGTCTGTTATCTGCTCTTATAGTTGCTGCGTTTATAGTCGTCGGAAACCTGATGCTGAATACTACGATGAAACATTCCGTTATCAAGCAGGAAGGCAGCGAATCGCTGACGGAAGAAGTACTTGATTTTGCCGAAGGGATTGGGATCATCAAGTCCTACAACATGCTCGGAGAAAAGTCAAAAAGGCTCACGGATGAATTCGAAAAAAGCTGCAGAGAGAGCATTGGTTTTGAAATGGCATACAGCCCCTGGGCAAGAGCGCTTTATCTTACGTTTGGAATAGGCACGGCGCTGGTGCTTGCATTATGTGCGTATCTTTTTAATGCAGGTCAGATATCCGATGTATACATGGTCGGCATGGCGCTCTTTCTTTTTGATATGTTCGTA
>JAIKZO010000013.1 GCA_024682115.1 Lachnospiraceae bacterium
AAATTCTGGAAGAAAATTTCATTATGACATCATATTTTGAACATATGACAAGGGTGTCATTTGTGGATAACTTTGTGGAAAATGAGGATATTTCCCGTAAAATCGGGCCAAAATCTTCTTCTATCCCCTGAAAAAACATGAAAGAGGAATGAATGTATACAAAAAACTAACCCAAAAGGTCAAAAATCTATGTGGATAAGTTGACCAAAGAAGGCGAAGCATACTGACTCAACCGGTCAAAAATCAACATGTTGAGGTTTTGGCATCTTTTCGGTAAAAAGGGGCCTATATATAGTAATAATATTGTTAGATCGGGCGTTTTTTGGTATAATATTACCCGGTTTGACGATATTTTTGATCTGAAAGCGAGGAAATGATATGTGGGCATATGAAAGCGTGTTTTATCAGATATATCCGTTGGGATTCTGCGGAGCTCCTTTTGAAAACGACGGTGTTTTGGAGCACAGGATACTCAAGGTCATCGACTGGATACCTCATTTAAAGAAGATGAACATAAATGCCATCTATTTTTCGCCAGTATTTGAGTCCGATACCCACGGATATAATACCAGGGATTATACGAAGATAGATACAAGACTGGGAACAAATGAAGATTTCAAGAAAGTCTGCGATGCCCTCCATAAAGAAGGGATAAAGATCGTCCTCGACGGTGTGTTCAACCACGTGGGCAGAGGCTTCTGGGCTTTTAAGGACGTTCTCGAAAAACGAGAGAACTCCCCCTATGTATCATGGTTTGCCAGGATAGATTTCGGCGGCAATTCAAATTACAACGACGGATTATGGTATGAAGGCTGGGAAGGCAACTATGACCTCGTTAAATTAAACCTTCATAACGATGATGTCGTTAATCACATATTCGGTGCGGTTGAAGGCTGGATAAACGAATTCGATATAGACGGGATAAGGCTTGATGTGGCTTATTGCCTTGACAGAGGCTTCCTTAACAGATTAAGGGGCTTTACCGACAGTAAGAAAGAAGATTTCTTCCTTCTCGGCGAGGTCCTTCACGGAGAATACGGAAGGATGCTCGGAGAGATGAATATCCATTCGCTTACGAACTATCAGTGTTACAAGGGAATTTATTCGGCCTTTAACAGTAACAACATGTTCGAGATAGTACATTCGCTGTTGCGGCTCTTCGGACCGGAGGACTGGACGGTCGCAAGGGGCTCACATCTGCTCTCATTCTGCGACAACCATGATGTTACGAGGATCGCGAGCATTCTTACCAATCCCTCCCATATAATACCGGTATACGGAATGGTATTCGGAATGCCGGGTATCCCCTGCGTTTACTACGGTTCCGAATGGGGCGCGAAGGGCGATAAGTCCCAGGGCGATCCGGCGCTCAGGGTTTCTTTCGATAAGCCGGAGTTTAATGAGATCTCGGAGGCTATAAGCAGGATGGCTGCCGCTAAGCTCTCAAGCAAGGCCCTCAACTACGGCGGGATCAGGACGGTTGTCCTTACCAATAAACAGTGTATTTTCGAAAGGGCATTTGAAGGCGAGCGTGTTCTGGTGGCGATAAATGCCGATGAGAACGAGTATACGGCTCATGCGGATTTCGGCTGCGGAATGGCGACCGATCTCATAAGCGGAGAAGATTTTGATTTCGGAGGAGGCGCCGTATTAAAAGGATACGGGGTGTATTTCCTCAAGTGTGAGAGATAATCTATGAAAAAGTATAAAAAGTATATAATGCCATATCTTCCGTATTTCATATTCGGACCTCTCCTTATGATAGTAGAGGTACTTGGCGAGATAATCATGCCAAAGCTGATGGCGGGCATAATAGATATCGGCGTGGCTGAGAGAAATTACGGTTATATATTCAGGCAGGGCGGCCTTATGGTCCTTACAGCGGTCTTCATGCTGATAGGAGGTGTCGGAGGCGCATATTTCGGTGCCAAAGCCTGCGTCGGATTTTCTTCGGATATGAGAAAGGATACCTTCGATAAGATACAGACCATGTCCTTTGCCGATCTGGACAGGTTCAGTACCGGTTCTCTCATCACAAGGCTCACGAATGACGTAACACAGGTGCAGAACCTCATAAACATGATGCTCAGGATGATGCTCAGGGCTCCCGGAATGCTCATCGGAGCGCTCATAATGGCCATAGTCATGAACGCGCAGCTGGCGATGGTCCTTCTGGTCGTGCTCCCGATACTTTCGATCCTCATCATCGTGGTCCTTCGGACTTCATTCCCGAGGTTCAAAGCGATGCAGGATAAGCTTGATAAGCTGAACACCAACGTCCAGGAAGTCCTTACATCCATCAGGGTCATCAAATCCTTTGTAAGGGAAGAGCATGAGGAAAAGAGGTTCGAGGAATCGAACAACGATCTTAAGGAAAATACATTGAGAGCCTTGAGGATCATGATACTGATGATGCCTCTTATGGCGATCATGGTCAATTCGACCACACTGGCGGTCGTATGGTTCGGCGGAAAGCAGATCATGGCAGGAAAAATGCCGGTCGGAGATCTTACGGCTTTCATCACATATATCATTCAGATCCTCTCGTCTCTCATGATGGTCTCATTCATATTCCTTCAGTCTTCCAGAGCTATCGCATCCCTTGACAGGATAAGGGAAGTCCTTGATACCGAAGTGGATATAAACGATGATAATGCCTCGTGCAGGGATAAAAAAGTAACCGAAGGACTTATAGAGTTTGAAAACGTTACCTTCAGATATTACAAGAACTCCGAGGAAGCGGTCTTAAATAACATTTCCCTTAAGATACCTGCGGGGACCGATGTAGGTATCATAGGATCGACCGGAAGCGGTAAGACTACGCTCGTTTCGATGATCCCGAGGCTTTACGACACGGACGAAGGCAGCATAAAGGTCGACGGGGTCGACGTAAGGGATTATTCGCTGAAGAACTTAAGGGACGGTATCGGAATGGTCCTTCAGAAAAACGTCCTCTTTTCGGGAAGCATCAGGGAAAACCTTCTGTGGGGTGACGAAGAGGCTTCCGAAGAAAGCATGAAGGAAGCGGCTGTATATGCGATGGCCGAAAGCTTTATCAGTGAAAAAGAGAACGGCTACGATTATGAACTCGAACACAGCGGAAACAACGTATCGGGAGGTCAGAAGCAGAGGCTCTGTATAGCCAGGGCACTTCTTAAGAAACCTAAGATACTTATACTAGATGATTCGACTTCGGCGGTGGATACCGCTACCGAAGCAAAGATTAGGGAATACCTTGCGGATAACCTTGCGGACACTACTAAGATCGTGATCGCCCAGAGAATCAGTTCGGTAAAGGATCTTGATATGATCGTCGTCATGGATGAAGGAAAGATCGTCGCGACCGGAACACATGATGAGCTTATTGAAAGCTGCGAGGCGTATAAGGAAATATACTATTCACAGATGGATAAGGAGGAGACC
>JAIKZO010000039.1 GCA_024682115.1 Lachnospiraceae bacterium
AATGTAAGCTTTTCTCCCTCCTCACCTACATTGTTGGCGCTTAGTTTTATACATTTACTTACTCCGTATTGATCTTTATTCTTTAGAATAGTCTTAGCTGATTTAGCATTACCGGTTTGAGCCTTTACCTCTACAAGCGACACCTCTAAATCCACAGATGTAATAAAGTCTATCTCAAGACCGCCCTCCTTATGGTAATAATACAGCGGTCTGTCGTTTTTAGAGAAAGCATCAGCTACTATGTTTTCGTAAATTGCTCCTTTGTACATGCCTAAATCACCACTTAAGATTTTGCCTGCGGAGCCTTCTTCCAGCATTGCCACAAATAATCCACTGTCTTGCATATAGACTTTAAAAATATTATCTATTTTATTACCCTCAAAAGGAATGCTTAGATTCGAAAGGTTATAACAAAGGCTCACTATTCCGGCGTCACATAGCCATTGTATAGCAGACTGGTAGTTCTCAGACCTTCCTTTTTTCTCCAGCATGGAGTATACAAATTTCTTGTTTTCTTTTGCAAGCTGTGCGGGAATAGAATCAAATACCCTGTTTATTCTTCCCAAAAGTACAAGGTCGGTCTCCTCATTCTCGTTCTCGTCCAAATGTTTACCAAAATCATCCTTAAATTCCTCAAGGATGTCTCGCTGTTCTTCTCTAACCACATTCATATCATTTGTTGAAAGAAACCTATCGACTACATAAGGCATTCCACCCACACAAATATATTCATTGAAATACCGAAGCATCGAAGAATGAATTGTTTCAGATACAGCTCTTCGCTCATTGAAGCAAGCTTTGACCTCGTCTAAGACCGCTTCACTAATCCCTTTCGCCCAAAGAAATTCCTCAAAATCCATCGGTTTCATATGAATAATATGCTCAAAACCGGTAGGAATCCCTCGATTTTTCTTGCGGTTATATCCCTTTATTCCCAAAAGCGAGCCAGTACAAATAATGTCATAGCGTCCATCCAGCATAAACGCCTTGATGCTTGCTCTGGCATTAGCGCATTCCTGAACCTCATCGAAAATGATTACAGTTTTTCCGGGGACAAAATGTACACCCATCATTAATGCTGAAATATCAAGAGTTATTCTGTCAACAACAAAATCACCGTCAAAAATCTTCTTTGCAGATTCATTGTCTTTGAAGTTGATATAAACAACGTTTTCATAGTTTTCATCGGCAAAGGCACGAACAATAAAAGTTTTTCCAATCTGGCGCATGCCCTTTATAACGAGTGCCTTCTTTTTTCCTGTGCTATTCTTCCATTTCACTATCTCAGAAGTTATTTTTCGCCTAAACATTTCTTATCCCTCCAATATGAATTATACACTTTTCGGGGTGAGTTTCAATGAATATGTTGCACTTTTCGGGGTGAGTTTTTGCGTGTAAACTACACTTTTGCGGAAATAGGGGTCAAAAAAGGTTTCTTTACGGTCCCCCGATCAAATCCGTATTTATTGAATTATAACAACCCAATATGCTTATATACGCTTTCGATAAACGGAGATTTATGCTCGATATATTTATCAATATCCCAGGGGTATAGTTTTGCCCCCTCCTCCTTAATCCTGCTATACTCAGCAACAGCTTCAGGATTATTACGGAGATAGTCACGAAAAGCTATGTGTCTTCTCAGTTCTTCTGCATCCAATGCGCATACATAGAGATGATGTTTCCTAAGATGTTCCTTTCCCTCATACTTAAACGCTTCTCGCCCTGGAATTCCTTGATCTCCTTCATGTGAATAGCCTATCTTGTGAAGAGCTGATATTACTGTTGGCAAATCTTCCTTATCCCGAATTACAACATCAATATCAATGATAGGTTTCGCTGAGAGACCTTCCACCGATGTACTTCCGACATGTTCTATCCGTAGCACAAGATCCTTAAGCACAGTATTCAATTCGTCCCTGATTGCTACAAAATCATCTGCCCATGTTTTATCGTATGATTGTACAACAACGTGTTTTTTCATAATACAACTTCCCAGTACGCGTCATAATTGATATTTTCTTCGGTGTAGTAAAAGTCTGTGATATCCTCTATCCGGATATCCTTTCCGACTGTCTTTCCACCGCCAAACAAAGACATAACCTCAGGCCTCTTCTTTGTGCCACAACCGGTCAGCAAAGCGATAAGCAACAGTACCAATACAATTGTGAGATGCATCCTTCCCATGTATTCCGGAACCTCACTGATATTTCTTTTTGAAGAAGATGGATAAAGCAATACATACAGCTATGCCGATGAGGAACGGAATTCCAAGGAGGAGTGCTATCCATGCGGGAACACTGTATCCTGCATATTGAATGCCCCATTGCATGTCGCAATAGCTATAGGCGACAACTGCACACATGATATCTGACAGCAAAACAGCCAGAACGATAAAGCAGATAGACAGTCTTTTCATTTGGAATCCTTACCCCTCAATTTTAATCGCGAATCAGTAATCATTATAACATACTCGCAGATGCCCTTTATGTCGGGGAAAGACTTCCCCCGCTCGCGAGTCTATGGACATGCCCTCCTTGCAGAAATGCAAGAAAGGCGTAAACCCTTAGGTTTACGCCTTTCCAAATCACTGCGTGCGACAGGATTCGAACCCACGACCTTCTGGTCCGTAGCCAGACAGACTCTTCAGTATTCATGCGGGTTTGCAGGCATTTCGGGGACACGATGGGGACTTTTACTTTTTCCTACAACCGTCTACTCCAGTATTCATCGACGTTCCAGGGTTTTTCGCATCAAAGCATTTTATGATCGATTTTTCGACAGCTACATTTTTTCTACATGGGGACAAATTGGGGACACGGACATTTTGTTACTCTTGTTTACTTGTTCTCATACCATTCTACATTCGCCCTATAAGCCATTAGATGATATCTCTTGGGGACAAAAATGGGGACACGAACAATCGTTTACAAAAGGCTACCTCCTTTTTTATAATCCCTTTTAACATTTTATAAACAACAAACCGGAATCTAACTGTCATACGCAGTGATGAAATCAGCTCCATCATTTAGTTTATCAAACAGTTCCAATAAACCGTACTGTCCGTGTATTGTCATCCATAAATCGAGTTCATGCTTCGCATTCAGATAACGGAAACGCCTGTCCTTCGCTTCCCCCGCATAAAACTCTGCCGGAGTGTCCATATCCTCAAGGGCAACCGCATTTTTACCGTTGTCGGTCTGCTGGGTCCATTGCGCTTCGCTGTATTTCTCCCGATAGTCATTCTGCAGGGCAATCCCTTCGTCGAACCAAGTCGGAATTGCCTTTTGAGCTTCGGCGGAAAGGCGCGTGTGCAGCTCTGCATGAGTGATTTCGTGTGCAAGAATGTCGAGCTCCAGATACTCGTCTGAAATACAGATATAGTGCGTTTCGGAAGGGAAATAAAAGATGACCGTGCCGTGATCTTCGCCAAGCTTCCGCGTCAGCTTCTCATCATCACAGATGATGAAGATCGTCTCATCCTGAAAGCGCACGTCCCCGAAAAAAGTCCTGACACGATCCTTAGCCTGTTCGATCATTTCAAGAAGCTCTTGCTGGTCTCCTGCATAATCTCTGTTGATATAAACGTGAGAAGCGATTTCCGTAAATGCAGATTGGTACGGAACAGTCGTCAGATAGCCGAACTGGGTAAACTGAAACACAGCCATAACAACCGCTGCGAGTATAAGCAATATGATGATAAACAGAAAGTCTCTCTTTTTCTTTGCCCTCATTTCTTCATACCCCGCTAAACCGAATCTACATCAGCAAGGTATTGATTACAGTCATATCGTCATTCTGCTTTTGGATTTCCTTTAATTCCTCTTCCGTGAATTGCTTTTTCAGTTTTCCCCCGCACACAGGACATTTCTTTTCCGACAGATCACATTTTTCCCCGCAGTCTTTGCAGATCTTATACATAAACATTTACCTCCCGGGGATTTGTCCGCCTATCAATGAAACCAGAAACCAGATTCCAAAGGCAACTGCCGCAGCAGCGGCCAATGCAATCAGTAACAGGAATGGCTTCGGCAAGCTGCTTTCTCTGTCTCCACGCTTGAATTTATACAGCAAACCTGAAGCATGGAAGAAAACCATCACCACCGATACATATACAAACACCTGGCAGTATAGAAAAACCATTTCAGTCAGCTGGCTGTAGGAACGGATACCAAAGAGCTCAAGCAGCATTACCACAGCCAATGCACAAACACCCAGCAGGCTCTCTGTCCTGACATTCTTCAGGATAGTCGTCTTTTCCGTTTCTGCATAATCGGACATCTTACTAACGACTTCTTTAACTTCTTCATTCATATTCTCGCTTTTCCTTTCTCCATCAATCAATTCCGGAATGCTGACGCCATAAAGTTCGGCAATCTCCACCAGCAGACTGATGTCAGGCATATTCGTTCCGGTCTCCCAACGGGACACCGTTCGGTTGGAAACGCCCAACTGTTCCGCTGCTTGCTCCTGTGTCAAATTCTTTTCCTTCCTGAGTGTTTTCAGGAACGCGCCGATCTTAATCTGATCCACCGGGTTTTCCTCCTTTCGCAGTCAGTTTAACGCCAGTCTAATCATTTGGACACGACACAAAGCGAGAAAATTCCGCATCCCATCGATTAGACATCATTGTCTGGTTCAACAAACTCCGATTTGCTTAACCGTTTATACTGAATATAAACTCATCACGTATCATTGACTGATAAAAAGGGATGAGCCAAGAAAAACAAGTCAAAAGAACCGTCCCTGTGACTGAAAAAAAGGACGTTGGATAACGTCCTTTTTAGTGATTTGAGCAGCTGATAGGGGAATCGAACCCCTGTTTCCGCCGTGAGAGGGCGGCGTCTTAACCGCTTGACCAATCAGCCATATACCGCAACGGCACTTGATTATTTTATTATAAAGAACGTTTTAATGCAAGCGTTTTTTATCCTGAAGGATAGTGCGGTATTCTAGGTTTACATAACTCGACAAATCATTCATGTCGAGAATGGTTTACATAATATCAAACAACGATATCTGGTTCGACTCCGGAATATCCGAAAGAATGCCGAATCTTACCAGGGTTTCGACTATGGTGTTGGACACTTTGGTCCTTTCCCTGAAGTCATCCCGTGAGGTGAACCTGCCCATCTTCGCCGCTTCGTAGATGCTGTCTGCTGCCGCCTCGGCGACACCGGCAATAGCCATGAATGAAGGCATTATCTTGCCGTCTATGATCTTGAAATGCCTTGCATCCGCACGGTAAACATCTATCGGCATGAACTCAATGCCTCTGGCATACATCTCACGCACCAGGTTAAGGTCGCGAAGAAGTGCTTTATCCGTTGCGGATAGCTTTTGCATGCCGGAAAGTGCTGCGATGTTTCCTTTTACGATTTCGCTTCCGAAACACATCTTTTCATAGTCAAAGCCTTTGGCCCTTATTGAAAAGAAAGCAGTATAATAAGCGAGCGGATAGTTGATCTTAAAATATCCGACTCTCCATCCCATCATAACGTATGCCGCAGCATGAGCCTTGGGGAACATGTACTGGATCTTTTCACAGGACCAGATGTACCAGTCGGGCACATCATGATCGATCATATCCTGTTTCCAGTCATCCCAGTCCCCGCACTTTTTCTTTGCAACGTTTCCCTTTCTAACAGCCTCCATTATCTTGAAGGCCTTGGCAGGATCTATGCCTTTGCTTATAAGGTAGATCATGATGTCGTCACGACAGCATATACAGTGAGCAAGGTCCGCCTTGCCCTCTTCTATGATGGTCTGGGCATTATCCTGCCAGACTCCGGTACCGTGGCCGAGTCCCGAGATCCTTATAAGGTCCGAAAGTGTCTGAGGTTTGGTCACCAGGAGCATGTCAATGACAAAGGTCGTTCCGAATTCGGGAAGACCGAGCGATCCGGTTTTAACACCGCCTATGTCATCGGGTGTGATCCCGAGTGCATCGGTGTTCTGGAAAAGGCTCATGACTTTTTTGTCATCAAGCGGGATCCCTGTGGGCTCCACTCCTGTAAGGTCCTGAAGCATCCTTATCATCGTGGGATCATCGTGTCCGAGTATATCAAGTTTCAAAAGGTTATGGTCTATCGAGTGGTAATCAAAATGGGTCGTTATGATCGTATCATCCTTGGGCGGATGCTGGATCGGGGTGAATGAATTGATATCCTCTCCGGTCGGAAGCACTATGATGCCTCCCGGGTGCTGGCCGGTTCCCTGCCTGACACCCATACAGCCTTGAGCCACACGTTCGACTTCACAGCTCCTTTTATCTATCTCATGTTCCTTAAAATACTTGAATGCATATCCGTAAGCGGTCTTATCGGCAAGACCCGTTACGGTCCCTGCTCTGAAAGTCTGTCCCGCACCGAAGATGACTTCGGTATATTTATGTGCCTTGGACTGATATTCGGAAGAAAAGTTAAGATCGATATCGGGTTCCTTGTCTCCCTCAAATCCGAGGAAGGTCTCGAACGGGATATCAAAACCGTCTTTGACAAGCGGTTCTCCGCACACAGGGCAAACGGCGTCGGGAAGGTCGCATCCGGCGTTACCGACGTTGGCCTTTACCACGTCCGAATCAAAGTCGACGTACTTACATTTGGGACATCTGTAGTGTGCGGCAAGCGAATTGACCTCGGTTATCCCTGCCATGAACGCAGCAAGAGACGATCCTACCGATCCTCTTGAACCTACCAGATATCCGTCCTCGACCGACTTCCACACGAGCTTCTGTGCGATGATATACATGACCGCATAACCGTTTCCGATAATGGAATCGAGTTCTTTTTTAAGCCTTGATTCGACTATTTCCGGCAGCTCATCGCCGTAAAGTTCGTGAGCCCTGTCATAGCAGATCCGGCGAAGCATCTCATCAGAGTCCGGAATGACCGGAGGGCATTTATCGGGCCTTACGGGGCTTATGACATCGATCATATCCGCTATCTTACCCGGGTTCGTAATCACGACTTCCCTGGCTTTACGGCTTCCGAGATAATCGAATTCCGCGAGCATCTCCTCAGTAGTCCGAAGGTATAAGGGAGCCTGGTCATCGGCATCCTTAAATCCTTTCCCGGCCATGATTATCCTTCTGTATATCTCATCTTCGGGATTAAGAAAATGAACATCGCATGTACCGACAACGGGCTTAAACGAATCCTCACCGAGCTTGACGATCATCTTATTTATGTATATGAGATCTTCCCTGCTGTTTACGGTCTCGATCTTATCCTCGTTGATCATGAAATTATTGTTTCCGAGAGGCTGGATCTCAAGGAAATCGTAAAAGTCGACGATATTTGATATCCTGTCGTCTCCCGCTTCTCCGATGATCGCCTGGTAAAGTTCTCCCTGCTCACAGGCCGTCCCCAGGATAAGTCCCTCCCTGTGCCCGGCAAGAAGGCTCTTCGGGATCAGCGGTCTTCCTTTGAAGTAATCGATAAAGGAAGAAGAAACCAGATGGTAAAGGTTCTCCCTTCCCGTGTTGTTCTTAACGAGAATGATTATATGGAAGGGATGAAGCTGTTTTATGATATCGGGGTTAAGCGAGCATTTTTCATTAAGCTTCTTTAAGGTATCTATCCCCTTTTCCTTTAAGATATTCGCCATCTTAAGGAACATGTGGGCCGTCGCTTCGGCATCGTCTACCGCCCTGTGGTGATTTGCAAGGACAACATTGAGTTTCTTACAGATCGTATCAAGCTTATGATTCTTGGAATCGGGGAAAAGGATACGTGCCATTCCGACAGTATCCACCGATGTGTATTTAAAATCTATGTTCAGTTTTTTGCAGTTTGCATTGATGAAGCCCGTATCGAACTTGGCGTTGTGTGCCACGAGGATCGATCCTTCGCAGAATTCCACAAACTTCGGAAGCACCTCGTCTATGAGCGGGGCGTTCCTTACCATGTCGTCGGTTATTGACGTAAGCTGTATTATCCTGTACGGAATGGGGGTCTCGGGATTTACGAAAGTCGAAAACCTGTCTGTGATCTCACCGTTTTCGATCTTGACCGCACCTATCTCTATGATCTTTCTTTTTTCAGCCGAGATACCCGTGGTCTCGATATCGAATACCACGAACTTTCCCGTAAAGTCCTGACCGTTTTCGTTTACCACGGTCTCCTCAAGATCATCGACAAGATAACCCTCGCAGCCGTATATTACCTTAAAAAAGTCCTGCTTTTCGGGGGTCTTGCCTTCACTTTCAAGCTTTTCCTTTTCGGCTTTCCAAAGGTCGCACCAGACATGATAAGCATCGGGGAAAGCATGAACTACGCCGTGATCCGTTATGGCGATCGCGGGGTGCCCCCATCTGTATGCGGTCTTAACTATATCGGAAGCTTCGCTCACGCCGTCACTGTCAGACATCTTTGTGTGGCAGTGAAGCTCGACCCTTTTTTCACCCGAATCGTCTTTCCTGAATACCCTGAAGTCTTCACCCTTCTTGATACCCCAGATCCTTCCTATGCAAAGTTCATCATCATATTTATCAAAGGCGATCGGTGCTTTTATCTTTACAAAGCTCTTTGGCTTAAACCTTTCCACGAGAGCGGGCACATCTTCATTCGGTACAAAAAGCTTGAACTTTATCGTATCCGTAAAGTCCGAAACACTGTAAATGAGCATCGTTCTCTGATTGTCCTTTAATGCCCTCGGATCTTCCGCGGTAACGATCTGACCGTGTATGATGATATCACCCTGGGTATCTTTCAGGATGGTATTAAGATACGTGACTTCCTCATCTTCAAAATCCCTGCCGTACAATACGTCGGGGTTTGTCTTGAACTTCCTGTTTTCAGCGGGTTCCTGTTTCTTCTTATCCTTAAAGCGGCTCTTGAGGCCGAGCTTTCCTTTTCCGGAGCCGGTGCCTTCCGATCTTTGACCGGTATGCGTCGCAGTTTCGTCTTCGGTCTCATCAATTTTTCGGTCCCCGGATGCAGTTCCGTCCTCAGTTCCGATCCCGTCCTCGCCATTGTTCAAATCCTCAGAACCGCTCTCACCCTCACCCTCTTCGTCTCTTTCATGTCTTACAAAGCCCTCGGGCGCGGGCTGGAATTCATATTTTTCAACGGGTTTGTCGGCTTTCTCGGGCTTAACAAATGTAAAGTCTATCTCCACCTCAAGATGGCAGCGGTCTTCAAAGATCTTCCTTAAGACTCTCTCGAGTTCGTCCTTTTTGGAAGATAAGAATCCCGAATCCTCTACCGTAAGATGCATGTGATACGGGTCGGTGAATTCTATCTCGGCGTTCTCAAACAAAGCCTTGTCGATCGCGCTGTAATTGCCGATCTCGAGCATCATAGAATCCCTGTATTCTTCGAAAAGGAGCTGCGGGGTATAAAGGTCCGAAAGGATGAACTTTTCATAGATCTTTACCTTTCCCGCGCCTTTTACGAAAAGAGATTTCCTAAGGAGCTTTTCGACTTTATATATAGATGCTTTGGGGATTATATGGTCAGAAGTTATATAAACACGAACAAAGTCTCTGCTTTTTGTGGCACAGACTCTGTCGACGATAACTTTTTCAAACATTTCGAGATTACGTTTGTCCAGGTTGAGTGTCCTGAACACGTCCGGGAATAATTTATCCATTTATCTGATCAGACCCGATCATTCCAATTGTCCAGTTCATATTTCAGCGTAGAAAGGAGCTCGTCTTCGGGAACTTTTTTTATGATCTGTCCTTTCTTTATGAGAAGTCCTTCTCCGACTCCTCCCGCTATGCCGATATCGGCTTCCTTAGCCTCTCCGGGACCGTTCACCGCGCATCCCATTACGGCCACCTTGATGTCAAGGTCGTAGCCCTGCACCATCTCCTCGACCTTGTCGGCAAGAGAGATCATATCGATCCTGGTCCTTCCGCAGGTGGGACAGGAAACGACTTCTATTCCGCCCTTTCTAAGTCCAAGCGTTCTTAAGATGACCTTCGCGCTCCTTACTTCGGCAACGGGGTCGCCTGTAAGGGAAACCCTTATCGTATCGCCTATACCGCGATCGAGGATGAGTCCAAGACCGAGGGCTGATTTGATGTTACCGCTGAAGATCGTGCCGGCTTCGGTTATGCCCACATGAAGAGGATAATGGGTCCTGTCGGCAAGGATCTCATGCGCTTTAAGGCACATCAGAACATCGGATGATTTTATGGAAATGACAATGTTGTCATAATCGCACTTTTCTATCATGCCGACCTTATCGAGTGCGCTCTCGACTATCCCTTCAGCGGTCACGCCGCCGTATTTTTCGACCAGTTCCTTTTCAAGAGAGCCTGAGTTAACTCCGACTCTTATCGGTATCCCGGCTTTTTTGGCAACTGATACAACCTTCTTAAGGTTCTCTTCTCCGCCGATGTTTCCGGGGTTTATCCTTATCTTATCGGCTCCGTTTTCGATCGCTGCGATCGCCATCTTATAATCAAAATGGATATCTGCGACCAACGGGATATGTATTTTTTCTTTTATCTTCGGGATGGCATTTGCGGCTTCGATCGTCGGAACCGTGCATCTTATGATCTCGCATCCTGCTTCTTCAAGCTTTAAGATCTGCGCGATCGTGGCATCGGGATCCTCTGTCCTCGTGTTCGTCATTGACTGTATGAGGATGGGATTTCCGCCTCCTATCACCCTGTTTCCTATCTTAATTACCTTGGTATTGTCTCTGTACATATTTTTACCGCCTGTACAAAATATCATACCATATATTGTGGGGCAATAGTAAAATATCACTAGATATTTTAAGGAGTTTTTTCCACATCAAAGTTTTTCGACACATATCTGGTCCCGTCATCCCCGGTAGCTATGACCTGTATGGAGACCGTACCGGGTGGAACATCCTCCTTTTGGATCTCAAGCCTTACCTTGTCGGTTATCTTCATCACGCCCCCCTTTTTTACAAGGACATTCCTCTCATCTGCATCGCAAAGCGAAACCCACATGTCCTTTTCGGGCGCTCCCGCCAAAGCGCCTGCCTTCCCCGGCCGCGCAAAAACAAGCGAGTTTAGCACACCGGTTTCCCCCGACCTTACCATGATAAGAGAGCTTAACGCACCCAGCATGAAAAGTACGGCCCCGAGGAGTCCCATGTATCTTTTTTCCGTGAGAAAGATGTCTTTTTTGATCTCCTTTATCTCATTCTTCCTTCCGTTCCCGAATAGGATCGATCTCATGACCAGCGATAAGATGAGCAGAACCCCCGGCGCGTAAAGATATGGAAACGGAATGTCCTCTTTGTTTATCCCGTTCACCAAAGGGTAGAGAATACTGATGAGCAGCGCTATATAAAGCCCCGAAAGCAGCGTCAGTTTCAGTGCGAACCACACGCCCGCTCCGGTCTTGAGTTTCCTGTAATTTTCGATATCCTTTATAAGATCATCCATGCTCTGATACCTCTCCTGCGGATCCTTTTTAAGACACTTTTCGACTATGATCTCAAGCCCCTCGGGGAGCGATCTGTCTATATCCCTTATCTTTTTCCTTGCTACCGGCGGTTTATTGGGATTAACGCCCGTAAGCATCTCATGCATCACGGCACCGAGACTGAAAATGTCCGAAGAAGGCTCGGGCTTTTTGGTCCTGAAAAGCTCCGGAGCTCCGTATCCCCTGGTCGCATAGTTACCCTTGCTTTCATCAAGCGATCTGCTCCTTCGCAATATCCCTCCGAAATCAATGAGCTTGATGCTCCCGTCCGGCCTTATCATGATGTTTTCGGGCTTTAAGTCCCTGTATATGACGGGAGGCTTCTGTTTATGCAAAAACCTGAGGATCTGCGCGATCTTCTTTATCCACCCGATGGTCTTTTTGACTTCCGCCTTTCCGTTCTTATCAAGGTATTCCCGGAGCGTCATCCCGTCCACATATTCCATGAAAAGATAACAGTGCCCCTCGTCCTGTCTGTAATCGTAAAGGACCGGGAAAGCATCGTTTGAAAGTGCCTTAAGCGTCTCAAGCTCGGTATTCTCATCAGGAAGATCGTTGACCATCTTAAGCGCCATGAGCTTATCAAGATGCTTATCCCTAACCAGATAGACCTTTGAAAACGCTCCGTGTCCTATCTCCTTTATGATCTCGTATCTGTCAAACAGAATCCCTTCTTTCATGTGATCACCCCCCTAAATGCATATGATCCCCCCTAAATACATATGATCCCCCTAAATACAGCAGATATATATTGCCGATGCGTTGTCCTTCTGCCCTCTTTTTCTTATTAGCGCACCCGTTTCCATAAGCATTTTTTCTATGGCCTCATCGCCCTGCAGCTTCTCCGGCGAAATGAGCGAAGCATCCTTATCCATAAGAGAATAAAAGCCGTCCGAAGCAAGCAGTATCCCGCTCTTTCTTCTGATCTTTCCGCATGTTATGTCGGGGCTCATAAAAGGAAAACTCCCGATACAGCGGCTCACCGAGCCTTTCTTTTGCGAATGGATCGTGTTCATCGCGCTTAATGTCCCGCCCCTTATTAGATAAGCTCTGCAATCTCCGAGATTAAAAAGCATATATCTCCTTCCTATCATCAGGATCAAGAGCACCGTGCTCCCGAGCCTTAAGTCCCTGTCAGTACCGTACCTTTTAAGGTCATCCGCGATCTCGTAAAAAGTCCTTAAGAAACACCTTTTCAAATACTTCATGCCACGCGATCTGTTAACGAGCGGGACTATCTCGTTATAAAACCTTTCGTTTACCACCTCGGCCACATAGCCCGATGCGATATGGCCTTCGCTTAAGCCCCCTATCCCGTCAGAGATGAGGCCGAGCGCCACGTTCTTCCTTTTGGAACGCACTATCTGCAAAAGAACGGAATCCTCGTTGACCGCTCTTGCGCCGACGTCCCAGTAGGCTCCTGCATAAAATCTCAATGAACCCTCCTTAAACGTATTTGTTTCTTTTTGAAAAAATGTATCGAAGCGATACGAATGACGCACCGTCCGAACGACGGTACTTTGTGTTAGAAAGTATATTTCAAAGCTGTTTGGAAATCTATAGGCAATTTCACCAAAAAAAATTTTGGTGAAAATGCACAAAAAATCGACTTATCTGAAGAACTTGGTGATGTCGTTAATGAAGACAAATATGACAACCACAAGCAAAAACGCCATTCCGGCGAGGTTTACATAACCTTCCTTCTCGGGAGGGATCGGCTTCCTTCTTATGGCTTCGATGATCAAAAATACCAGCCTTCCTCCGTCAAGAGCAGGCAGCGGAAGGATATTCATGACCGCGAGGTTAGCGGATAAGAGCATTGTTATGTTAACCATCGACATGACAACCGCAAGCATTCCGTATGGCTTATAGTAGTCGTAGCTGTCATCGACCGCTTTGACTATACCGACGGGACCGGCGAGGTCATCCTTTGACAGCCTGCCCCTTACAAGGAGCCTTAAACTCTCAACGGTGGCACGCAGGATGTATTCGACGTTGTAGAAACCGTACTTTAACGAAAGAGCGCCTTTACACTCAACGTATTTTCCATTCGTTATCCCGATATAATACCTTTTATCCTCTTCGCTGTATTTGGGTGTGATAGTGAACTTTATCTTTTCATCCCCTCTTTTTACCGTTATGTCCATGGGCGAACCATCGGAATAAAAAGAAGAAAACGAAACTTCGTCCGAAAGGTGGATGTGCTTTGAATTGATCTTTACTATGACGTCACCGGGCATGAGTCCCGCTTCTTCTGCCGCCGAATCCTCGATGACCGTCTGTATCTCGGGAACCACGACGCCGCATACCGAAGCCAGGATGACTCCCATGATATAGGCCAGGATGACATTGAAAAAAGGGCCTGCGAGCGTGGTCGCAAACCTTGCCCAAACGGAAGCGTTGAGGAAAGAATGCTCAGAAGGTTCGGAACCGTTCTCAAGCTCGTCCATGCCTTCGAAAATGCAGGCGCCTCCGAACGGGAGCAGTCTAACCGAAAACAGCGTTCCGTCGATCTCTTTTGAAAAGAGTTTGGGGCCGACACCTATAAAAAACTCCTGGGCATGGATACCGTTTCTTTTGCCTATTATATAGTGTCCGAACTCATGCGAGACTACGATGACACAGAATATTATGATAAAGAAAATAATCGAAACTACCATCAAAAACTCCGAATGATCAAATGTCTCCTCTTACCGAGGCTATCCTTTCATATACCGCCTTTTCCGTATCGAGGATCTCCTCCACGGAAGGGTTATCTATAAGCGTGTGCGCATCCATCGCATCTCTTATGATGTCGTAGATATCAAGGAAATGGATCCTGTCATGCAAAAAGAGCGCCACCGCTTTTTCGTTTGCGGCGTTAAATACCGTCGGCATGCTGCCGCCTTTATCCATTGCTTCATAAGCCATCTTAAGGCCCTCGAACGTTTCGATGTCGGGTCTTTCGAAGCTTATGCTCTTAAGCTCAAAGAAGTCTACTTTTTTACCCGCAAGAGGTCTTCTGTCAGGGAAAAAGATAGCATACTGGATCGGAAGCTTCATATCGGGCATTCCGAGCTGCGCCATGATCCCGCCGTCTTCGTATTCGACCATGGAATGGATGATGCTCTGCGGATGGATAACTACCTCGACCTTTGTGCGCGGAACGTTAAAGAGCCATCCGGCTTCCATTACCTCGAGCCCTTTGTTGACAAGGGTTGCCGAATCTATCGTGATCTTCTGCCCCATGTTCCAGTTGGGGTGTTTTAAGGCATCGTACTTTGTCTTACCTACGAGCTGTTCCCTGCTCATTCCCCTGAAAGGTCCGCCGGATGCGGTAAGGAGGATCTTCGTAACGCGCCTGGGATCCTCGCCGTGGAGAGACTGGAAGATCGCGCTGTGCTCGGAATCGACCGGATATATCCCCACGTTATGCTCTTTTGCGAGCGGCATTATGATATGGCCCGCGCAGACGAGCGTCTCCTTGTTAGCAAGTGCGATGTCTTTTCCCGCTTTTATCGCGGCTATCGTGGGCCTTATGCCTATCATCCCGACTATCGCGGTAAGGAGCATGTCGCTTTCGCTCATTTCGGCAAGTTCGATCATTCCTTCCATTCCCGAAAGGACTTTTACCGGAAGGTCTTTTATCCTTTCCTTAAGGTCTGCTGCCGCGCCCTCATCTCCCATCACGGCTATCTTCGGAAGGAATTCCCTTACCTGCTTTTCGAGCATATCCGTATTGTGTCCGGCACAGAGCCCGACAACCTTAAGGTCGCTGTTATCTCTTACTATCTCGAGCGTCTGCGTTCCGATGGAGCCCGTAGAGCCGAGTATCGCTATATTTTTCATATGCTATCTTCCATAGATCATTATGAGTGTCAAAAAGTATATCACCGGAGCGGTAAAGATCACCGAATCGAACCTGTCCATTATACCGCCGTGTCCGGGAATGATCCTTCCGTAATCCTTGATCTCGAAATTCCTTTTTATCGCGGATGCTGCAAGGTCCCCGACCTGCGAGAGCATGGAACCGAGTGCGGCGATTATCACGGTCATCCAGGTTATCCCCGGAACATCCATGTTGTTTTTATACCAGAAATACGAGATAAGGAATCCGACTATCGCAGAACCCGCTATCCCGCCGATCGCGCCTTCTATCGATTTTTTGGGGCTTAATACGGGAGCGAGCCTGTGCTTGCCGAAAAGCATTCCTACACAATAGGCGCAGGTATCGCTGGCCCAGGAACATACGAAGATCATCCAGACAAGATACTGTCCGTATTCGAGTGATCTCGTAAGATAGATGAACGAAAGCATCATCGGGGCATACATCACGCAGAAAAAACTCATCATGATCTGGTCTGCCCTGTATTTCGGAAATGAAAATACATATAAAAACGAATAAGCTATGAGTATGATCGGCGCACAGCAAAGGAGCACGTGCGTATCGGGCCAAAGGAGCATCATCAGGTAATAAAAGATTATCCCCAGATATCCCATGATCTCGAGATCGGAAAAGCATCCTATCGTGTTTTTGTTTCCCGTCAGTGTCTCTTCGCTTTTTAAATGTCCGCATAGTCTTACGGCACGAAGCAGTTCCCTGTGCGCTATGAGCGAGAGCAGAAGGAGTGCGCCCCAAAGTATGTATCCGCCGGGTATGGTTATTGCCACCAGAAGGATCACAAGGACTATCCCGCTGATCAGTCTTTTAGCAAACATCACTCATCCTCCGTTACCAGTCCGAATCTTCTCTCCCTGCCGTTATAGGCTTCGATGGCCTTAATGAGTTCTTCCTTATTGAAATCGGGCCAGGGTATCGGTGTAAAGTAAAACTCCGTATAGGCAAGCTGCCACAGAAGGAAATTGCTTATCCGAAGCTCGTTGCATGTCCTTATGAGAAGATCGGGATCGGGCATGTCTCCCGTATCAAGGAGCGAATTGAAATACTCCTCGTTTAT
>JAIKZO010000045.1 GCA_024682115.1 Lachnospiraceae bacterium
ACTGATCCCCTATCTTAACAGCATAGGGGAATCATTCTATGTTAAAGGCAACGGAAGCAATATCCTTGTCGGCGACAAAGGATATGACGGAGTGGTCCTTGAGATAGGATCCGGGATGAGTGGGATCGTCGTGGAAGGCGATGTGATAAAAGCAGAGGCCGGCGCACTGATGAGTGCCATTGCCAAAAAAGCCCTTGATAACGCTCTTACCGGCTTTGAATTCGCGGCAGGTATCCCCGGAAGCATCGGCGGCGGAGTTGTGATGAACGCAGGGGCTTACGGCAGCGAGCTTAAGGATGTGGTGACCGAAGTCGAGGTCATGTCCTCAGACGGCGAGATCCTCACGATAAGCAATCGCGACATGCAGTTTGATTACAGGAACAGCATAATAAAGACCAGACCTTTCACGGTACTTGGTGTTACGATAAAGCTTTCCGCTGGAAACAGGCAGGAAATAGAAGATAAGATGGACGAACTCATGAGGCGAAGAAGGGAAAAACAGCCTCTTGAATATCCCAGTGCGGGAAGCACGTTCAAAAGACCCGAAGGTAATTATGCCGGAAAACTCATTATGGAAGCGGGCCTGAGGGGATATACGATAGGCGGGGCCTGCGTATCGGAAAAGCATTGCGGTTTCATCATAAACAAAGGCAACGCTACGGCGGCCGATGTATATGAGGTTATAGAAGAAGTTAAGGAAAGGGTCAAAGAAAGGTTCGACGTTAAACTTGAACCCGAGATCATTTTCCTGGGGACCTTTTAGAACTATGATCCTTCGGGATAACATCTGACAGGAGAACTTATGAGATTTGTGGTTGTAACGGGAATGTCCGGAGGAGGCAAGAAAACGGCTCTTAGGATGCTGGAAGATATAGGTTTTTACTGTGTGGACAATCTTCCCGTGGATCTTATAGAGAAATTCGTTGAACTGCTCGCGGCTCCCGGAGGAGAGATCACGAAGGTGGCTCTCGGCGTTGATGTACGTGCGAACGTCGGATTCGAGAGAGTCCCGTCGATATTTACCAAACTTAAGGAAGCCGGTTATCCGATCGAGATCCTCTATATGGAAGCTTCGGACGATACTCTTCTAAAGAGATATAAGGAGACCAGGAGAAAGCATCCGCTCTCGCCCGAAGGAAGGCTTGAAGAAGGGATAAACAGGGAAAGGACCATACTTACCCCGATAAAGGAACAGGCCGACTATATCATGGATTCTTCCAAGCTTCTGACAAGAGATCTCAAAGAGGAGCTTGACAGGATATTCGTTAAGGATGAAGGATATAAGAGCCTTATGGTCACCATCCTCTCGTTCGGTTTCAAGCACGGGATACCGCAGGATGCGGATCTGGTATTCGATGTGAGATTCCTTCCCAATCCTTATTATATAGACGAACTGAAACATCATTCGGGAAATGACGAGTGTGTCAGGAATTATGTCATGGGATTCAAGGAGACCGAAGAGTTCCTTGATAAACTTGTGGATATGGTTGAATTCCTGATGCCTAACTATGTAAAAGAAGGAAAGTATCAACTTGTGATCGCTATCGGATGTACGGGCGGAAAGCACAGAAGCGTTACTCTGGCAAACGCTCTTTATGAGAGATTGAGATCGAACAAGGGATACGGACTTAAAGTCACGCACAGGGATATAGATTTGGGTATTCACGGACAGAACTGAATGCCGTCCGGAGAGAACAGATGTCTTTTTCTTCAGATGTTAAGGAAGAACTCGAAAGCGTATTCCCGAATGCCAGGCATTGCATGCTCTCGGAGCTTGCATCCATCAACAGGTATATCTCCGGCCGGGCGGACAGTGAGTCGAGTGCTTCCAGGAAATTATTTTCTTTACAAAAGAAAACCAATATGTTAGAAAAATATGTGGACGCTGATTTTAAGAGGTCCTGCTGTATCAGAGCGTATCTGCGCGGCGCTTTCTTATGTACCGGTTCGGTGAACGATCCGGGAAAGAGTTATAATCTCGAATTCGTCTTAAGTGACAGTAAGGAAGCGGAACGCATATCGGAACTTCTTAAGACCTTTGATATCGATTCCCGTATCAATAAGCGAAAGAACACTTTCGTGGTATATATAAGGGAAGCCGAAGGGATCGTCGACATGCTCAATATCATGGGCGCCCACAGATCACTTATGTATGTCGAATCCTTAAGAGTCGTCAAGGACGTAAGGAACAATCTTAACCGTAAAGTCAACTGCGAGGCGGCAAACATCGTCAAATCGGTAAATGCTTCCGCAAGACAGATAGAAGATATAAAAAAGATAGACAGGGTATTGGGTTTAAAAAAGCTTGAAGAGCCGCTTAGGGAAATGGCATATGTGCGGCTCGAACACGAGTCGGCTACTTTGGCCGAACTTGGGGGTTACCTTAATCCGCCGGTCGGAAAATCCGGCGTAAATCACAGGCTGAGAAAGCTCAGCGAGATAGCAGACAGGTTGTAAAAGATTAAGGCAACGAGAGGAGAATTTATGGAAAAAGAGGTCATGATCAGGATCACAGATGAGACGGAGGCTCATCCTGCGGCTATGCTCGTACAGATAGCAAGCAGATACGACAGTTCCGTCTATATGGAAACCACGGGCAAAAAGGTCAACGCAAAGTCAATCATGGGAATGATGAGCCTTGATCTTAAGCAGGGTAAAACGATCGTTGTTTCCGCAGAAGGTCCGGACGAAGAAGATGCCGTTAAGGGAATCGAGGATTTTCTTGCCGGAAATAAATAACGCGGTTTCTTGCGTACAGGTCGCATTTTGGGATATAATTGACCTTGTCGGTGCTATACCGTCAAAATAAATAATCAAATGGAGGTAACATATATGTCATTGGTAACAACCACAGAAATGTTTAAGAAGGCATATGACGGCGGCTATGCAGTCGGAGCTTTCAATGTTAACAACATGGAAATAGTTCAGGGAATAACAGAGGCTGCAGGTGAGTTAAAGAGCCCCGTTATCCTTCAGGTTTCAAAGGGAGCACGTGCTTATGCCAACCATACATATCTTGTAAAGCTGGTTGAGGCTGCTGTTCAGGAGAACCCCGATATTCCCATCGCTCTTCACCTTGATCACGGTGATACATTTGAACTTTGTAAGTCATGTATCGACGGCGGATTTACTTCTGTCATGATCGATGCTTCATCTAAGTCTTTTGAAGACAATATCGCACTTACCAAGCAGGTTGTTGAGTACGCTCACGCAAACGGCGTCGTTGTTGAAGCAGAGCTCGGAACACTTGCAGGTATCGAGGACGAAGTAGTTGTAGAAGCAGGTAAGGAAAGCTACACACGTCCCGAAGAAGTTGAGGAATTCGTTGATAAGACAGGTTGTGATTCACTTGCGATCGCTATCGGAACTTCTCACGGTGCTTATAAGTTCACTGCAGAGCAGTGCACAAGAAATGCTGACGGAATCCTTGTTCCCCCTCCGCTCCGTTTTGACGTTCTTGAGGAGTGCATAAAGAGACTTCCCGGATTCCCGATCGTTCTTCACGGATCATCTTCGGTTCCTCAGGAATTCGTTAAGATGGTAAACCAGTACGGCGGAAACATGCCCGATGCGGTTGGTATCCCGGAGGAGCAGCTTCGTAAGGCAGCTCAGCTCGCTGTATGTAAGATCAATATCGACTCTGATATCCGTCTTGCAATGACAGGTAATATCCGTAAGTACTTCGCAGAGCATCCCGATCATTTCGATCCCCGTCAGTACTTAAAGCCCGCTCGTCAGGCTGTTAAGGATATGGTTGCTCATAAGATCATCCACGTTCTCGGTTCGGACGGTAAAGCTTAAGATACGGAATTCATTGATTTCAGTAAGGATGTGCCTTTTTAAGGCACATCCTTTTCTTGTAGGATTGTATTATTTTTGATACAATGTTTCTGGTATGCATAGTTGAGGTAGGATAATGGAGCTTATCTATAACGTACATTATGACATAGCGGGCGCGGTATTCTTATCTATACTGCTTATTTTTATGCTCATAATGTATCCGATGAAGTCATATACCATAAAAAGATACTGCAGTATAGTTGTTCTTCTGATCCTTTGTCAGACCCTTGATGTGGTATCCGCGATAACCATTTCATACAAAGAACAGGTTCCCAATATAGCCAATATGCTCCTTAATACAGCATACTTTATGGCTGTTTTTGTTCTTGAGTATTTTTATTTCGATTACATAGTCTCCTTTATAAAAGAAAAAGTGAACCCGCTGGTACGCCGTATCACGCTGATAGTCCTTGCAGTCTATCTTCTTATCATGGTCGTGAACCTCTTTACGGGTATAGTATTCTACTTTAACGATGCGCATGAGTATTGCCACGGCCCTATCTACATGGTGATAAACTTAAGCCTCGCGTTCTATGTCCTCATGGGATTCGGCGTGATGCATTTCCATAAAAAGGTCGTTACCAAAAGAGAGTATAATGCGTTCCTGTTCTTTACCGTGATGGAATTCGGTGCCGCAATGGTACAGACACTCCTTATCCCGGATACTCTGATCATAATGTTCGCATCGTCTCTTACGATGCTCGTTATCATGTTTGCCCTTGAAACTCCCGATTACAATAAGCTGATGGCGGCGATGGAGGATCTTGAAAAGGGTAAGGGAGAGTACGAAAGGGCCTGTCAGGCTGCGATCGAAGCCAAAAAAGAGGCCGATGAAGCAAACTCGGCAAAGAGCGACTTCCTTGCTAACATGTCGCATGAGATAAGGACCCCGATAAACGGTATCCTCGGAATGAATTCGATTATCCTCAAGGAGACCAAGGACCCCAGGATACTTGAATATGCCCGCAGCATAGATAATGCCGGAAACGGACTTCTTTCGATCATCAACGATATCCTTGATCTTTCAAAGATAGAGTCCGGCAAGATGGAACTCGTTCCGGTCAGATACGATCTTTCGAATGTCCTTTCAGCCTGCTATAACCTTCAGTTCATGAAGGCATATGAAAAAGGCCTGGATCTTTTCTTTGAGAACAATAAGACGATCCCGAGCAGCCTGTACGGTGATGAAGTACGTATAAGGCAGATAATAGTCAATCTTCTTTCCAATGCGATCAAGTACACCCAGGACGGTGCCGTCGTTCTTACGGCCGATTGGGAAAAGGTGGACGATGAGAACATGATCCTTGTCATTTCCGTCAAGGATACGGGTATCGGTATCGCCAAAGAAAACCTCGAGAAGCTCTTTGATGCGTTCCAGAGACTGGATATGGAACGAAACCGCAATATCGAAGGTGTAGGCCTCGGATTAAGGATCACGAAGCAGTTCCTCGATATGATGGGCGGAGAGATAACCGTGGAGAGCGAATACGGAGTAGGTTCCGAGTTCATGGTCAGGATCCCTCAGAAGATCATCGGAAAAGATATCCTCGGAGATTTCGCAAATTATGTTCATATCAGTTCCGACGGTGAGGAAGAAGAAAAGATCAAGCGCTTTACTTGTCCTAAGGGACATATTCTGGTCGTTGACGATGTTGAGCTTAACATCAAGGTTATAAGAGGCCTTCTCGGCCAGACGCAGCTTAATATAGATGCCGCATTCTCCGGACAGGAATGTATCGATAAGGTCATGACGAACAAGTATGATCTCATCTTCCTTGACCATATGATGCCCGGTATGGACGGTGTCGAGACATTGAAGAAGATGAAGCAGATGCGTAACGTCTTTGACGTGAACACACCCGTGATCATGCTGACGGCAAATGCGATAATGGGCGCGAGAGAGGAATATCTGGCGGCGGGATTCACCGATTATATCAGCAAGCCCGTCAGGGAGCAGGAACTTAACGAGATGATGATCAAGTACCTGCCGAAGGATATCGTGAACATACAGGAAGTATCAATAGGACTGGGAGCAGGTCATTCCGGGGCCGCTCAAAGCGACAGAAAAGCTTCGGAACCTTCAAAGATAGATGTTTATGAAGAAACAAGAGCCGATGATAATTACGATAAACAGATACTGAGTGATTTTGCAAAGAGATTTTCATTCCTCGATGTTGCTACGGGAATGACGTACTGCCTTAATAACGAGGAATTTTACGAAAGCATCATAAAGGAATTCCGCTCTTCGAATAAGTACGAAGAGATACAGGAAAAGTACGATGATGCGGATCTTCCGGAATACGCCGTGCTTGTTCACAGCGTCAAGAGTTCGGCGCTCACGATAGGTGCGACCAAAGTATCCGAGATGGCCAAAGGGCTTGAGTTTGCCGCAAGGTCGGAGGATGTGGATTATATCAAGGCGAACCACTATGCCTTCATGAGAGCTTACGGTGAACTGTTAGATAACCTTGATGAAGTGTATGGGTGATCTCAAAACTCAGTTTTTTCAGAAGGTCAATTGAAACTATATTTTCGGGTTTTACAAGAGCTTGGATTTCACTGAATCCGAGCTCATTTTTTGCGTAGTCGAGTATAGCAGAGCAGACTTCAAAAGCGTATCCGCATCGCCTGTATTCAGGTGCGATCACAAATCCTATCTCGGGAATGTCAAAACCTTCACGGTCGGTCACGCCGGCCCTGCCGATTATCTTTCCGTCATCTTTTTTTATCACGGTCCAGATACCGTATCCGTAGAACCCGTAAATACGCTCTATATAATTCTTTGTATATTCGATCTCTTCTTCGGGATCCTCAAAAAGATCCTCGATAAATTCGGTGGTCGAAGGATCGCCATATATCTCATAGAATCTCGGAACATCGGAAACGACGGTTTCGCGTACCGTAAGTCTTTCGGTCTCGAGGATGGTCCAGGGTATATTGTTAAGCCGCTGATGGATCTTTACGAGATGATCCGGCACATGATCTTTCCCTTCGGTGATCACATCCTTTAAGAAGGAGCTTTCAAGCAGTTCGGGCAGGTCGCTCACGGCATATTTCGTAAAGGGAAAAAGTCCGATATCGGAATCTTTTTCGATACAGGGTATGACTTCCTCCCCTTTATCAAAAAGTTCGGCCACAAGTTCCGGTTCATCCGAGATATGCAGTTTCTTACCGTCTTTGAACACAATGGTTTTTTTCATTGTAATTTATACCCTCAGGCTTTATACTTTCCATAATAGGCTTTCCGTAAGGAACCTATATAAGTATATTATCTTAATCGGAAAATGAAAGGAAGAAGATCATGGCACAAAATCCTGTAGTAACTTTTACAATGGAAAACGGAGATGTATTTAAGGCGGAACTTTATCCCGATATAGCTCCTGTTTCGGTCAACAACTTCATTTCGCTGGTTTCAAAAGGATTTTATGACGGGATCATCTTTCATCGCGTTATAAAAGGCTTTATGATCCAGGGCGGTGACCCCGAAGGAACAGGTATGGGAGGTCCCGGATATTCGATAAAGGGAGAGTTTTCACAGAACGGGTTTAAGAACGATCTTAAGCATACCGAGGGTGTTCTTTCGATGGCACGTTCAATGATGCCCGATTCGGCAGGATCACAGTTCTTTATCATGCACAAGACATCGCCTCATCTTGACGGACAATACGCCGCTTTCGGAAAGATCATCGAAGGTATGGAGAATGTCAACAAGATAGCCGAGTGTGCAACGGACTGGTCCGACAGACCGAAAGAGGATCAGAAGATGAAGACGGTAACCGTAGAGACGTTCGGAGTCGAGTATCCCGAACCCGAGAAGTGCTGAAAGTAAAGATACTGAAATAAAAAAAGCCCCCTAAAAAGGGAGGATGCCGGATAACTCGGTTATCCGGCATTTATTATGAAAAAGTTTATTAACAACAACTTCGTGATTGGCTATGTATTTATCTTATACTAACAATATAAACTGAAAAGATTAATAAAAAATATTATGTAAATTAATAAACGGAAAATATAATATGAACAAATTGTTAACATAGCCCCGAAAATGCTGTTTTTTCAGGCATAAGCCTGCAAAGCACGCTGTCTTTTGACAAAATCGAGCTGCTGGACCGTGCCTGCTCCTCCGCTTTCATAAAGGAATACTCCCGTTGACCGGATCCTGGCATTGGTATGGTTGTCATTCAATGAATTCAGATAAAATCCGGTCGGTGCATTGCTCAAGCTTATGGCGCCTATTCCCTTATCGGACAGCGAATACAGCTTCATATCGCCGTTACCGTCCATGGCCCATATCTTAAGCTTTTCGAACACCTCATCATCCTCGTCTATCCATCCGTCACCGTCGGTGTCGTAGGCGGCAAGATCCCTGAAACCGTCCGAAGAACATGCTCCGAACAGTTCACCTCCGTCGTTTATGACACCGTCCTCGTTAAGATCGAGGGCAAGAAATCCGCTTCCTTCGATGAGGCGGCTTATCTCATCCTCTACTCCGTCACAGTCGATGTCAAAAAAGAATGTCTGGTCAGAGACCGCTGCGGCACATCCGTCAAAATTGATGACGAGAGGATCCGTGAACGAACTTTCCACAAACGTGATCTCTTCGGCATAGAACTCAGAAAAACTCCTCGACATGTTAAGGTCGATATTGATGTCTATCTGACTTCCGTCCGCCAGGTTCACGATCCCCTTTGCGTTAAAGGTCGTGCACTCGCTTTCCTCGTAGTAATACTGCTTCTGATAACTTAATGAGGTCACCGTCGGCTGCGCGGATACGGTTTCTTCCCTGAGGAACCCGAGACTTTCGTTCTTTGAATAGTGCTCCACTATATCCGGAAACAGTATCCGGAGAAGCAGATTGATACACTCTTCCCTGAGCTGACGCATCTGCTCACGAAGATCTTCACTCTGTTTAAGGGCTTTCATATTGACTCCGTTGATACGATCTCTCAGTTCGTCGAGAGAGATGCTTTCGTTCTTTTCCTGAGTCTCTTCTTCTTCCGTCTCCGCGTTGAGCAGATCCGAAAAGAAACTGTCCCCCAAAGTATCTTTAGATCTTCTGGCAGAAAACTTCGTAACCATGAATTCTGTTGATTCATAAGTTCTGGCGGAATCCATTCCTATGGTACCGGAATCAATTCGCATTATTTGGTTTTCCTCCTTCCGCCCTTTTGTCAGCACCTTAAAATCCGTTTTCCGGGTAACAAAAAAGACGATACATAGAAAGCATCCTTACTTGGAATGTACCGTCCCTGGCGTATGATATTATGGGTCCGTCGGCCGAACGGACTCATAATATATATCGGCTTAATGTACAAATAGTTAACCGTGGATTTTTTTATATATTGATGTATTGCTAAATGTGCGGGTGGCGGCGCAGATGCCACAAAGCGAGTTGTGCCGTGAGCGTGACGCAGGTCACGCGAGCAAACCATGTCTGAGCGACTGGCGCTGCGCAGGCAGGCCCCGCACAATTCGGGAATGTCTACGCATAACCATGTCTGAGCGACCGGCGCCGTACCGTGTGCTCCGGTCGGCTCAAAAGTGTACATATAGCGCGAAAAGAGGTATAATATCCCTGTATGTGTAAAAAACGACTGGCCTTAATTGCATTGTCTTTGGTCATGCTTCAGGGATGTGCCATCGCAACTCCCCAAACGGCATCATCCGATGCGGATGCGACCTTTTATTCGATGGAAGATGAGGCTGTCATTTCATATGAAGTTCCTTCAACATATCCTCATATCCTGGTGGACCAGCTGGGATACGCGCCGGAATCCAAAAAGCTTGCTTTTATGTACGGAAAGGACATTCCGGAGGAATTCTCTTTGGTAGATCCGGAAACGGGAAAGACCGTCTATTCCGGACCCGTGACAAACAAAGGATATTATGAGGACTATTCTTCCGAAGTGGGAGTAGCGGATTTTTCCGCTTGTACGACTAAGGGAAAATATTATGTTGAAGCCGATCATCTGGGCAGATCATACGGATTTGAGATCAAAGAGGATCTGTATGACGATATCTTCAGGGAATCCTGCAGGACATATTACTACAACCGCTGCGGAATAACCCTGACGGAGGATCTGGCGGGAGAAAACGCACATAATGCCTGCCATACGCAGAATGCGGTCCTGAGGCAGGATATGACCGTTCAGAGAGATGTATCAGGCGGATGGCATCAGGACGGTACCGGTTCCAAGGATGTGATCACCGCATCCAAGGCGCTCGGAAGCATACTGATGGCCTATGAGCTTTTCCCGGCGGCATTCGGGGATGACTTCGGTATCCCAGAGAGCGGAAACGATATACCCGATATACTCGATGAGGCCAGATACGAGATCGAATGGCTCCTGAAGATGCAGGATGAGTCCACCGGAGCGGTTTATTCCGGGCTCACCGTCAGCATGAACGAAACCGGTACATCATCCATTATCTATGTGGAACCTGCGGACACGGAATCCTCAAGGGCATTTGCCTTTGCGGTTGCCAAATTCGGATATCTCTTTCAGACATTCGACAGGGAATTTGCCACGAACTGTCTTAAGGCTGCCGACAGGGCATTTAAGTTTTCGGTCCTTAACGAAGAAGACGGTACGGTGGGATCGCCTTTCATGCTTGCAAGTGCCTGTGAGATATACAGGGCTTCGGGTTCGGCACAGTGTCAAAGCTATATAAACGTTTTTTTCCAATCCGAGCCGGATCTGGGTGATATAGATGATGTGACTATAATGGGTCTTGTTACCTACCTTAACACCAAGATGGAAGTGAACAATGATTACTGCAGGACGGCGATAACGGCTCTGATGAAGGATGCCGAGAGGATATCGGAAGGATCGAGGAACTGTGCGATCCTGGTTCCGGAGGGAGAATCCTTCGGAGACAATCCCGCACTTTTCGACGATATGATGATCATGACAACGATCGATCATGTCATAGCAAATAACGAATACGATAACATACTTGAGAACTATCTTCATTATTTTCTCGGACGTAACAGGATGTCGGTATCGTTCATCGACAATGTCGGAGAGTTCAGTTACAGGCAGATACATGATTCGCTCGGGATAATGAAGCAGTTCGGATCGAATGCAAGGCTGATCTACCTGCTTGCAAAGATAATAAGCAAAGACGGATTTGTGGAGGAATGAGCATGAATGTCATAAGGACTGTATTGCTTGTGATAGAGATAATAATAACGGCGGTCGTTACTCTGCCTTATATGCTCGTGGCCCTGATAGTGGGCCTGTTCAGCATGAAGGCCAGGGATAAGATGTGCTTCGGTGCGATGAGGTTCGAATTCAGTATCCTTAAGATCCTCACCGGGGCAAGGATGCATCTTACGGGACTTGAGAATGTTCCGAAGGATGAGCCTGTTCTTTATATCGGAAACCACAGGAGCATGTTCGATATCATAATGCCTTATTATCTTTTTCCCGGATACACTTCGATGATATCCAAAAAAGAATGGGAAAAGATCCCGTTCCTTGCATGGTGGATGAAGCTGCTTCATAACTTCTTCCTTGACAGGGACGACGTAAAGCAGGGACTCAAGGTTATACTTGCTGCCATAGATCTTGTGAAAAACGGATATTCGGTATGCATCTTTCCCGAAGGAACAAGGAACAAGACGGAAGAAGATATGCTGCCCTTCCATGAGGGAAGCTTTAAGATAGCCGTTAAATCGGGTTGTCCGATAATCCCGGTCACCATGTATAACATGGATGCGCTTTTGAAGCATCCTCCGATCGTTAAAGCTTCGGACATTTACATCGATTTCGGCAAACCGATAAGGATCGGGGAACTCGCACCGGAAGAGAAAAAGCATATCGGTGCCTATACCAGGGGCGTAATGCTTGAAACATACAATAAACTGAAAGAGGAAGCTGATCTTAAATGAAGGGTCTTACTTTAACTGCCGTTGCAAAAGCATGCGGCGGAAAGCTTAAAAACCATAACGGAAACGAAAACGAAGCGACCTGTGTCGTTATCGACTCCAGAAAGATCGAAGAGGGCGGTATCTTTATCGCAACGGTCGGAGAAAGGGTCGACGGACACAGCTTCATAGGTGATGTGGCCGCAAAGAATGCTCTCGGCGTCGTATGCGAAAAGGAACCGGAGGATTGTGCGATACCTTATATCCTTGTTGATAGCAGCTTTAAGGCGCTGATGGATATCGCTTCATTTTACAGGGATAACCTGACGATACCCGTTATCGGCATCACCGGTTCGGTCGGAAAGAC
>JAIKZO010000053.1 GCA_024682115.1 Lachnospiraceae bacterium
TTCATTCTCTTCTATCCTTGCAATGGCTGACATGGATGTTGATGATCTTATGGACGAGATGTTCGGTGAATTTGATGACACGATCGAAGACATGGAAGATTTTGAGATCGATTTCTACATCTATCAGAATGCACTTGCAGCGATCGAGGCAGAGGTCGAAGATGAAAAGATTTCTCTTCAGTTCCAGGGTGGAGATTACAGAGCTCAGAACATCCTTCTTGAGAGCGATGAATTTACCTCGGCTATAAAAGGTAAGATCGACGGAAACAAAGAGACCATGACCGTTGAAGTCGACGATGAAGAAGTATTCGCTTACGAATTCGATTCAAAGAGCGGTGATCTTACCCTCACCGTAAACGACGGATATGACGAGTACGAGCTCGAAGGCATCAACATCAAGAGTGAGGATGACGAAGTAGTCATCTCGTTAGATGAATTTGCTCCCGAAGATTCCGAAATCGAGATCAACGGTACGATCACGATCAAGAAGGCAGCCAAGATCAAGGAAATGTCCGGAGATGAATTTGATATAGGATCTGCGGATGAAGACGAATTGGAAGAAGTCATCAACGAAGAGTCAGAAGCATTCGAAGAACTTGGTCTGTATTGATCGGTAATGATTGATCATTAACTTGGGGCTCCGCTTTACGGGGCCTTAAGTTTTATAAAACTACACCTGCAGGAGGATACCGAAACATGAAAATGAGATCTTTGTCAGAAGAACTTAAGGGTAATTCATATCCCGGAAGGGGTATCGTCATCGGGGCATCCGATGATGGCAAAAAAGCCGTTATTGCTTACTTCATAATGGGAAGAAGCATAAACAGCAGGAACAGGGTATTTGTCGAATATGAAGAGGGTATCCGCACACAGGCTTTTGATCCTTCCAAGATGGAAGATCCCAGCCTCATAATCTATTCTCCGGTACGTGTCATTGGAAGAAAGACGATAGTAACGAATGGTGATCAGACCGATACGATCTTCGACGGGATAAGGAACGGTATTTCTTTCGAACAGGCACTTCGCTGCAGGGAATTCGAACCGGATGCTCCCAACTATACCCCCAGGATATCTTCGGTCGTCCGTGTCGATCCCGACAGAAACCAGTTCAGATATGCGATCTCGATCTTAAAGAGCGCTAACGGCAATCCGGATTCATGTCAGAGATTTACATTCGGTTACAAGATACCGGTTGCGGGTGAAGGACATTTCATCCATACCTATATGGAGGACGGAGATCCGCTTCCGAGTTTTGAAGGAGAGCCCAAGCTTGTTAAGCTCGAAGGAGACATCGACAGCTTTACGGATATGCTCTGGGAAAGCCTTAACGAAGATAACAAGGTTTCGCTTTTTACCAGATATATCGATATCGCTACGGGAGAATACGAGACCAGGATCATTAACAAGAACAAGTGACAGCGCCCGGCGCAGGATATGCCCATTCACGGACAGTGAAAAAGAGAAAGGAAGACTCATGAACGAGATACAGCTTAAGTACGGATGCAACCCGAATCAGAAACCCTCAAGGATCTTCATGGAAGACGGAAGCGATCTTCCTGTCGAGGTTTTGAACGGCAAGCCCGGATATATAAATTTTCTTGATGCTTTTAACGGTTATCAGCTTGTAAAGGAGCTTAAGGAAGCTACCGGACTTCCCGCAGCAACCTCATTTAAGCATGTTTCTCCTGCGGGTGCCGCAGTGGGACTTCCTTTGAGCGAGACACTGGCTAAGATATACTGGGTAGATGACCTCGGAGAGCTTTCGCCGCTTGCCTGCGCTTATGCAAGAGCAAGAGGAGCCGACCGTATGTCTTCTTTCGGTGATTTTATCGCTCTTTCCGACGAATGTGATGCCGATACGGCCCGTCTTATAAAAAGAGAAGTTTCGGACGGTGTTATAGCTCCGGGCTACTCTGCCGAGGCTCTGGCACTTTTGAAGGAAAAGAAAAAAGGAAACTACAATATCATTAAGATAGACCCTTCTTACAAGCCTGCAGCGATCGAGCGCAAGCAGGTATACGGGATAACCTTTGAACAGGGAAGGAATGAGCTTGATATCAACGGCGACCTTTTCGGAAACATAGTTACTAAGAATAAGGACATTCCCGAAAAGGCCCTTATCGATATGAAGATCGCGATGATCACGCTAAAATATACACAGTCAAATTCCGTATGCTACGTAAAGGACGGACAGGCTATCGGTATAGGTGCGGGACAGCAGTCGAGGATCCATTGCACACGTCTTGCTGGATCCAAGGCGGATAACTGGTTCCTTCGCCAGGCACCCGAGGTTCTTGGACTTCAGTTCATAGATTCACTCGGACGTGCCGACAGGGACAACACCATCGATGTTTACATGTCGGATGAATATGAAGATGTCCTTAAGGAAGGCGAATGGCAGAAGAGGTTCAAGGTTAAGCCCGAAGTCTTCACAGTTGAAAAGAAGAAAGCATGGCTGGCCAAGAACACGGATGTGACATGCGGATCCGATGCGTTCTTCCCGTTCTCGGACAATATCGAAAGAGCACACAAATCGGGTGTTAAATATATCGCCCAGCCCGGCGGCTCCGTACGTGACGATCTCGTTATCGAATGTGCGGATAAATACGGAATGGTAATGGCCTTTACGGGCATAAGACTTTTCCATCACTGATTATGAAAAATTTATTGAAGTATTTAAGAAAATACAGGATCGAAAGTGTTCTGGCGCCGTTGTTCAAAATGCTGGAGGCAGCTTTTGAACTGACGGTACCCCTTGTTGTTGCTTCAATGATCGATAACGGGATCGGCAACGGCGGGAACGGCGGACATATCGTCAGGTGCTTCGTGATCATGATAATACTGGGTATCGTAGGTCTTGTCGCATCATGCACGGCCCAGTTCTTTGCGGCAAAAGCCGCGACGGGTTTTTCTAAAGAACTGCGAAGCGACCTGATGAGGCACATCCTCGGCCTGAATTTCAGATCCATAGATAATGCGGGAACATCCACCCTCATCACGAGGATGACCGCCGATGTGAATACCGTTCAGAACGGTGTCAACATGTTCCTGAGGCTGTTTTTGCGTTCGCCTTTTATAGTGGCCGGCGCAATGGTCATGGCGTTTTTCATAGATGTTAAGAGTGCGCTCATATTTGTAGCGGTCATTGCCGTACTTTCGGTCACGGTAGCTCTTATCATGTCAAGCAATATCCCTCTTCTTAAAAAAGTACAGTCCAAGCTCGATGAAGTCCTTAACCTGACCAGAGAGACACTTCAGGGAGTAAGGGTCATCAGGGCTTTTGCATATGAAGAAAGACAGTATGACGAGTTTAAAAAGAGTAATGACGAGCTTTCCGGAATGCAGCAAAGGGCCGGACGCATCTCGGGATTACTTAATCCGCTGACATACGTGATCATAAACCTCGCCATAGCCTTTCTCATCATGACGGGTTCCGACAGGGTCTACAACGGGATACTGACCACCGGACAGGTTGTGGCGCTCTACAACTATATGTCGCAGATACTTCTTGAACTGATTAAATTCGCCGGACTCATCATCACGATAAACAAGGCTCTCGCATCTGCAAACAGGATAAGCGAGGTGTTCGGATATGAAGCCGGGATGGAAATGCCCGATGATCCGATAACGGTTGAAGCGGGAAGCGGAGCGGGAATAGAGTTTAAGAATGTTTCGATGGCTTACTATGAAGGAGCCGACGAAGCACTGAGCAATATTTCCTTCAAAATGGAACCGGGTCAGACCCTCGGTATCATAGGAGGAACGGGTTCGGGTAAGACCACGCTCGTAAACCTGATACCGAGATTTTACGATGTTACCTCGGGAGAAGTTCTCATAAACGGCAGGAACGTAAAGGAATATGATGTGGATTCGCTTCGCAAAAACACTGCGATCGTAATGCAGAAGGCAGCACTTTTTGCGGGAACGATCAGGGAAAACCTGCTCTGGGGAAATGAAAAAGCAAGCGAAGAAGATTTAATGTCGGCTGTTGAAGCTGCCGTTGCCACCGATGTCATAAACGCCAAAGGGGGCCTTGACGGAGCTGTTGAAGCCGGAGGCAAAAACCTCTCGGGCGGGCAAAGGCAGAGACTTACGATTGCAAGAGCGCTCGTACGCCGTCCGGGAATACTGATACTCGACGATGCTTCATCGGCCCTTGACTATGTCACGGACCTTAAGCTTCGTACAAATATAAAAGAACTTTCCTATAAACCTACCGTTGTCATAGTTTCCCAGAGAACGGCATCCGTTCAGCATGCGGACAGGATACTTGTGCTTGACGACGGTGAAGCCGCAGGCTTCGGAACGCATGAGGAACTTCTTGAAAGCTGCGAGGTATATAAAGAGATATACGATTCGCAGCTCAAAAAGGAGGTGGGCTGATGGCACTTGAGACCGGCGGCTTTGTCCCCAAGGGGAACCTCGATACAGACAGCAGTGCTCTCGGAAAGAGCGGACAGAAGGAAACGATAAAAAAGGTCCTTGCGAGTCTTAAAAAGTATAACCTTCTTATCCTGCTCTCGCTCGTGCTTGCAACGATATCGGTCGTATTCACTTTGCTCGTTCCGATAAAGATAGGTGATGCGATCGACCATCTCGGCGAAGGCGCAATGTCTGCGGAACTTAACAGCCTTAATGAAAACCTTCTTCTTGCGGCGCTTTTTGCTCTCATAGTCGGAGTTTCGCAGTGGGTGATGAACCTT
Source organism: Lachnospiraceae bacterium (assembly GCA_024682115.1). Taxonomy (GTDB): domain Bacteria; phylum Bacillota; class Clostridia; order Lachnospirales; family Lachnospiraceae; genus JAILLW01. The sequence continues at coordinate 4,704 of JAIKZO010000053.1, forward strand.
ATAAATAACAGGATAACCTATCTTACGGTAAGAGACTTAAGGAACAGGACCATAGGAAAAATCCATAAGCTTCCTTTAAAATACATCGATTCCCATTCTCACGGCGACATCGTTTCGAGAGTCATCGCAGATGCCGATCAGTTTGCAGACGGACTTTTGATGGGCTTTACCCAGGCGTTCACAGGGATACTTACGATCATAGGAACACTTTTCTTCATGCTCAGACTGAACGCGGTCATAACCCTGGTCGTAGTCGTGGTGACACCGCTTTCTCTCTTTGTCGCCAAATACATCTCCTCAAAGACCTATGACATGTTCAGGCTTCAGGGAAGAGAAAGAGGAGAACAGACCTCGCTCATTGAAGAGATGATATCCAATGAAAAAGTAGTCAAGGCTTTCGGACGCGAAGAGGCCGTAATGGAAAGATTTGATGAGATAAACGGAAGGCTCAGGGAATCTTCCCTTAAGGCGATATTCTTTTCTTCGCTCACCAATCCCTGTACAAGATTCGTAAATGCGGTATGCTATGCGCTGGTCGCTTTGTCGGGTTCGTTCTATGTTCTTTCGAAGGGATCGAACGAACTGCTCGGAGGGATAACCGTCGGAACGCTTACGGTATTCCTTTCATACGCAAACCAGTACACCAAGCCGTTCAACGAGATATCTTCGGTAATATCGGAACTTCAGAATGCGATAGCATGTGCAGCCAGGGTATTTGAAGTCATGGAAGAAGAGCCCGAGGGTCCGGATGAAGAAAATGCGGTTCTTGAAGATGTCAAGGGAAGGGTTGAATTAAAGGACGTTGAATTCTCATATGACAAAGATACGGAACTCATTAAGGATCTGAATCTTTGTGTCGAACCCGGAAAGAGGGTTGCGATAGTCGGCCCCACCGGATGCGGAAAGACTACCATAATAAATCTCCTGATGAGGTTTTACGATGTGGACTCGGGAACGGTCAGCGTGGAAGGTTCCGATATAAGGACCGTTACGAGAAAGTCACTTCGTGAATCCTACGGGATGGTGCTCCAGGACACATGGCTTAAGAAAGGCACCATACGTGACAACATCAGGATCGCGGATATGGATGCAACGGACGAAGAAGTCATCAAAGCGGCCAAAGCCACGCATGCCCACAGCTTCATAAGAAGGCTGAAGGACGGATATGACACGATCGTCGGTGAAGATGTCGGAGGCCTTTCTCAGGGACAGAGACAGTTGCTCTGCATTTCGCGTATCATGCTCGGGATACCGCCGATGCTGATCCTGGATGAAGCAACATCTTCAATAGATACGAGGACCGAACTCCGTATCCAGGACGCTTTTGCAACGATGATGAAGGGCAGGACTTCATTCATAGTTGCGCACCGTCTTTCAACAATACAGAATGCGGATGTGATCCTTGTCATGAAGAACGGACACATCATAGAGCAGGGTAATCACGAGACGCTGCTTGCGAAGCACGGTTTCTACTACGAGTTGTATAACAGTCAGTTCCAGGAAACCTGATGATAGAGCATGGATACGGACCAACATATTTCCACGCAGACGCGCTTGCGCTCCTCCTCCGGCGTAGCGGTACATAAATCTGCAAAATACGCAGATCAAGTACCGACGCCTCCGCAAGGTCTGCTTAGGAAACACGTTGGCCCGTATCCATCCAAACAGATAAGTGTAAGGAGATAAACCATGTCAGATTTAAGATACTATGGAATAACCGAGGTTCCGAAAATGCACATTTTCGGACGCCTGTGCAAGCAGCGTGATCCGCTTCCTCTTCTTTTTAACGGAAGCGGTATAGAGGTTGTGGTCACCGGATCGGATCTTTGGATCGATCTTGAAACGGACAGCGATTTTCATGAACCCTGGGTCGCTTATGAACTTAACGGTGCCCTGATGGGAAGACAGATGCTGCTCCCCGGTGAGCATTCGATCTGCCTTTTCAGGAACATGGAGCCGACCACACCAAAGAAAGTAAGATTCTATCGTGAGCTTCAGGCAATGAGCGAGGATGATAAATGTAAGGTTCTCGTTAAGGGATTAAGGCTTGACGGAGAATTTAAGGATGTTCCCGTTTATGATAAAAAGATAGAGTTTGTGGGCGATTCCATCACATCGGGTGAGGGAACATACGGACAGATATCGGATGTTGACTGGCTTGCGATGTATATGAGTGCTTCCGTCAATTATGCCACGATGACCGCCAAGGCTCTTAATGCCGACTACCATCTTATCTCCCAGGGCGGATGGGGAGTGTACTGCGGATGGGATAATGACGTAAGGCATAACATCCCTTCCATATATGAAAAAGTCTGCGGACTCGCTTCGGGACCTTCGAACGAGGCGATGGGAACACAGGAGATGTATGACTTTTCAACCTGGCAGAGCGATGCCGTAGTTATTAATCTGGGAACGAACGATGCATCGGCTTTTAATATGCCGCCCATCCTTAATCCCGATGACGGTAAGATGTATGGGCAGAGAAAAAACGAAGACGGGACACATAACGATGAAGATATTATGAAGGTTGAAAAAGCCGTCAGGGATTTCCTTGCAATGGTAAGAAAGAACAATCCCAAGGCAGTCATAGTCTGGGCATATGGAATGCTGGGAACCGACCTTCTGCTTCCGATAACTGAGGCGATGAATGAATACATAAGGACCTCGGGCGATAAGAACGTTTATTTCTTCCAGCTTCCGAATACCAACGAGGAAACATTCGGAGCCCATATGCACCCGGGTCCGAAGGCGCATATCGCGGCCGCAAAAGAGCTTGGCGCTTTCTTAAAAGAAAAGCTCGGAATATAAACCGGTTTTTAATGTGTTTTTAATTTTTCTTCAAAGATTCTTTAAAGAAGCGGTGTTAAATTGTGTATTGTAAACAACAAACGCAACACACTTTTGAAGAAAGGTTGGAATTAAAAATGGAATTATTTGAAAAAGTTGAAAAGTTAAGACAGAAAGCAGATGTATCATACGAAGAAGCTAAGGAAGCACTTGAAAAGGCAAACGGTGACCTCCTCGATGCAATGATCCTTTTGGAGAAGGAAGGCAAGACACAGGCCCCCAAGTCAGAGAGTTACTCAACTGATTACGAATCTTCTAAAAAGTATCCCGCAGTCATCGACGAGTGCTGCAAAAAGGATAAGAAATGTGACAAAGAGTCGATCAACGACTGGTGGATCACAAAGAAGATCAAGGAGCTCTGGAAGAAGGGCAACGAAAACTTCCTCGTTATCGAGAAGGACGAAGAGACTATAGTAAACCTTCCCGTCTGGGTGTTCATCGTAATAATGCTTCTGGCATGGCATATCTCACTTGTAGTGATCCTCATCACTCTGATCTGCGGATGCCACTACAGATTTGAAGGCAAAGGCAATCTTGAGAAAGCGAACAATGTGGCACAGACCATTGAAAACGCAACAGCATCCGTAAAGGAAGAGTTTACAAAAGATAAACAGGAGTAATGATCAATGGGAGCAAAGATACTTGTAGTCGAAGACGAAGAAAAACTTGCGAGGTTCATAGAACTTGAACTGGTACATGAAGGGTACGAGGTTGAAAAGGCTTTTGACGGCAGAAGTGCACTCGAAAAGGCCGAGAACGGCGAGTTTTCCCTTATGCTGCTCGATATAATGCTCCCTGAGATTAACGGACTTGAAGTTATGCGAAGACTGGGGAAGGATTTTCCGACCCCGGTCATTTTGCTTACTGCAAGGGATGCCGTGATGGATAAGGTCGCGGGGCTTGATGCCGGTGCGGTTGATTACATCACCAAGCCTTTTGCGATAGAAGAACTACTCGCCAGGATCAGAGTAGCCTTAAAACTGCACCCTGTATCGGGTCAGATCGAGGCCGGAAAGGCTGCCGATGTTGCGGACGAAGAGGGTGTATACCGTTGGGGAGATCTTTGTCTTGATGAAAAGAAGCACAGAGTAACATTCAAGGGAGACGAGATCACGCTCACAAACCGTGAATTCATAATGCTGAAGGTCCTTCTTACAAACAAGGATATCGTTATGACCAGAGATACGCTGCTTGAAAAAGTCTGCGGATACGATTATGTGGGTGAGACGAACGTAGTGGATGTCTATATCAGGTTTTTACGTTCAAAGATAGATGAAGTTTATGATATAAAGATGATCCAGACAGTCAGAGGTGTCGGTTATGTCATCAAGTCAGAATAGTACACAGAGCAGAAGAATGAGTTCCATAAGCCGAAAGATCGGCTGGCGTGTGGTCAGCAAAAGGCTTTCGGGACTTTTCTGGATAAATTTATTTGTGGCGATACTTGTATTTTTCACATGGTTTTTCGCCAGGGAATACACTCTTTCGGGGACTGTAGATCTTGCCGGAAGATACAGGGATTTTGACCTGGGGTTAGACGGATACGAGATAAATGACCCGGGAGATCTTTTCGATCGGCTGGATCATAACGCAAAATATATAGTCACCGTCAAGTCGACGGGAGAGGTCATCCTTGAGGATAATTTTTTCAGGCTCGCATGGGGACTTTTTGTGGTCGCGTTTGCCATATTTGTGATCGAGATCGCATTTACCCTGCTGGCTTTTCCGATAGAAACATCAAGAACGAAAAAGATCCTCAGGCCGATAAACGAGATCGCCATGAGATTCGATGAGCTTTCAAGGCTGGAGTTTTCGGAAGATAAATATCATCTGATCGAGGAAAAGATCGCCACACTCGAGCCCGATGAAGAATTTAAGCTTTCATACGGTGATGCCGACCTTATGGGTATCGAGCGTGCCATGAACAACCTTCTTGAAAGGATAAGGGAGAGTAACAAGCAGCAGGCAAGATTTGTAAACGATGCTTCTCACGAGCTCCGCACCCCCATAGCGGTAATCGAAGGCTATGCAAATATGCTTTCGCGTTGGGGAAAAGAGGATGAAAAGGTCCTCGATGAATCCATAACCGCGATCCAGCATGAATCCGCAAATATGAAGCATCTTGTCGAGCAGCTCCTGTTCCTTGCGCGAGGCGATGCCGGACGTACGATAGTAAAGAACGAGAGGATCTCGATAAACAAGATAATGCAGGAAGTATATGAGGAATCCCTTATGATAGACGAGGATCACATATACAAACTGACCACGCCCGTGGATGAGCTTTTTGTAAACGGAGATGACGGGCTGCTTAAGCAGGCGGTAAGGATCCTGGTGGATAATGCGGCAAAATACACCAAGGCCAAAGATGAGATACTCTTAAGCGTCGGATACGGAGATGATGATACGGTCTATCTTCAGGTCCAGGATACGGGTATCGGAATGAAGGAAGCCGATGTTGAGCATATGTTTGAGAGATTTTACCGTGCCGATGAAGCAAGAAGTTTCGACGGGACCGGACTCGGTCTTTCAATAGCCAAATGGATAGTTGATAAGCATGAGGGACATTTTAAGATAACATCAAGAGAAGAACTGGGAACGAGGATCGCGATAATAATCCCTCAGAGCCATTATTATTCTATGTAGAATTTCCCTGTTTCTTCGTCTTTTTTAAGATAAAGGATGACCTGATCCGAATTATACTTGGTGACATCAAGTTCGATCTTGAAGATGTCGTCGGTATCATCGGACGGGTCTTTTTCTTTGTCTTCTTCAGAGGTGTCCTGATCTTCATCGGAAGCGCTCTCATTGGAAGCATCCTCTTCCGAAACATCCTCCGTAGAATCATCCGATGCTGAAGCTTCGATGTTCTTATCGGTCAGGGAAACTATCCAGGGCGTATTGCTCGAATTCTTATAGATCGTAAGCCCTATCATTTCCTGATCGGGGGCAAAGCCTGATAGGGATTCCAGAGAAGTCACATTTTCGTCTGAAGCGTTTTTTTCATAAAGAGCCAGACCGGTGAATGTGGTATCGGTCTCGTTTTTTAACGTGATATGTACAGGAATGAGAACGGCCGCTTCTTCGGCTGACTTGATATCTCCGATCGTCTTAAGATATCCGGCATAAGAATCCATGATCGTGTTCATGGTCCCAATGAGCGAATCGATCTGAGCATCCGTCATCTCGTAAAGATTGTACGATTCTATCTCCGGGATACTTGCGGCCAGAGCGGTAAGCTCCTCGTCAAGGGAATTATCCTTTATCTCGGCATGAGCGGCTACTACGGCATTATGAGTATTTATGAGATTTCTGTACGTCGATTGCGCCTGGATTATCTTATCTTCCGAAGGTCCGCATGCGGTAAGGAACAGCATGCAAAGTGCCATAACGCAAAGGGCGATGTTCATTCTGCGGTTTTTCATATCTTCAAAATACTAACACAACGGGGTTTTTTCTTCAAGGAAATAATGCGGCCGGCGGCCATGCGATGTGTTATAATCAATGATACAGGTGCCATTAAGTAAACGCGATATTAAGAGAGGTATTTATGAAAGAAAAACTGCTTGAATGTTTTAAGGAAAAATACGGATACGAAGAAGGCGTATCTTTTTATTTTGCACCCGGAAGGGTAAATCTCATCGGTGAGCATACCGACTATAACGGAGGCCACGTTTTTCCCTGTGCGCTTTCTGTAGGAACATATGCCGCCGTCGCAAAAAGGGATGATGACAGACTGAGATTCTATTCGATCAATTTTCCGGAAAAAGGAATGATCGAAGGTTCGATCAAAGATCTTGTGTATGAGGAAGATGCCAGATGGACCAACTATCCAAAGGGAGTAATGTGGGCTTTTGAAGGGCGCGGATATAAGATCCCCTGCGGAATGGATATCGTTATCTATGGGGATATCCCCAACGGATCGGGCCTTTCATCTTCGGCTGCACTTGAAGTGCTTACCGGATTCATGTTAAGGGATCTTTTCGGTTTCGACCTTGATAATAAGGAAATAGCCCTGATCGGCCAGTATTCCGAGAATAACTTTAACGGCATGAACTGCGGGATCATGGATCAGTTTGCTTCCGCAATGGGTAAAAAGGACAAAGCGATCTTCCTTGATACCGCCACTCTGGAATATGAATATGCGCCGGTCGTTCTCGACGGCATGAAGATAATCGTGACCAATTCAAAAGTAAAGCATTCGCTGGTGGATTCGGCATATAACGACAGGAGATCTTCGTGCGAAAAAGCACTTGAGGAATTGAAGA
>JAIKZO010000067.1 GCA_024682115.1 Lachnospiraceae bacterium
GATAAAGGAAAGAATATGGATAAGATCGCAGTACTCATTCCCTGTTACAACGAATCAAAGACCATAAGGAAAGTCGTGGAAGATGCCAGGCGTGCACTGCCCGAAGCTGTTGTATATGTTTATGACAACAACTCGACCGACGATACGGCAAAGATAGCCGAAGAGGCAGGTGCCGTAGTCCGTCATGAATACATGCAGGGTAAGGGAAACGTTATCCGCAGGATGTTCAGGGAGATCAACGCCGAGTGCTACGTAATGGTAGACGGTGATGATACCTATCCGATGGAATTCGCATCCGAGATGGTTGAATACGTTCTTGAAAAGAATTCCGATATGGTCGTCGGAGACAGGCTTTCATCCACATATTTCAAAGAGAACAAAAGACCTTTCCATAATTTCGGAAACACGCTTGTAAGAGCTTCGATAAACCAGCTTTTCGGCTGTAGCATCAAGGACATCATGACGGGATTCCGTGCTTTCAGTTACGGATTCGTCAAGACCTTCCCCGTTCTTTCAAAGGGCTTTGAGATCGAGACGGAGATGACGATATTTGCGGTTCAGAATAACATGCAGATCGACAATGTCATAGTCGATTACCGCGACAGACCCGAAGGCTCCGAGTCGAAGCTCAACACCTATTCGGACGGATTCAAGGTGATAGGTACCATACTCCGTCTTTATAAGGACTACAAGCCGATGGGCTTCTTTACGATAATCGCGATGGTCCTTGCCGCCGTAGGCATAGGATTCTTCGTACCCGTTCTCATAGATTATATCGAGACCGGAATGGTTGAGAAATTCCCTACCCTGATAGTCTGCTGCTTTGTGCTGATGGCTTCGCTGCAGACATTCTTTACGGGTCTAACGCTTTCTCAGGTCAACAACCAGAACCGCAGGGATTTCGAGTACAGATTTATGACAGTCAACCGAAAGGAGCGGGAAGTTCTTGAAAAAGATAAAGAATAATCTATACTGGCTGATAGTCATCGGCTTTGTGATCTTTGCCGCCCTGGTATTCATCATCTGCGGCGAAGGAAGCGTCATTTCGGTCCATGACAATCTGGACCTTTTCATACCTCAGTACAAGATGATGAAGGATGCCGGGACTTTCTTTACCCACGGTGATATCACCGGTTTCCTTGCCGGGATCGACAGGGATGTCCTTCCGTCGGAATTTAATCTTTATACGATGGTGTTCTTCCTGTTGCCGGATTATACGGCCTACATCGTATGCTGGTTCCTTAAGATATTCATAGCACTCTTCGGTGCGATGCTCCTCGGTAAAGACGTATTTAAGGAAGAATACGGTAAGTATGCGCATCTTATAGTTCTTTCGGGATTTGCTTACGGCATACTGAATCTTTTCCCCAACTTCGGGATTGCTTTTGCATCGATCCCGTTACTTGTGTTCATCCTAAGGAAGATAGTGACCAAACCGAATTTCTGGTGGTTCCTCTGTCTCTTCCTTTATCCGCTCGTAAGCTATTTCTCATATCTCGGGATATTCTTTATCGGATATCTCTGTGTTTATTTTGTTTACAGATGGATCGCAAAAAAGAAGTTCCCCTGGCAGGTGCTTGTTTCGATAATAGTCCTTTCGGCGGGATACGTGCTGTGTGAGTACAGACTCTTTTATACGATGCTGATCGATTCCCAGGATACGATCAGGGTTTCGATGGTCCAGGCAAGTCTGGGATTCGGGGATATCTTAAAGAGCATCGGCGAGAGCTTCCTTATCGGAGATATGCACACCGACAGCGTTCACAGATTCTTTGTGATGCCCCTCTGCCTCGGTTTTGTGATCTTCCAGACAATCCTTTACATCAGGAAAAAAGAAGCGAAGAAGATATTTAAGGATCCTCTTAACGGGGTGATCCTTTTCATACTGTTTAATTCCGTGATCTACGGGCTGTATTACTGGGAACCGTTAAGGGATCTTTTTGAATTCATTCTGCCTCCGCTCAAGGGATTTGAGTTCCAGAGGACCGAGTTCACCAATCCGTTCCTTTGGTATCTTGCCCTGTTCATCGTCGTAAAGAGGCTTTACGACATGCTTCCGAAATTCAAGTGGATCCCGGGAGTTCTGGTCACCGTATCGATATTTATCATCGTTCTTTCGGGCACCCGTTATAACGATCTGTATCATACCTGTTATGACCGGTATTGCAGGATAGTTCACGGAAAACCGTCGAATGACCTTACTTATGAGGAGTTTTTCTCTGAGGACCTTTTTGAAGAGATCAAGGAAGATATCGATTATTCGGGACAATGGGCCGTTGCCTACGGTTTTTATCCCGCTGTCCTTGAATATAACGGTATAAACACGCTCGACGGATATCTCGGATATTACAGCGATTTTTATAAAAAAGAATTCAGAAAGATGATCGAGCCGGCACTCGAACGGGTTCCTGAATCAAAGGAGTATTTCGATAACTGGGGCGCCAGATGCTATATGTACTCCGGAACCTACGTGTCCAACACGAATGCCTACAGGGATTACGACATTACGGAAGAAGATCTTTATATAAATCTCGATGCGTTCAAGGACTGGGGAGGAAGATACATCTTCTCGAGAATGGAACTTACCAACGCAGAAGAAGTCGGACTTGACTTTATCGATGAATATTCGGACAAGAATTCTCCTTATGACGTATATGTTTACAGGACCACATCCATCTATCAGTCAAATCATCATTCGGAAGTACCTTTTGAAGAGAGAAAGGGACTTACCTATGATCTTGACAGATTCGACGAGATCCTTGACGAATTCGATGAACTCATAGAAGAAGCCGGAGATGACCCGGTCACCGAAGAAGAGGCCGAGCACGTAAAAGAACTGTACAGCGAATGCATGGATATCATGGACAGGATGTCGACATGCAGGGTAATGGCCGAAATAGAGTATTACGGTGATGTCGCAAACGACGATCTGGTCGAGAAAAAAGACGAGATCTACGAGGATCTTCTCGATTATAACGATTTCCTGCTGGCTTCGTTAAGAGATCTGGCCAATTCTCCGTATGAAGATGCTCTTAAGGAGTCGATCCGTTCGGAGATAGTGGATTCCCTCAAAGAATATGAGGATATGACCGACGAGGAAAAAGACAGGTCATTAAAACTCGAGAGTCTTCAGAGTGAATACGAACAGGCCACGATGGATACCTACTATTATGAGTATAAGGATGAAGAGTGGACCGAGGAGATGCTCTATGAGCGCATGGGTGAGCTCTCTCGTAAGGAACTCAAGAAGATAATAGCCGGTCTTTACGAAGAAAAAGCCAAGGTAATGGGTGAGATATTCCTTGAGATCATACAGCTTGAAAACGAGATAGCCAAGGAAGAGGGATATGACAGCTATGCGGACTATGCCTATGAAAATCTTTATGTAAGGGATTACACGGTCGATGACGTAAAGAATCTCTGTAAAGAGGTAAGGGAGGAATGCGCCGATGACTTTGCGAACGCGGAAAACATAGTCGGCAAGGTATCGAAATACGATCCCGGATACTTTACGGATGATGACAGGGCGACCTACGAGGAGATATACGAATACCTTGATGAGATCAGTCCGGAACTTCAGGTTTCATTGAAGCACCTGCTGGATTGCAATCTTTTTGACCTTAAGAGTTCTCCGACGAAACCGGATAAGGGATTTACCATTGCTCTTCCCTATTACGGTGATGCTTATATATTCGATTCACCCTATCTTACGAGCAGAGATATCTTTACATATGTCCATGAATTCGGACATTATAACAATAACTATTTTACACAGGAGGATGATTTCGAAAACTTCTCCAACATAGATACTTCCGAGATCCACTCCCAGGGTCTTGAAGTCCTGTTCAGCAGATACTATAAGGATATGTACGGAGACGAAGCCGGAGCGTACCTTCAGGCTTACGAGATCTATTCGCTCATGCAGGCGGTCTATTCAGCCTGCAAGGTGGCGGAATTTGAGATATATGCCCATGAACATCCGGACTGTTCCATAGAGGATCTTGGTAAGAAATATGCCGAGCTTTCGGATGAATACGGTGATTCCTTCCTTGGATTCGACGAGGATTACACCTGGGTGGATATCCCGCATATCTTTGTACAGCCCTGTTATTACATCTCATATGCGACGTCGGCACTGGCAGCACTGGATATCTATTCGATCTCGCTTGAAAACTACGATCATGCATGTGAAAAATACATGCAGATATCGGCGCTAAAGAGTTACTGGCTTTTCAAGGAGACCATAAAATACGTCGGACTTCCCGATGTATTTGAAAAAGGTGTCTGCGGAAAGATATTTGAGGACTGTTATCAGAGCATGAAAAAGAACACCAAAGGCTACAGATAAATGAACGAAAAGAACCCGGGGATCGTTAAATACATATCCGTTATCGTACTGGCGGCACTGACATCGCTGCTTATCGGCATGGGCGGATTCGGGAAAGAGTATTCTCTTATTTCCGATGAAGGCGCGCTCGATCTTAAGAATACGGCTTTCGAACTTAACGATTCTTCGTTCGATCCCTCGACCGGTGAATATACAGCGGTGCCGGAAGGAGATCCCTATATCCTGTATAACGGGATCGGAGGCGGATATAAAGGAGTGTATCTTAATCTGGCTTCTCCTGCGGACAGGGATATCACTTTCAAGGTCTACTGGACGGCGGCCGGAGATGAGAATCTTTCTGAAAAACTCTCCGAGAGCCGTATCATCAAAAAAGGATATGATTCCTCGTTCATAAAGCTTTCATCATATGACCTCGGTATAGTAAGGGTCAATATTTCCGACAACTGTGTCATAAATTCGCTGATGCTGACATCAAAGAATGTCCGGGTGAGATACCTTTTGTCTCCGGACAATATAAAAGCTCTGATCATCCGCTTCATACTCATAGCGGCAGTGCTGCTTACGGCAGCCTTTGCTTTCGAGGAAGAAAAAAGAGCGGGAAAGTTTTCCGTCCGGAATATATTTACGATCGATGATAAGAACGGAAACAGAAGATACGAACTTGACTATGTAAGGACCGTTGCCGCGATCATGGTCATTATGATGCATTCTATCTGCGACATCTTTATCCCTTATGTCGAAAAAGGGCAGCCGGGATACGGAACGTTCAGGTTCGTGCTCGCACTTTCGCTCGGATGCAATGCCCTTTATGTGATGCTCAGCGGCTGCCTGATCCTGAGGCCTTCCGAAGAATCGATAAAGGATTTTTACATAAAGAGAGCCGGGAGGGTAGTGATTCCTACGCTCTGTTATTATTTCCTTTATATGTTCCTCGGTTATCCGAGGGAAATGTTCGGAAACGGGATTTTGGAAGGGCTTAAGAACTGCGGAAAAGAACTGCTTTCTGGAAGAAGCGCATACATGCCCCATATGTGGCTCGTATATACGATAATGGGACTTTACATCCTGGCCCCCTTCTTAAGGATAATGCTTCGGCACATCACGGAAGGACAGCTCTTCGGACTTCTGATCTGCGGTTTCGTGATAAACGTGCTCGTCATGTATCTTCCGCTTGCCGGGATGACGTTCGGGATAGAAACACCGATAGCCTCGTGGATCGGGCTTTTCCTTCTCGGCTACTACATGAACACCGATCATGCAAAGAAGTATTATACGCTCTTTATGATATTGGGGCTTGTCGGATTCATAGCATCGTTCGTCATGATATACCATGACCCGGATATACTTTACTATACCTGTAACCAGGCTCCGAATATGTGGCTTGTGGGATGCGGGGTGTTTGCGTTCTTTAACAGATTCAAGAATATCTTCGGCAAAAAGAATATCATCATCGGGGCTTTTTCGAAGTATAATTTCTCGATCATGCTGGTTCATATACTTCTCCTTATGAAGCTTGTGCTCCCGATAGGCTGGAGACTTGAGTATGAGCACGGCCATCTTTCACTTTTCATAGTGCTCATCATAGTCGTATGCCTGATCCTGTCTTACATATGTGCTCTTATATATGACAACACCGCGGTCAAAGCCGCGATGTTCATATACAACCGTATTACGGAAAGATTCCTTAAGAAACGGGATTAATCTTCAAGTTCACCGTTCTTATACTTTGTAACGATAGCCTGTATCCTCTCGTTCGGATTGAGAAGATCGGAGATGGATGCGTCATGATTCAGCGTATCTATGAGATACGCTATATATTTGCTCAGATCGCAGTCGATATACCATTCGCGGCCGAGGAGCTCGGGAGTCTGGTATATGAGGTTCGTGGTAAGAACGTTCGTGATGATACCTTCCGAATATGCCTTATCGAACTTCTCAAGACCGCCCGTGAAAAGACCGAAGGTCGCGCAGATGAAGATCCTTCCGGCTTTTCTTTTCTTAAGTTCGGAAGCTACTTCAAGCACGCTCTCGCCGGATGAGATCATATCGTCTACTATTATGACGTCCTTGCCTTCGACAGAAGAACCGAGGAATTCATGAGCGACGATCGGATTTCTTCCGTCTATGACTTTTGTGTAATCCCTGCGCTTATAGAACATACCCATATCAAGGCCCAATACGTTAGCCATATAGATGGCTCTTCTCATACCGCCTTCATCCGGGCTTATTACCATCATGTGCGAAGCATCGAGTTCAAGACCTTTAACGTGGTTCAGAAGTCCTTTTATGAACTGATATGTGACCTGAACTGTCTCGAAACCGTTAAGGGGGATGGCATTCTGTACTCTGGGATCGTGCGCATCGAAGGTGATTATGTTATCGACACCCATCTTTACCATTTCCTGAAGGGCAAGGGCACAGTCAAGAGATTCTCTTGCGGTACGCTTATGCTGCCTTGATTCGTAAAGGAAGGGCATTATGACGGTGATCCTTCTGGCTTTTCCTCCGACTGCGGCGATTATCCTCTTAAGATCCTGATAATGGTCGTCCGGAGACATATGGTTCTTGAATCCGCAAAGCGAATATGTAAGAGAGTAGTTGGCCACATCCACCAGAAGATAAAGGTCCGCACCTCTTACCGATTCAAGGATCATTCCTTTTGCTTCGCCGGAACCGAAACGCGGCACCTTGGCGGGCAGGATGTAGGAATCTCTCTGATATCCGGAGAAAGCAAGTGAATTCTTGTGCTCGCTCTCTCTTTCGGTACGCCATTTTACAAGGTACTGATCCACTTTTTCTCCGAGGGACTTGCATCCTTCGAGGGGGATGATACGAAGCGCACCGACAGGTATTGTTTCCAGGTTTCTTTTTTCTTCGCGTGTTGACATCCTTATTCCTTTCGAATCCGGTTCTGTCCGGTCTTTTTTATCCTTCTGATATCAGGACCGGAGATCCGATAGATATTGTATCTTTGGGCTATTCTTGAAAAGATCCTGTCTTCATATCTGTCTTTCAGATCTTCCAGGGAAAGATTGGTGGAAATTACGGTCGATCTGTGAAGAAGGTGTCTTTCGTTAAGTAACGAGAATAATTCTGCGGCTACCGCATTGTTGGTAAGTTCGGTGCCGAGGTCATCGATGATCAGCAGGTCACAGTTATAAAGATCTTCGCGGACGGACATGAGTTCTCCGGGATCCCCGCGGTCGAACATGATATCCGAAAGCCTTTCGAAAAGCTCGATCGCAGAAAAATAAATTACGCAATGACCGCTGTCAAGGAGCTGTTTTGCTATACAACAAGAAAGAAATGATTTCCCGGTTCCTACTGTACCACAAAAAAGAAGATTCTGATAGTCCTTATCGAAATCATCCGCAAAAATACGGGCCGCATCCGCAGCGGCTCTGAACCTGTCAAGATCCGCATCCTTGTAATAATCGTAGGATAAAGTACTAAAATTATCTTCTTCCAGTAATTCCGAGATATGAGATTGTGAATATAGGATATTTACTATCTTCTGCTTGAGGCAGTGACATTTCCGGCCGTTGATATATCCCGTGTCGGAGCAGTCGGGACAGTCATATCTGACTTTGATATAGTCTTCGGGATATCCGGCTTCTTTGAGAAGAGCAGCCCTTTTTTCCGAGAGGGCATCTATCTTTTCGTTTATATCATCCAAAGCGGCCTTATCGCCGCCAAGGAGCCTTTCCAGCGCCCGTGATCCGAGCGAAGCAATCTCGTCACCGAGCTGTCTGTATCCGGGAACATTTTCGTTAATATATGCGATACGCTCGTCGGCTGCGGTCTCGTTACGCAGCTTTCTTTGATCGTATTCGCGTATCAGAAGATCATATTGCGTGTTAGTAAGCGCCACTTTTTTCTCCTAGTTGCTGAGCAGTTCTTTCTCGAGATCGGAATCCGATGACGAATCCCTGTGAGAGAACTTTTTGTATTGAGGGACCTGGGTCTTTGACTGATCCCTGGTCTTTTTTTCCGTAAAGCGTTCGTCGAGCTGTGCTATATCGGCTGTGGTCTTCACACCGGATGTATTCCAGCTTTGAAGGATCTTGTCGGCATATTCGAAGCGGTGCTTATCGGTGGCCATAACTGTGCGCCCGCATGCTTCGGAGATGATCTCGAGTCCGTATCCGAATTCGTTCCTCCAGCGTGTGATGAAAGCAACCTCTGATTTGGTGGGAACGCTGTTCTTGCCGAGGAGCTTCATGATCTCATACACTTCCTTGTCATATTTGGAAGTGGAACGGGAAGCTTCCTTAGGGGTCTTAATGCCTTCCTCATACCAGCCGAGGGCAACCTTTTCTATGTAACGAAGATCTTTCTTGCCTTTTCCGACACAGTATTCGAAAAGGAAATAGATAAGGTCGGTCGAGAACTTAAGATCGTCCTTAAGGTACATCAGGGTCCTGATGTCGGTAGCGGTAAGAGTCTTGCCGAGGTACTGTTCGATGATGAAGATCAGCTCGTTGAACCCTTCGGAGTTCTTGAACTCGTTGATATCGTCAGCGGTATAAATGCGCTTCTCGGGAGCTGATACCGCAGGAGCTGATGCCGCAGGAGCCGGTACAGTCTTGGCTTCTGTCCTTAAAGGTATCTGAACTATCGGAGCAAGGGTCACGGTATTGTCCTCGGGAGGATAGACCTGACGGATCTGTCCCTGGGCACCGTTCGATGTCGAATCAAGATCAAGGAGCCTTACGCCCGTAAGGTTCTTCGATGCATCGTATTCAAGAGATAAAAGACCGTTCTTTTCCCAGTATTTAAGGGCTCTTGTAACATCCTTTTCCGTATAATTGAACTGATCGGCAAGATCAGATATACTGCAGCTTTTGTGTGCGCATAAAACCCGAAGGAGATAAAGATAGATCTTTATCTGCGCATCATTTGCGTTTCCCATGTAGTTATCTATGAACACATTGGAAACAAGGGTGGCATCCAGACAATAATCCTGATAAACCTTAAACTCACTCATGTACTATCACATCCGTTTTCATTTTCTTAAGCACGGATAATGTTATCATAATATTCTTCAAAAAGGAATAGGCAAAATGACCTAAAACCCAGTAAAATCAAGGCTTGAGAGAAATTGTGGATAGTGTGGATAATGTGGATTTCTATCCGGAACCCAGTATTTATCGCAAAAAAATATCCACAGAAGATCCGACCTTTCGGAAGGGATCTTTTGTGGATAAAGTGGACAATCATTTTTTCACGAGGTCATCTGCGATATTTACCACATCTCCGGCCCCCATGGTTATCAACATGTCACCGGGGGAACATTTTTCCGAAATAAATTTTTCTATCTCTTCAAATGAGGGGAAATAGTAGCTTTCGGTCCCGAGCTTTTCTATAAGATCTCGAAGATCCTTTGAGCTTATCCCGAGGTCATCGGTTTCCCTGGCGGCATATATGTCTGCGAGTATGACGGCATCGGATAACGAGAGCGCTTTGGCAAAATCATCCATGAATGCTTTGGTCCTCGAGTAGGTATGAGGCTGGAACACACACCAGAGCTTGTTCTTGGGAATGTTTTGTGCGGCCGTCAGTGTTGCCCTGATCTCCGAAGGATGATGGGCATAGTCGTCTACGATACTGACCCCGTTCACTTCACCCTTCTTTTCAAAGCGGCGTTTCGTTCCTCCGAAAGCTTTAAGTGCTTCAAAGGTTACGCTTCTTTCTATATTAAGGAAATCGGCAAAAGCGATCGCGCAGAGTGCATTGGTAACGTTATGCTCTCCGGGGACGTTCAATACGAAATCTTCTTTGATCCCTCCGGGAGATACGGCCGTAAAATGAGTCGATCCGTTTTTGTCAAAAACGATGTTCTCCGGATGATAATCCGCATCGTTTCCGTGACCGAAAGATATTACGGGACAGGTTGTTCCTTCGGTTATCTCGTCCTTATCGGGGATATCGTTTCCGATGATGATAACGCCGTTTTCCGGTGTCAGCTTTGCGAACCTGTGGAAAGAGTTCCTTATATCGTTGATATCCTTGAAGAAATCGAGATGGTCTTCTTCTATATTAAGTATGATGGTAGCTTTCGGGAAAAAGCTTAAGAAGGAATTGGTATATTCGCAGGCTTCGGTAACGAAGTAATCCGAATGACCGATCCTGAAGTTTCCTCCTATGGAATCGAGCATGCCTCCGATCGATACCGTCGGATCTTTATCGGCCTCAAGAAGGATCTGGGTGATCATGGCCGTGACCGTGGTCTTGCCGTGCGTTCCGGAAATGGCGATCGGAAGCTCGTAGTTCTTCATCAGAAGTCCGAGGAGTTCGGCCCTTGTCATGACGGGAATGCCCAGTTCGACAGCCCTTTTATATTCGGGATGGTCCGTATGGATCGCCGCGGTATATACGAATACCTTTATATCATCGGTGATGTTTTCGCTCTTCTGACCTATGAAGATCTTTGCTCCGGCTTTTCTTAAGGTCTCTGTGAGTTCGCTCTCGGATCTGTCAGATCCCGACACATTGAAACCCTTGTCAAGGAGCACGGTGGCAAGGCCGCTCATGCTTATTCCGCCTATGCCGCAGAAGTATACGTTTGTTGGTTTTTTAAAGTCTATTTTTTGCATGACTACATTATATATCTATATTTGGAAAAATCAAATTTGAGATTTTTTGTGCAATTTGTGTAAAATTAACAGAAAATTTATGGAAAATAGCAAAATGTTTGTAAAAATCATTCACTTTAAAAATATAATGTGATATACTCATTTTAATTCTTATTTTCGAACTTTGACCGATGCTCGATCGGTTTTTTGTTCAATGTTCAGAGGTGTATATTATGGTAAAAAAAGAGATGATTGCCATGCTGCTGGCAGGAGGTCAGGGAAGCAGGCTTGGGGTACTGACATCCAAAATGGCCAAACCGGCCGTTTCTTTCGGCGGAAAATACAGGATCATAGACTTTCCGCTGAGTAACTGTATCAATTCGGGTGTTGATACAGTCGGAGTACTTACGCAATATCAGCCTCTGCGTCTGAATTCGCATATAGGCATCGGTATTCCGTGGGATCTGGACAG
Source organism: Lachnospiraceae bacterium (assembly GCA_024682115.1). Lineage (GTDB taxonomy): Bacteria > Bacillota > Clostridia > Lachnospirales > Lachnospiraceae > JAILLW01. Next base: position 11,396 of record JAIKZO010000067.1, read on the forward strand.
AAATATAGGCGGAGTATCCGTACTTCCCCCGTATGAAAAGATAGCCAAGACCGACTGGTACACCGGAACAGCCAACGCCATATTCCAGAACATCGATTACATGGAAAGCTTTAATCCCGAGTACGTTCTCATACTTTCGGGCGACCATATCTATAAGATGGACTACGAGGTGATGCTTGACTTCCATAAGGAAAAGGGCGCCGATGTTACTATCGCCGTTATGCCCGTTCCCATGGAGGAAGCAAAGAGATTCGGTATCATGATCACCGATGAGGACAGAAGGATCACGGACTTTGAGGAAAAGCCCGAGAATCCCCGTTCAAACCTCGCATCCATGGGTATCTATATCTTCAACTGGAGCACTCTTAAAGAAGCGCTCCTTACAAATCAGGATCAGTCCGGACTCGATTTCGGTAAGCATATCATTCCTTATTGCCATGATAAGGGTTGTCCTTTGTATGCTTACGAATTCAACGGATACTGGAAGGATGTCGGAACACTGCAGTCTTTCTGGGAAGCCAACATGGAGCTTATCGATATCGTTCCCGAATTCAACCTTTACGAAGAATACTGGAAGATATATACGAAGGCGGAGATACTTCCTCCCCAGTACATCGCCGATACGGGTTATGTTGAGAAATCCATCATAGGTGAGGGATCCAATGTATACGGCCAGGTCATCAATTCCGTTATAGGATGCGGTGTAACCGTAGGCAAGGATACCGTTATCAGGGATTCGATCATCATGAACCAGACAGAGATCGGTAACGGCTGTGAGATCAACAAAGCGGTCGTAGCCGAAAGCGTGAGCATAGGAGACGGTGTAAAGATAGGTTTCGGAGATGAAGTCGATAATGAGACGGATCCTCACATCTATAATCACGGACTTGTGTGCATAGGTGAAAGGACTGTCATCCCGGCGGGAGTTACCGTAGGAAAGAATGTGTGCATTTTCGGGGAAACGGATGCTTCCGATTATCCGGACAACGTATTGCCTAGCGGAAGAACACTTAATAAGAATAAGGCAGGTGATGAGCAGTGAGAGCGATTGGAATCATTTTGGCAGGCGGTAACAGTTACCGCATGAAAGAATTATCTTCAAAAAGAGCGGTTTGCGCCATGCCCATTGCGGGCAGTTACAGGAGCATAGACTTTGCCCTGAGTAATCTGACGAATTCAAGCATCCAGAAGGTCGCAGTGCTCACACAGTACAATGCGGGTTCCCTCAATGAACATTTAAGTTCATCAAAGTGGTGGAACTTCGGACGTAAGCAGGGAGGATTGTACGTATCGACTCCCGCGGTTACCGCAGATAACAATTCATGGTATCGCGGAACGGCGGATGCGATCGCACAGAACCTCGCATTCTTAAAGAACTCTCACGAGCCTTATGTGGTCATCACTTCGGGTGACTGCGTTTATAAACTTGATTACAACAAGGTCCTTGAATACCATATCGAAAAGAAAGCCGACATCACGGTAGTCTGCAAGGATATGGGAGCCGATGCCAATGTGGACAGATTCGGTATTGTCAAGATGAACGAAGACTGCAGGATAGAGGAATTTGAAGAAAAGCCCGTTGTGGCCAGATCGAACACCATCTCCTGCGGAATATACGTTATCCGTCGCCGCCAGCTCATCGAGATGATCGAAAAGAGCAAGGAAGAAGACAGATACGATTTCGTTAAGGATATCCTGATCCGTTACAGGAACTTAAAGAGGATCTACGGATACAAGCTCGACAGCTATTGGAAGAACATCGCAACGGTAGAAGATTACTTCGATACAAATATGGACTTCTTAAAGAAAGAGACCAGGGATTACTTCTTCAAGGAATATCCGGATATCTATTCAAAGGTCGACGATATGCCTCCCGCAAAATACAACTACGGTTCGCAGGTACGTAACTCGCTCGTTTCATCCGGATGTATCGTAAACGGCGTGATCGAGAATTCCGTAGTATTTAAGAAGGCTTATATCGGAAATAACTGTACAATAAAGAATTCGATTATCCTTAATGATGTATACATCGGTGACAATACCTACATCGAGAACTGTATCGTTGAAAGCCACGGTACGATCAGAGCCAATTCGAACCATGTCGGCGAAGACGGCATCAAGATCGTTGTGGAAAGAAGCGACCGTTACATCATCTGAAGCGATCGCGATCAAAGGATGAAAAGACCGGAAAGGCTGCGCTTATGCAGCCTTTTCCCGTGTTTATACAAACCATGGTGCCCTTATGCTATAATCTAGGGTAGTTTCAGCATGAAAGGAAAGACCGGATGTTCATAATCGCAGGACTCGGAAACCCTACCAAAGAATACGACGGAACACGTCATAACATCGGCTTCAGGTTCATTGATGAACTGGCCGACGAATACAATATCGGTGTGACCACGATCCAGTACAAGGCCCTTGTGGGAAAAGGGATCATCGAGGGGCAGAAAGTCCTTCTGGTCAAGCCACTCACTTTCATGAACCTTTCGGGTGAGAGTATCAGGGAACTTACCGATTACTATAAGATCGATCCTTCAAGGGAACTTATAGTGATATCCGATGATATAGAGCTTCCTCCGGGATTCATAAGGGTAAGGCCTCACGGATCTTCGGGAGGGCATAACGGACTTAAGAACATAATCAAGAATATAGGAACGGAAGACTTCCAAAGGATAAGGGTCGGTGTCGGACAGAAACCTCCGAGGATGGAACTGGCCGATTATGTTCTCGGACATTTCAAACCGGATGAAAGAGAACAGATGGATGAAGGACTTAAGAAGGCAGCGGGAGCATTGAAGCTCATGCTCGAAGACCGTACCGATGAGGCGATGAACGCCTATAACCAGAAAGTTCCAAAGAAGAAAAAGGAAGAAGACGGAACGGAACAGGCTCAATGAAAGTCTTAAAAGATGTGCTCGCCGAAATGGGTGAATTTGACGAGCTAAAAAAACAACTTGATAAAGCAGAAAATGCTGTTATGCTCACGGGATGCATGGAGTCTTCAAAGCTCCATGCTATTTACGGTCTGTCGGAAGGTTTTTCATCAAGGCTCATCGTGACACATAACGAACTGAGGGTCAGGGAGATCGTCGAAGATTACAAGATTTATGACAGAAATGTCATTTCTTTTCCCGCGAAGGATCTGATATTCTATCAGGCCGATATCCACGGCAACAGGATCGTATCGGACAGGATAAAATGCTTAAGGCGGATCCTTGAGAATAAACCCGTTACGATAGTGACCACGTTCAGTGCACTTATGGCGCCCCAGGTATCTCCCGAGGTGCTTAAGAACAATGTTCTTCGTATCTCAAAAAAGGCAACGGTTAGTGAGGAAGCCGTAGCAAAGAAACTCGTAAGGATGGGCTATGTAAAGGCCTATCAGGTGGAAAGCCCGGGTGAGTTCAGCATAAGGGGCGGCATAGTCGATATCTTCGATCTTACCGAAGAAAATCCTTTCCGTATCGAGCTGTGGGGAGACGAAGTAGATTCCATAAGGAGCTTTGATCCCGGTTCCCAGCGTTCGATAGAGATGCTTGAGGATATAACTATATATCCTGCGACCGAACTTCTGCTCACGGACAGGGAAATGGCCGAAGGAGTTGACAGGATCGAAAAAGAAGCAAAAAAGTGTGCCGAAAAACTCCGCAAGGATATGAAGACCGAAGAAGCACACCGTCTTACGGTCATGGCAAAGACCTTAAAAGAGCAGGTCATTGAGTTCAGGAATCTCATCAATCTGGACTCTTACATCAGATATTTTTATGAGGATGCAAATACGCTCCTCGATCTTTTTGACAGGAATAAAACGGCAATATTCCTTGATGAACCCGCAAGGATAGAAGAGCATGCCAGGGCTATAGAGGCCGAGTTTGGCGAAAGCATGATAAACAGGATAGAAAAAGGCTATTCCCTTCCGGGACAGGCCGATATCCTCTTTCCTCTGAAAAAGGTGATGGCCGTGATTTCACACTATCATACGGCATATATCACTTCGCTCGATATGAAGAACCAGCTTACTTCGAGCCTTCTTAAACCTTCGTTTAAACTCGATATCACCGTAAAGGGTATCCCCGGGTACAACAACAGTTTCGAATCGCTCGTAAAGGATCTTAAGAAGTTCAAGGAACGTGGATACAGAGTGCTCCTTCTTTCCGGATCGAGGACCAGAGCGGAACGTCTTGCGACCGATCTTCGGGATAACGAACTTAACGCTTTTTACTCCGATGATCCCGATCGGGACATCAAACCCCGTGAGATAAGAACATGTTACGGACACATCAGCAGAGGATTTGAATATCCAATGCTTAAATTTGCCGTTATCTCGGAAACGGATATCTTCGGTGCGATAAAGAAAAAGAAGCCGAAGAAAAAGAGATATGACGGGCAGCAGATAAGAGACTTTAACGAGCTTTCGATAGGGGATTACGTTGTGCACGAAACCCACGGGCTCGGGATCTACCGCGGCATCGAAAAGATAGAAGTCGACAGGATAATAAAGGATTATATCAAGATAGAATACCGTGACGGCGGGAATCTTTATGTACTTGCGACCGGTCTTGACGTACTTCAGAAGTACGCCTCATCCGATGCGAAAAAACCGAAGCTCAACAAGCTCGGATCAAAAGAATGGACCGCAACAAAGGAAAAAGTCAGGGCGGCCACCTATGAGATCGCACAGGACCTCGTTAATCTTTATGCCGCAAGACAGAACACAAAGGGATACTGCTTCGGACCCGATACCGTATGGCAGAAGGAATTCGAGGAGATGTTCCCGTTTGAGGAAACGGACGATCAGCTCGCTGCCATAGAAGACACCAAAAGGGATATGGAGTCCGACAGGATCATGGATCGCCTTATCTGCGGAGACGTCGGATACGGCAAGACGGAGATAGCCATAAGAGCCGCTTTCAAGGCAGTGCAGGAAGGAAAGCAGGTAGTATTCCTGGTTCCCACGACCATCCTTGCACAGCAGCATTTCAATACATTTGTCCAGAGGATGAAGAATTTCCCCGTAAGGATAGAACTTCTTTCAAGATTCAGGACCGCTTCCGAGATAAAGAAGACAGTTTCGGATCTTAGGAAGGGCATGACGGATATAGTTATAGGAACTCACAGGGTGCTTTCAGACGATGTCGGATTCAAGGACCTCGGACTTCTTATCATCGATGAGGAGCAGCGCTTCGGAGTTTCGCATAAGGAAAAGATAAAGAAGCTCAAGCAGTCGGTCGACGTACTCACGCTGAGCGCAACTCCGATCCCCAGGACCCTACATATGAGCCTTGTGGGGATAAGGGACATGTCCGTTCTTGATGAGGCTCCTGCCGACAGGCTTCCGATACAGACATATGTCATGGAATACAACGAGGAGATGGTCAGGGAAGCGATCGTAAGGGAGCTTTCGAGACAGGGTCAGGTCTACTATGTTTATAACAGGATAAACAATATAGCGGATGTGGCCGCGATGATACAGCAGCTCGTTCCCGAAGCACGTGTCGAATATGCGCACGGACAGATGCATGAGAAAAATCTCGAGAACATAATGTATGATTTCATAAATCATGACATAGATGTCCTGGTATCCACAACGATCATAGAGACCGGAATGGATATTTCAAACGTAAACACGATAATCATCCATGATTCGGATAAGATGGGCCTTTCACAGCTTTACCAGCTTCGCGGGAGGATAGGAAGGAGCAACCGTCTTGCCTATGCCTTTCTGATGTACAGAAAGGATTATCTTCTTAAGGAAGTTGCGGAAAAGAGACTCGAGGCCATAAAGGAATTCACCGATCTGGGTTCCGGATTCAAGATAGCGATGAAGGATCTTGAGATAAGAGGAGCCGGAAACCTCCTCGGCAGATCGCAGCACGGACATATGAGTGCCGTCGGTTATGATCTGTACTGCAAGATGCTGAACGAAGCCGTAAGGAATCTTAAGGGAGAGGATGTCAGTGAAGATTTTGATACGACCGTAGACCTTGATGTCGATGCCTATATTCCTCCCGAATACATAGTCAACGAGGCTCAGAAGCTTGATATTTATAAGCGCATAGCGGGGATAGAAAGCAAAGAGGAAGCCGATGACATGAGGGAAGAGCTGCTCGACAGGTTCGGTACGGTGCCCGAGAGTGCTTCAAATCTCATCAGGATCTCTCTCATACGCGTTAACGCACACAGGCTCTATCTTACGGATGTCAAAGGTAAAGAAGGAAGACTTGAACTCATCATAAGAAAGGATGCCGCGATAAAGCCCGAGGGAATAAGCGATGTCATCATGAAACACAAGGGTCTTTCCTTTAATCCCAAACTCCTTAAGTTCATCTATACATACAGGATGTCCGGAATGGTGGAAAAAGATACAAGGACAGTTCTTTCCCTGACGGAAGAAATACTGGACACCATGGTAGATAACTTACTATAATGGTTTAGGTATGAATCTGTTCAATTTTTTTAATTTTATAGGAGGTCTGGCTCTTTTCCTTTACGGTATCAACGTAATGGGGGACGGGCTTAAAAAGACGTCCGGAGGTAAGCTTGAAGGGATACTCGGAAAGATCACCTCGAACAGGGTCATGGCGGTCGTGATTGGAGCACTGGTCACGGCGGTCATGCAGTCATCTTCGGCCACAACGGTCATGATAGTCGGATTCGTCAACTCGGGCCTTATGGAACTGGCGAAGTCGGTTTATGTCATCATGGGTGCGAACATCGGTGCAACGATAACCCCCTGGATAATGTCACTGTCATCCGTCGGCTCAGACGGTTCACTGTTCCTTCAGCTGTTAAAACCCACCAGCTTTGCTCCGATACTTGCGATAATCGGAGTTTTTATAATACTCATTTCCAAGAGTACGAAAAGAAAGAATCTGGCCCTTATCTTTGTGGGATTTGCGGTCCTCATCTTCGGGATGGAGACGATGTCCGACAGTATAGAACCTCTTTCGGAGTCGGAGAGCTTTTCGCATCTGATGATGATCTTTAAGAATCCTCTGATAGGTACGTTCATCGGTATCCTCCTTACGGCCGTGATACAGTCTTCATCCGCTACGGTCGGTATGATACAGGTGCTTTCGACCGCGGGACTGATCACATACGGATCTGCGATACCGCTCATGATAGGAGCCAATATCGGAACCTGCGCGACCGCTCTTCTGTCCAGCATCGGTACGAGCCGCAATGCCAGAAGATCCGCGCTCATACATCTTTTTTACAACATAATAAGAGGCGTTCTTTTCTTCATAGTGTTCTATTCGCTCAACATGATCTTCAGGTTCGCTTTCCTCGACAGACATTCAACGGCTGTAGGGATCGCGTTTTTCTACACATGCCTGAGCATTGCTTCGGCCATAGTCCTCTTTCCGATCGGCAACCTGATATTAAAACCCGTATATCTGACGCTTCCCGTCACCGAAGAGGAAAAGGAATTAAAGGGTATAGAAGCCAAGAGAAACATAAAACTGCTTGATGAAAGATTCCTTGCATCTCCCGGACTTGCGATCGCCCAGTCCAAGCAGGTTGCGGTCGATATGGCAAAGCATACCAGGAACGGCCTTTTCACGGCGATAGACCTGCTTACGGATTATAAGGAAAAGAAGGCCAAAAAGGTCGTTGACCTTGAGGATGTGGTTGACCATTATGAGGATGAACTCGGAAACTATCTTGTAAAGCTCGGTTCACAGCCCATGAGTCATGAAGATTCGACGCAGTTGTCGATCATCCTTCACAGTATCGGAGATTTCGAGAGGATATCCGACCATGCCGTCAACATAATGGAAACAGCCAGGGAAAAGGCAGAAAAGGGACTCAGATTCTCCAAGAAAGCCGAAGAGGAACTTAATGTTTACACCACAGCGGTCAAGGATATCGTGACCATGGCTTTTGATGCTTTTGAAAAGACCGACAGGCCGCTCGCGGCAAACGTCGAGCCCATAGAAGAAGTCATCGACAATCTCAACCAGGATATAAAGACACATCACATAAAGAGGCTTCGAAAGGGCAAATGCTCGATAGAGATGGGATTTATCCTTTCCGATCTTCTGAACAATTACGAGAGGGTTTCGGACCACTGTTCGAACATAGCTCTTTCGATACTTCAGGAAAACGATCATATCGGCGTGCATGAATTTGAAGATGAGATTGTAAACAAAAACAACGAGGAATTTACCAAGTTGGTCAGACAGTTCAGCAAAAAATACGAACTGCCCGGACGTTCGTCCGACGGCGATGACTGAGGACCGGTCTTTCCGAAACCGGGAACAGAAAGGATATTACAATGGAAAAACCTGCTATAGAAGGCGGCACTCCCGTCAGGACCACTCCGATATATTACGGACATCAGTATATCGATGATGCGGATATCCGGGCCGTAGTCGATGTTATGAAGTCGGATTATCTGACATGCGGTCCGAAGATAGGTGAGCTTGAAAAGAAACTCTGCGATATCACGGGTGCAAAGTACGCGGTCGTATGCGCAAACGGAACGGCGGCGCTTCATATCGCATGTATGGCAGCAGGCGTAAAGGACGGCGATGAAGTGATCACTACTCCTATCACCTTTGCGGCTTCGGCAAACTGCGCCCTTTACTGCGGTGCAAGGCCGGTATTTGCGGACATCAACCCCGAAACCTATAACATCGATCCCGAAAACGTCAAAAAACTTACCACATCAAAGACTAAAGCAGTCGTTGCTGTGGATTATACCGGACAGTCCGTCCAGCTTGACGAGCTCCTTGAACACTGTCATGCGAACGGGATCACTCTGATCGAAGACGGAGCTCACGTGATAGGGACGAAATATAAGGGCAGGATGAACGGTTCGATCGCCGACATGACCACATTGAGCTTTCATCCGGTAAAGACCGTTACGAGCGGTGAGGGCGGAGCTGTTCTTACCAATGACGAAAAACTCTATAAGAAGCTTCTTCTTTACAGAGCTCACGGGATAACCAGGGATGTCTCGCTCATGGAACATGAATCCGACGGACCCTGGTATTACGAAATGGTCGATATGGGGTATAACTACAGGATCACGGATATGCAGGCGGCTCTTTTGATAAGTCAGCTTGACAAACTTCCGGTTTTCTCAAAACGGAGAAAAGAGATAGTAGCAAGATACAACGAGGCCTTTTCAAAGCTTGATAATATATTCGTTCAAAAGGAGATCCCCGAGTCGGATACCACAAGGCATCTTTATATACTCAGGATCGTCCCTGAAAAGATAAGCATCGACCGAAGGCGGTTTTTCGATGCTCTTGCCGCAGAGAACGTGATCTGTAACGTCCATTATATCCCTGTCTATTATTTCCCTCAGTATGAGAGACTCGGATACAAAAAAGGTCTTTGCCCCAATGCGGAAAAGCTCTATGACGAGATGCTCTCGCTGCCTCTTTACTATGCGATGAGCGATGAAGACGTTGAATCCGTCATCGAAGCCGTGACCAGGATCTCGACCTATTATTCCGTCTGATCGTACGATCAAAACAATCGTTTGACCGCCCGTGACGGTGACAGACTTATATCGGTGTTTCTACGCATGATATACGCCTGCGACCGCCACGGGTTTTCTATGTGTGTTCACTCGACAAATACACCCCGAAGTAGTAAAATATTATGGATTATGGAGTAATGTGCCGTCTTGCGGCCACAGACTGATAAAATGGCTAAAATACTGAAAAAACTTTTTGTCATACTTGACGGAAAACAGAAGCGTTTCATGGTGCTCCTGGTCTTCCTCATGCTCATCGGAGCCGTGCTTGAAACCCTCGGTGTTTCGATGATACTTCCCGTCATGAACGTGGTGATGGAAGAGAACGCCGTTGAGAAACATATCTACCTTCGATGGATATGCGACTTTTTCCGCATAGGATATTCCGATGCGAGGACCCTCATGGTCACTGTCATGGTGGGTCTCGTTGTCGTGTTCGCGATAAAGAACCTGTTCCTGTTCATACAGCTTAAGGTCCAGATGAGATTTGTCTACTCGAACCAGTTCGCGACCTCAAGAAGGATGATGATCAATTTCATGAAGCGACCTTATGAATATTATCTGGGTGCCGATACTTCGGTCATTCAGAGGCAGATCACATCCGACGTCAACAATATGTACGGAATGATCCTTTCGATATTGCAGCTCACTTCCGAGGTGATCGTATTTTTCTGCCTGATAATCGTAAGCCTTCTTTCCGACGTGAAGATGACCATCATGGTAGGTTCGCTTCTCGCGATAGTACTGCTTGTCATAAAATGTATCCTTAAACCCATCATGGTAAAGGCCGGACAGGAAAACCAGGATTATTATTCGGGCCTTTACAAATGGATCAACGAAGCGGTTACCGGGATCAAGGAGATCAAGATCTCCAACAAGGAAAGCTATTTCATAAACGAGTATTCAGACTGCGGGGCAGGTTATGTCGGAGCGGTCCAGAAATACAATCTGTTCAATGCCGCACCGAGACTCCTCATCGAAACGATAGCCCTTACGGGCATGATCATATATCTTCTGACGAGCCTTTTAGGGGGAGCACAGATGGTGGATATAGTTCCGCAGATCACGCTGCTTGCACTCGTTGCGGTACGCCTCATACCCTGTGCCAACAGGATAAACAATTACCTTACCTCGATCTCGTATTACGAGCCTTTCCTCTGGAACGTTTCTGATTCGCTCCAGGATGAGATAAGGGACGATTCGATAGATTACAGTGCGGATACCTATCATAAGGAACTGCCCGTAGATAAGCTTCCGATCAACAAAAACATCGTCTTAAAAGATATCGTATATAAATATCCGAATACCGATGTTTATATCTTCGATCATGCCGACATGGAGATCCCGGTCGGGCAGTCCGTCGGTATCGTCGGAACTTCAGGCGCCGGCAAGACCACGGTCGTAGATATACTGCTCGGACTTCTGCGTCTTGAAGGAGGAAGCATCCTTGCAGACGGAAAGAGCATTCTGGGTGATGATTACAGATCGTTCCTTAAAAATGTAGGTTATATACCGCAGACGATCTTCATGACCGACTCGACCATAAGAAATAACGTGGCGTTCGGTTATGCCGGAAAAGACATAGATGATGATAAGGTCTGGCATGCCCTTAAGGAAGCGGCTCTTGATGAATTTGTAAGGGGTCTTCCCGAAGGTCTTGATACGCGAATAGGAGAAAGAGGAATAAGACTTTCCGGCGGACAGAGACAGAGGATAGGAATAGCGAGGGCTCTTTTTGAAGATCCCGAAGTGCTCGTTCTCGATGAAGCCACCTCGGCTCTTGATAACGAAACCGAAGCCGCCATTATGGATTCGATAAACCATCTGCACGGCAAAAAGACGCTGATAATAATCGCTCACAGACTTCAGACCATAGAAAAATGCGACATGGTCTACAGGATAGAAAACGGAAAGATCACAAGGGAAAGATAAAGACACAGATGAAGAAACTACCCTTAAGAAAAATATATAAGATCTGTAAGTTCACGCTTTTCCCGGCGGTACTCTTCCTGCTCCCCTTCATCAAGATAAGGATGGGAGTGGATATAGCGGATACCGCATACAGTCTCGGGAATTACAGGGACTTTGGCACGGAAAGGAACGTCTGGAGCCTTCTTACGTTCATACCGGGGGCTTTGGGACATCTGTTCACCATGCTCCCTTACGGGAACACGATGCTCGGAATGAAGATATATTCGACCCTGGTCATAAGCCTGATGGCCCTGGTCGGATACAGGTTCTTTATGACGAAGATGCCCGGATGGCTCGCCTTCTTATCGCAGTTCATCGCGATCGGTATGTGCTGGGCACCGGCCGTTGTACTTTACCATTATATGACTTATTTTCTCCTGCTCCTGGCTTCGATCTTCTTATTCAGAGGTCTTGCCGGAACGAACAGGAGTTACTGCCTTTTCATCGCAGGTATCATACTGGGGATCAACACATTTGTTAAGTTCCCCGGAAACGGCCTTCAGGTCCTTCTTATATTTGCGCTTTGGTTTTATGCGCTCATTACCGAAAAGGAGTTTTCGGAAGTCTTCAAACAGACGATGCTCTGTATAGCGGGATATGCGGTCGCGTTCGGCGCGGTGCTTCTTGTCATAACCGCAACCTTCGGAAGCGATTCTTTCGGAATGATGATAAACGGCGTGTTCGGGATCGCCGGCAGCGCATCGGATTATACCTTCGGACAGATGATCGCCAGCACTTTCGACGCTTACCTGCACGGGTTTAAATGGGCGATCTACATGATACTCTGTATCTTGCCGGGTATCCCGTTCTTTGTTCTGTGGCCGGGCAAAATGATCCCTTTAAGGAAATTTGTTTACTGTGCCTGCATAGCATTCCTTTTCTTCGTTCTCGGAAGGTGGGGAATGTACAATTTCAGATTCTATCAGAAAGAATCGGCTCTTCAGTGGGGAGCCATCTTCCTGCTGATATCGATAGGTATCGATATCTGGATGATCTTTACAAAGCAGTTAAATAACGACTGGAAACTTATCGGGATCATATCCCTTATAAACATACTGGTCCTCCCGTTGGGTTCGAACAACCATATATGGCCGGCACTCAACGATCTTTTCTTTATAGCGCCCGTAACGGTATGGATGGTCTATAAATTCGTCAGATGGGGAAGATCCTATCTCGACGAGACCGGAAAGGTCCCGCTTTTTGCCCTTAAATCAATGAGCGCCGCGGTGGTCATCGCATTTTTCATCATGGCCTGCGGACTCGGAGTTTTCTATGTCTTCATGGACGGCGAGGAAGGTTCGCCGAGAACATATGCGGTAAGCGATAACGAAGTCCTTAAGGGAATGAGGACGACCGATTATAACGCAAGGAATCTTTCGGAGCTTTCCGCTTTTATGAAAAAGACTCCCGATAATGCGATCATCACATACGGAAACATACCGGGAGCCGCTTATTTCCTCGGAAGAAAAAATGCGATAAGCACTTTATGGGCCGATCTTGATTCTTATCCCGACGATACCTTCAGGACCGAGCTTGCGGATATAAAAACGGCGATACTGACCAAAGGAGAAAAAGCACCTATGGTAATCAAGTCGCTCTACCCCTGGCAGAACCAGGATGCGAATCCCGTAAAGGAAGAAGCGCTGTTCGGCTTCATGAACGAACTTGGATATGAGAGCATATTCGAAAATGAGGGCTTTGAGGTATTTGCCCTGACGAACGATAATACCGATTGATAAAGGAAGAAAAGATGATCAGATTTAATGTACCCCCATATACGGGAAAAGAACTCGATTACATCAAACAGGCAGTGGAGAGCATGCACATCTGCGGAGACGGTGAATTCACCAAAAAGTGCAGCGAGTGGCTGGAAAAAAAGACCGGCACGGCCAAGACACTCCTTACGACTTCATGCACGCACGCCCTTGAGATGGCGGCCCTGCTCTGCGATATAAAAGAAGGCGATGAAGTGATCATGCCTTCATATACGTTTGTTTCCACGGCCGATGCATTCGTATTAAGAGGAGCTGTCCCCGTGTTTGTCGATATCAATCCGAAGACGATGAACATAGACGAAAACCTGATCGAAGATGCGATCACTCCCAAGACAAAAGCGATAGCGGTCGTTCATTATGCCGGAATATCACCTGACATGGATGTCATAATGGAAATAGCCAAAAGACATGACCTTAAGGTCGTTGAGGATGCCGCACAGGGCATCATGAGCACCTATAAGGGCAAGGCACTCGGAACTTTCGGAGATTACGGATGCCTTTCTTTCCATGAGACAAAGAACTACAGCATGGGTGAAGGCGGAGCGCTTCTCATAAAGGATCCCGAAAAAGTTGTTGATGCGGAGATCCTAAGGGAAAAGGGAACGAACAGGAGCCAGTTCTACAGAGGGCAGGTTGACAAGTACAGGTGGATGAATTTCGGATCTTCCTATCTTCCTTCGGAGCTCAATGCCGCGTATCTTTACGCTCAGCTGGAGATAGCGGATAAGATAAACGAGACCAGGCTCGCAAGATGGAACCGCTATTACGAAGGGTTAAAGGACCTTCGCGACAAAGGTCTTATAGAGCTGCCTTTCGTTCCGGATTATGCGGAACATAACGGGCATATGTTCTACATAAAGACAAAAGATCTTGAGGAAAGAACCAGGATGATAAAGTTCCTCGGGGATAACGATATACTTGCGGTATTCCATTACATACCGCTGCACACGGCGCCTGCGGGTGTTAAGTTCGGACGCTTCCACGGTGAAGACAGGTATACCACATCCGAATCCGACAGGCTTGTCAGACTTCCGATGTTCTATTCGTTAACGGAAGACCAGACGGATTATATCATAGGCATAGTCAGGGAGTTTTACTCAAAGTAGGATATGAAGGAAGGCCCGAAGTTTAGTCTGAAAAGAATAGCCGCCCTTATCCCGGTCATCATCCTGATGATCGTGGTGGGACTGTCTTATGACTACTATTTTGATCTTAACGATGATGTATTGATGAAGGATATCCTTTCGGGGACATATTCTTCCGAGCCTCTGGCCCATAACATGCAGATGCTCTGGCCGCTCTGTGCTCCGGTTACGCTACTTTACAGGATGGTCCCGCATGTTTCGTGGTACGGGATCATGCTCGTCGGATTTCAGTATGCGTCGCTTTATGTGATTATCGACGGTATATCAAAGATCTGCTCCGAAAAGACGAACGAGCTTTCCGATCCGAAAAAATGGTTCTTTAAGCCGCAGTTTGCAAGACCGGTCGTATATTTTATCAGCATGCTGGTGATCGCATCGCTCATGTTCACGCACCTTATCTATGTGCAGTACACGGTGACGGTGGCCATGATGTCGGGTGCCGCTGCGGTCAGGTTTTTCAATGCGGACACGTCGGGGTCGTTAAAGGAATCCCTGAAGGCATTCTGCCCGGGGATAGTCATCATAGTCCTTGCATTCAACTTAAGGACCGAGATGATGCTCCTTATGCTTCCGTTTGTGGGGGCGGTCCTTGTATATAAGCTTTCGTTCGAAGAAAAGATATTTAAGAACGGGATGCTGAAAAAATATATCTATGCGTTATTGCTGATATTGCTCTTCATGTTCATCTTCTGGTATATAGATTCGATGGCTTACGGAACTCCGGGATGGAGAGCTTTCAGGAACATGTTCGATTCAAGGACGATCCTTTATGACTACAGCGTTCCTCCTCCGTATGAAGGAAATGAATCCTTCTATGATATGGCAGGTCTTACACCGGAAGAGGCGGTCCTTTTCGAAAACTATAATTACGGCATCGATCCCAGGATAGATGACAGGATGATGAGGGCCGTTGCCACACATGCAAAATATTCCGGAAAGAACGATCGCAGTTTTTCCGATAAGCTTAAAGACAAGATCAGGATATACATATATGAGATAACGCATCTTAACGACACACCGGGCACCGATCACCCGTGGAATATGGTTGCGCTGATCCTTTATGTTTCATGCGCCCTGGTCATGATCTTCGGAAAAGACATATTCGGTTTGTGGAGAATAGTCGCTCTGTTTGCCGGAAGAAGTGCGATATGGCTGTATATGCTCATGGGAGAAAGGACTCCCGACAGGATAACGCATTCTCTTTACTTCATGGAGATAACGGTATTGATGATCCTGTTCATGGCGCTTTTGCAAAGATCGGACCTTACCGGTGACAAGCGGATAAAAACCGTGATAATGGCTGCGACGGCCGCGCTTTTATGTGCGGGCATATGTATCATCATCCCCGGAAGGAAGGAAGCTTCGTATCAGGCGGCGTACCGCGAGCAGGTGAACGCACCTTATATCGAACTTTATGAATACATGGCCGGTGATACGGAAAAAATGTTCCTGATAGACACGTATTCTTCCGTATCGTATTCGGAAAAGATGTTTGACGATATAGCATTCGTTTCAAAGGCCAACTCGAACGTGCTCGGAGGATGGGCTGCGACGAGCCCCATTGAAAAAGATAAGCTTGCTGCCTACGGTATCGAAGATATGGGCAGCGGACTTCTTTCGGACAACGTTCTTTTCTGTAAAAAGACCGATTCCGATGCCGGATGGATGAAGGATTACTATTCTTCGATCGGGATCGATGTGACCATGGAAAAAGAAAAGACAATTGCGGATACATTTGAACTTATAAGAGTAAAAAAGGTGGAGAACTGATCTATGAAGATAAGCTATGTTATACCGTGCTATCGCTCTTCAAAAACACTTCCTTCGGTGGTGGAAGAGATCAAGACCAAAATGTCGGGCATGAGCGGATATGATTATGAGATCATACTCGTTAACGACTGCTCTCCGGACGATACCTACGAGGTCATAAAAAAGATAGCTTCCGAAAACGACAATGTTAAGGGATATTCCCTTGCGAAGAATTTCGGTCAGCACGGGGCTCTGATGGCGGGATTTCATCATGTGAGCGGAGATATCATCGTGTGCCTTGACGATGACGGACAGACACCCGCGAACGAAGCTGACAGGCTCATAGGTGCGGTCGAGAACGGTGCCGATGTTGCCTATGCAAGATACGGCCATAAGAAGCATTCGTTCTTCAGGAACTTCGGTTCCCGGGTAAACGACAGGATGACCTGCATCATGCTGGGCAAACCGAAGGATCTTCACATCTCGAGCTATTTTGCCGCAAAGCGTTTCGTCATAGACGAGATCGTTAAATATACATACGCATTCCCTTATGTTATGGGACTCGTGCTTCGTACAACAAAGAATATCGTAAATGTTGATATAGATCACAGGGACAGGACCGTCGGAGAATCCGGATATACGATGGGAAAGCTTCTTTCCCTCTGGTTCAACGGATTTACGGCTTTTTCGATAAAGCCTTTAAGGATCGCGGTCGGAACGGGATCGGTATTTGCCGGAGTTGGTTTTGTATACGGTATCTATACGATCATCAAAAAGATATTCATTCAGCCGCCGGAGCTGGTGACAGGATTCTCGGCACTCATGTCCGCGGTCGTGTTCACGGGCGGAATGCTGATGATAATGCTCGGACTTGTCGGAGAATACCTCGGAAGGATATATATCTCGATAAACAATTCTCCGCAGTTTGTAATAAGTGAAAGCACCGATGAAAACGATTAAACCGGTAAATTTCATATTCGGTATACTGTTTTCCCTTTCGATAGTGCTGGGATTCCAGTGCGAATTTTACGGAGAACTGCTTCCGTCGGAACCGAAGGTTTATGTCTTTATCGTTATCCTCTTTGTTGTCGCCACGGCGTTCAGCAAGTTGTTCTGGGATATGATAAAGGACCGCGGATGCCGTGAAAATATAGAGAGCGAAACCGAAGATCCCAAAATAGCCGTGAAAGAGACCGTAACGGAAGGTCCGGATATGGTTGTGAATGAGATTCCTCCGAGAAAACGCATCGGGCTTTATTCGGCGATAACGGTCTGGATACTCCACTTTATCGTTTTTCTGGGAGTGTATCCGGGATTTTTCGTATATGATGCCTTCGAAGAGCTTACCGAGACGATAACGAGGAGCTTTACCGACCAGCATCCGATATTTCATGTTTTATCCATGGGCGCCGTCATTCAGGGAATGCACAAGGTGACCGGTGATTACAATATATCCATAGCGGTGTTCATTCTTTTTCAGATGAGCATCAATGCCGTGATACTTGGCTTGGTTGTCAGGGAACTGTATGAAGAGGGACTTGGGCGTATCGGTGCGATCGTCTTTTCGATATACTTTGGTTCTTTTCCGGTTCTTTTGATGTGCGATCTTTGTTCCGCCAAAGATTGCCTTTTTACCGGAGCGCTGGTGCTCTTTACCGTATACCTGAGAAGGCTTTTTAAGGACCCTGAGATGTCTTCCGTAAAAGGATTTGTAAAGACGGGACTTTGCGCACTTTTTGTGATGCTCCTTCGAAGCAACGGGATATACGCGATCGCGGTCTTCCTTATATGCATCGTAATATTCTTTATCGTCAAAGCAGGGACCGCGGATGATAAGGCTAAAAGAGCGGGAAAGAGATTCCTGCTCACCATGGTCGTAAGCATAGTAATATACTTTGCTGCAAACACGGCAATGCTTTATCTTACCCATGCCGAGAGGGTCGGACACAGGGAGATCCTGACTGTTCCGATCATGCAGCTTTCAAGGGTCTATGCATATGACAATGAAAGCATGAGCGGTGCGGATAAAGGCAAACTTGAAAGCTATATCCCCAAGGAAAACCTTCTTGCCTATACACCGAAGTGTTCGGACCTTGTAAAGATAGGATTCGACGAACAGGCATTTGCCGCCGATAAGTCGGGTTTTTTAAGACTCTGGGCAAGGACGGGGATTTCGCATCCGATAGCGTATCTCAATGCTTTTTTGATGACGGGATACGGAATGTGGTATCCGAATGCCACGATAGACGGATATGAAGGAAGACAGGTATTTACCTTTACATACGGCAAAAGCTCGTATTTCGGATATGAGACCGAACCTCCCGGATGCAGGGATTCAAAGATCCCCGTTATAGACAGGTTTTTCAGATTCCTCTCGATCGAAGGGGGAACGAGAGCAGTTCCGGTGCTCCACCTTTTGTTTTCGCCGGGCTTCATGCTCTGGGTATATTTATTTGTATTGGGATATTTCATCTATGCCAAAGAATGGGGCAGGTTTTTTTCCTATCTTACGGCCCTCATAGTGATAGCGACATGCTTTATCGGGCCCATGAGCCTCGTAAGGTATGCGTTTAATCTGTGGATACTCGTGCCCGTATCTTTTGCGGATATGATGATGACAAAACATAAGATCACGTACGGCCCGGATGACCGGACAGTGAAAGAAAGCGAATAGTTTTATCATGAAAAAAGTCATTTACACAAGCACGGCGGTCAAAGCCGTAATACTGATCATAGCGACATTGCTCATCCTGTCGGTCTATCCTTGCAGGATGTGGACGGAGACAAAGGTATTCGGAACTCCCGAGGTTTCGGCCGAGGAAACTCCGGTCATCAACTATCTGAACGGACTCATGGAAGTCTTTGTCGCATCGGATACACATCTTCAGAGCATCAGGCTTTTTGTAAATTCCGGGACATATACGAAGGAATTTAATGTGGAACTTACCGACGGGAGCGGAAAACACATCAACACCGTTACGGTAAAGACGCCCGAGACCCTTCCGGGTTATGTGGATATCACATTTGATGCCGAAACGGTTCCGCAGGAGCTTTATATACTCAAATTTACATCGCTTCAGTCTTTACATCTGGGAATGGAGCCCTTTGAAGCTACCTCGCAGGTGCTAGTCGTTCCCTATTACAACGATACTCCGCTTGATGCAAAAGCGCTGATCATGGATTTTGAATACAGGGTTCCCGTTTCCGTATCAAAGAGCCTGCTCATCATAGGCCTTATAATCCTGACCGCTGCGGTGCTCCTTGCATTTACCGAGATGCGGATAAAGGATCCCGAAAGGGACGGCCTCGTGACCGTTGAATCCGTCATGAAAAAGATCCTTAATCCTGTCACTGCGCTGCTCCTTGTTGCCTGCATAGTATTTATAGCGATGGGTCATGTGAGCACCTTTTTACCGGACAATATATTTGCGGTCATTTCCGTGATACTTTTGGGAGCTGTACTCTTCTATGCGATAAACCACAAAAAGAGCCCGGAACCCGTTTTTACGGTCGATTATTTCAGAACACACATTTCCGATATCATACAGTCACTCGGGATCGCTTATGCGATACAGGCGTGCTGTGAATATGTATCGGGACTTTACGATATACACCACCGCGTTGCGGAAAGAAAAGAAATGATAGGTTTTGCGATAGCCATCATCGCCATGCTCGGATTCGCAGAGATCTTCAATCTCTATAACCTGATATTCGTGATCGCAGCCCTTATCGCCGGAAGGTTTTACATCAATGCCAATATCACGGAAGAGATGACATCCGACGACCGTTTTGTGGTTAAAGCCAATGTGGCGGTAGCGATACTTTTCGGACTGATCCTGATCAGAACAGTAAAAAGCCTTATACAGCGAAAGCTTTCAAAGCCGAACCTTATATGCTCTCTCGTGACGATCGTATATTTTGCACTGATAGTGATATTCAGGAATACCAGATGGTGGACGGTGATCCTTGCGGTCTCATTCCTGCTCCTGTTCCTCAACTACGGAATGTGGGATAAAAAGAAGAACTTCCTTACGAATCTTGTAAGGGGCGTGGTGATACAGTTCATCCTTTGTACGATATGGTGTCTGATGCACAGGCCTTTCGTTACATTCAGATGTGCAAGGTATACCCATTTCTTCCATACCGAGACCATAACGGCGACGTATATGACAGTTGTGTCATGTGTGACGCTGGTGCTTCTGCTTTCAAAGATAAAAAGGCTTTGCTTTATAAAGGATGAAAACGGAAAGACTGCTGCGGAGGGAACATGTAAGCTGTCCGATATATGGAAAGAACTCATACTTCTCGGAGTATCGGTCTCATATCTGCTCTTTACGTTCGCGAGAACGGCATATGCCGCGACGATAACGGCTTTTGCATTCCTGCTGATCGCGGTATTCGCGTTTGCGGGTAAAAACGGAATGAAGCTTGCGATAAGGACGATCGGCTGGATGATCGTAGCGGTCGCTGTGATGCTCCCGATAACTTTTGAACTTCAAAGGACGATACCCGTGCTGGTATCCGATCCTTATGAATATGATATCGATGAATATGAAGATAACGTAATGCACGGAAGAGAACTTTCTTCGGCAAACTACATGCTGGTCGGAAGACTCTGGGAACTCTTCCAGGATAAGATCCTGGGTATCGATGTCAGCAACAAAATGTTTTACTTCAACGAATTTTATGCACCCGACGAATATCATGCGACAATGAAAGAACTTTATGATCTCTCGGGCGGATATAAATGGGACGGACTTTTCATAGAGGATGAGCAGTGGGATCAGTCTCCCACGAGGGATATGTTCGAGATGTACCTTGACAGGAATGAGCCGGATCCCGCATCGGTCTATACCCCGGACGCAGCGGAAAGCGTGCCGGTTGAAGAAGCGACCGCGGTAGCTGAAGAAACCGCAGCACCCGAGGAAACCATGGTTGCGGAGGAAGCGACAGCCGAAGAAGCCGATACAGAGGGGTCGCAGGAAGCCGGTTCGGAGACTTACCAGGATTATACTAACGGAAGAACGGGTATTTTCAGATCATATATCGAACAGCTGAACATGACGGGACACGATTCGATGGGAGCGGTCCTTGAGGACGGTGAGATAGCTACCCATGCGCACGATGTCTATCTTCAGGTCGCATTTGACCACGGTATCCCGACAGGTATCGTGTTCGTGTTATTCGGCCTGACGCTGTTTGTCATGTCGATCATATACTACAGAAACAGCGATGATAAATACGGCGCGGTGACGATGACGCTTATAGTCGCATTTGCGGTTGCCGGAGTTGTTGAGTGGGTTTATCACCTTTCACACCCTATGTCTTATATCATGCTGCTTTCATCCGCTCCGCTGATGTTCTACCGGAGCAATAAGGAACAGAAGGGAAATGCCGACTGATGAGCAAGGAAGAAAAAAAGCCCTTTAATGTAAAAAAACTATACAGAAGAACCGCTCTTATCATTTACGATATCATAAGCGTTATTGCTGCAAGTTATCTGGCGATCCTCATAAGATATAACTTCAGCATCAAAGAGATACCGTTCTATTTCCTTAAACCGATAACCGGTTTTCTGCCGATAAGCGTGGTGCTTACGATAACCATCCTGTTCCTTTTCAGGATGTACAGTTCACTGTGGGCATTTGCCGGTGAGACCGAGCTTCAGAACCTGATCATTTCCTGCAGCGTATCTACCGTGGTACAGGCTGTGGGACTTCAGTTCTTCAAGGTAAAAGGTTATCAGGCGGTTCCGAGCAGTTACTATTTTCTGTATCTTTTCTGCCTCATAAGCCTGATATTCGTGAGCCGTTTCTCATACAGGTTCCTGCGTTCGCAAAAGCACAAGAACCGTAACCGTAAGAATACCATTTCCGTAATGGTGATAGGTGCCGGAGAAGCTGCGAACACCATCATAAAAGAGATAGTGAACTCAAATTTCTCTACCATGATCGTCCGCTGTATCATCGATGACGATAAGGGCAAATGGGGAAGGTTCATTCAGGGTATCAAGGTCCAGGGCGGAAGAGACAGGATCATCGAATGTGCCGAGACCTTTGAGATAGACGAGATCATAATCGCGATGCCTTCATCGAGCAGGCAGACGATATCCGAGATCCTTGAGATCTGTAAAGAGACCAACTGTAAGCTGCGTTCCCTTCCCGGAATGTACCAGCTCGTTAACGGAGAAGTATCGGTTGCAAAACTCCGCGACGTTGAAGTCGAGGATCTTTTGGGACGCGAACCCATAGAGGTCGATATCGATTCGATCCTGGGATATGTGAGCGGAAAAAGAGTTCTTGTTACGGGAGGCGGAGGTTCGATAGGATCCGAGCTCTGCAGACAGATCGCATCACATAAACCGGCACAGCTCATACTCCTTGATATTTACGAGAACAGCGCTTATGACGTTCAGCAGGAGCTTATAGCAAAGTATCCGGGACTTAATCTTACGGTGCTTATCGCGTCGGTAAGAAACACGAACAGGATAAACAGCATCTTCGAAACATATAAGCCCGAGATAGTCTATCATGCGGCTGCGCATAAGCATGTTCCGCTGATGGAAACATCACCGAACGAAGCCATTAAGAACAACGTCTTCGGAACATGGAAAACAGCCCAGGCAGCGGCGATGAACGGAACGAAACGTTTCGTTATGATAAGCACGGATAAGGCCGTGAATCCGACAAACATCATGGGTGCGTCAAAGCGTATCTGTGAAATGATAATACAGACGTTCAACAGACATTTTGAAACCGAATTCGTTGCCGTGAGATTCGGTAACGTTTTGGGGTCGAACGGTTCGGTCATCCCGCTCTTCAAAAAGCAGATCATGCAGGGCGGACCTGTTACTGTCACGCATCCCGACATCATCAGATATTTTATGACGATACCCGAAGCAGTTTCTCTGGTGCTTCAGGCGGGCGCCTATGCGAAGGGCGGAGAGATATTCGTTCTCGATATGGGTAAGCCGGTTAAGATACTTGACCTTGCAAAGAACCTGATAAGGCTGTCGGGCTACAAGGTTGATGAAGATATCAAGATAGAATTTACCGGTCTTCGTCCGGGTGAAAAACTGTTCGAAGAGCTTCTGATGGACGAAGAAGGCCTAACGGAAACCGCCAACAGATCCATCTTCATCGGTAAACCGATAGAACTTGACGAAGACGAGTTCTTCTCGGAGCTTAAGGTCCTTAAGGATGCGGCATCTGTCGAGGATGCGGATATAAGGGCTCTGGTAAAGAAGATCGTACCGACTTATTCCTACGAAGAACATAAGTGATACCGCGGCCTTATAAAGTCCGCAATAACATAAAAAGGAAGTGTGAAAATGAAAAGAATCTATCTGTCTAGTCCCACGATGCACGGGGAAGAAAGAGCGTTCATTGACGAGGCTTTTGACACCAACTGGATAGCCCCGCTGGGACCGAATGTCGATGCATTCGAAAAGGAGATGGTCGAATACATGGGAGAAGGCATACATGCTTCGGCTCTTTCCGCCGGAACGGCTGCCATACATATGGCGCTCAAATGCCTGGAAATAAAGAGAGGAGACATCGTTTTTGCTCCTTCCCTTACATTCAGTGCGACGGTCAACCCGGTCGTATATGTGAATGCGACTCCGGTATTCATAGATTCGGAAAAGGATACCTGGAACATGGATCCCGAGGCTTTGAAAAAGGCTTTTGAAAAATATCCGCATCCTGCGGCGGTCTTGATGGTCCATCTGTATGGAACACCCGCCAGGATAGATGAGATAAGGTCGATCTGTGATGAGCATGGAGTTCCCCTGGTGGAGGATGCCGCCGAATCGCTTTCTTCCACATATAAAGGACGCCAGACCGGAACCTTCGGCGATATAGGGATCATCTCTTTCAACGGAAACAAGATAATCACTTCTTCCGGCGGAGGAATGATGCTTTCAAGGAACGAGGACTATACGAAAAAGGCAACCTTCCTTTCTACCCAGGCAAGGGACCCCGCCAGATATTACCAGCATTCGAACATCGGATACAATTACAGGATGTCCAATGTCGTAGCTGCGATAGGACGAGGACAGCTTAAGCATCTTGAGGAGCATAAGGTCCTGAAGAAAGCTATCTACAGACAGTATTCGGAAGCGTTTAAGGATATTCCGGATCTTTCCATGAATCCGATGAATCCGGACGGTGATGCGAACAACTGGTTAAGCTGTGTTCTCATCGATAAACAAAGCAGGGTAACCCCGGATGCGCTTATGGATACGCTTGACGAAAAATGCAATGCGGAAACACGTCCAATATGGAAACCGCTTCATCTTCAACCCGTATTTGAAGGCTGTGACTATATAAAGGCCGGAGAAGAGGATGTATGTGCCGGTATATTTGAGCACGGTGTATGTCTTCCCTCCGACATCAAAAATACGCCGGAAGATATGGACATGATCATCAAAACCGTAAGGGAGCTTTTCTCTTAAGGAAACGCCCGGCGTTTTCGAAAGGGTAATGACAGGAACGTGAAAAAATACATTAAGTATATCTTGATAACCGTAATACTTGAACTGCTGGTCTTTAACTTTTCTTCGTTAAGATCGGCTTTTAACGACCCTGTGGATCTTTCTCCCTATTTCAGGACCGAGGGTGTCGCTCTTTATGTTGAAGGAATAGATCTTAAGATCAAAAATCTCTATGTGGGAATAGATCCGGTCGAACATCTTCCGATCACGTTTCAGCTTAATGCCACGGATGAAGGAAACTTCTATGAGTATCCGATGGGGATCCATACCATTGCATTAAATACACGGAGCACACGATATTTCAACCTGCACGGATACGGAAATATCCATTCTCTGGTCTTTTATTTTTCGGAAGACAATCAGCCCGACTTTTCGAAGATCAACGTTATCGCAAATCCGAAAAGACCCCTTTTTATCAACATTTGGCGCATGCTGATCGTCCTGGGGATCATGTGCTTCTTTGAACTTTTAAGAACGGACGGAAAGCTCTTTAATGCTCCGTTTGAAAAAGAAAAGAACGCTCTTTTCAAAAAACAGACGGTCATTCTGTGTGCGGTCGCCCTTATCTGGATAGTCATCGGATATAAATGCACTTCTTCGCATCTTCTGTTCAACGAAGAGAGCAAACCGCATCATCAGCAGTACAAGGAACTGGCCGTTTCATTGTCGGGCGGGAGCGTGGCACTTCCATTTACGCCTTCGGATGAACTGCTTTCGGCACCGAATCCCTACGATACTATCTATCTTCAGGCAAACGGTATCGAATACCGTGCTGATTATGCTTTATATAACGGAAAATATTATGTGTATTTCGGGATAGTTCCCGAGATATTGCTTTATCTGCCTTATTATCTGGTGACCGGTGACGGATTCCCTAATCATGCCGCCGTGTTTGTGTTCTATGCATTATTCGTTGCGGGGACATTCCTTCTTTTCAGAAGGATGTGCGAAACATACTTTAAAAACGTTTCGTTTGCCGCATATTTACTGATCTCATCGGCGGCGGTCACAGCCGGATCGTTCGCATATCTTTACTTTACCGCGGATCTTTATTCAGTACCGATCATGGCAGCTATCGGACTTACCGTGATGGGACTTTTCCTTTGGATGAACGGGATCGCGCTTGAAGGTGATCATCCGGAAGATACAGATAACAGGAAAAAGAGAAGTGTGAAAATAATGACGGGACTGTCATATTTTGCCGGTTCGGTCTGTATGTCGCTTGTCGCGGGATGCCGGCCCCAGATGCTGCTCTTCAGCTTTCTTGCGATCCCTTTTTTCCTGGATACCGTGATAAAAAAGAGACTTCTGTTTTCAAAGAAGGGAATCGCAAACACGATCCTTCTTTGTGTTCCCTATGTATGTTCCGCCGCACTTGTCATGTGGTATAACGCGGCGAGGTTCGGTTCCGTATTCGATTTCGGTGCGACCTATTCGCTTACGAGTAACGATATGAACCTCAGGGGACTCGGGATATCAAGGATGCTTTCGGGACTTGCGGCTTTCCTTTTCAAACCGCCTTATATAACCGGAAGGTTCCCGTTCCTTCACACTACGACATTTGACCTGGACTATATGGGCAGGCTCATAACCGAGCATTTTTACGGAGGGATGATAGTATGCAATGCCCTTATGTGGGTGCTATTCCTTTCGTATTTCCTGAGAAATGAGCTCAAAAAACGTAATGTTACGTTGATCTTCCTGATATTGCTCTTTTCGGGAGCGGTCATCGGAATGCTTGATGCCAATCAGGCCGGAGTCCTTCAAAGGTATGCTTCGGAAACTTCTTTCGGATTTGTATTTGCCGCAATGCTGATGCTGTTTGTGATGATGGATGCTGCCTTTGCCAAAAAGACCTCCG
Source organism: Lachnospiraceae bacterium (assembly GCA_024682115.1). GTDB lineage: Bacteria > Bacillota > Clostridia > Lachnospirales > Lachnospiraceae > JAILLW01. The sequence continues at coordinate 37,881 of JAIKZO010000067.1, forward strand.
GATTTGCGCTCGCTTCAGGCTTTTTGAAGATCGGATTCATATTGTCGCTCATCTATACCTTCATGATAATATGCAATACCGATTCGGGAATAACGCTTATAAAATACAACCCCGAGCTGTTTTATAAGATAGCTTCGATGTTCGGTTTCTGACCGAAAAAGGCTCCGGGTTTTTGGAATGGTGTCATATGAAAAACGGATTATTTACAAAAAACACATCCCTGTTTTTCAGGGGAATAGCTATATTGATGGTGATCTTTTCCCATTATTTCGAATGGGGTGCCGCTTTTGTTGAAAATGAAAAAGCAGCGCACTTTATCGCTTCGCTGGGTGACTGGGGAGTCGGGATATTCTTCCTCCTTTCCGGCTATGCCCTTTATAAGGGATACGGTGGAAAAAAGACCGACGGAAAGTACGTGGTTAAACGGCTTATTAACGTATATATCCCGTACCTTATCATTGCAACGACCATAATGCTTCTTTCAGGGGCGCTACATGATCTTGAGGGACTCATAAGGCTCCTTACCGGTGCGGATTACTGGTTCATGGTTATATTGTTCCTCATATACATTGCTTTTTACTTTGTAGGAAAGCTCCCCAGCAGATACAGGGTCTTCATCATGACCGTGTTCATAATCGATCTTTCGTTATTCCTTTTCGTTAAGGGATTCCGGGAGTTCTGGTACACGGCAAACTGGGCATTTGCATTGGGACTCATCATCGGAAAACACGAAATGAAAATCCCCCCGGCAAGGAACGGATCTTCGATAGACATAAAGGATTTTCTTTTCTGTACGCTCGGAAGGGTTTCGCTTTACATTTATGTGCTTCACTCTTTTATCTATTTCAGGGTTGTGAACGCACCGTTTGTGATCGATTCGGGGATGAACTGGTATCTGCAGCTTCTTATCGCGCTTGTTTTGACAGTACTCATCGCAGTGATCATAGAAAAGATATATACAGGTATAGTATCGTTGATATCGAGGAAGAAAAAATGAAAAGATCATTGAAATGCTTTTGCAGGATCACGCTTCTTATCGCGCTTGTTTTTGCGATATCCTTCAGTGGGATGTTCGGTCTTAAAGCTGAAGCGAGGAGTAAGAAAAAAGCGGCGATCACCGAAGAAGAACAACATGTGATAGATCTTATAGCATATCGTGACATGCTCATCAAACAGGGAGCTAGTCAGGAAGATATCGATTTTGCGAACAGGGCGATAGAGCTTGCCACGGTCGAGGCGGAGCAGGCAAAGGCGGCAGCCGAAGCGCAAAAACAGGCTGCGGAAGCACAAAAAGCATACGAAGCCCAGGTCAAGGCGATGCAGAAGAGCAGCAAGAATGCCACGGCATTCCCGTTCATATTCGTGGGCGATTCGAGGATGGTCCAGATGCATGCCGCCCTCGGAAATACAGGTGTCCTTTATATCGCGGAAAACGCCAAAGGATATGACTGGTTTGTTGAAAAAGCCATTCCGCAGATAGACAGTGCCTGCGGTAAGGGCTCAAGGATAGTCATAAATCTCGGAGTGAACGATCCGGGTAATGCGGATAAATATATCGCGATGGTAAACGCAAAGACCATCGAATGGACAGCCAAAGGAGCGAAGGTTTATTACGCTACCGTTAATCCTGTGTGGGATAATCCTTACACTTCAGAGGACCAGGTAGTCACAATGAATAACAAACTCATCAACGGCCTTGTCGGTGTGCAGATCATAGATACGCATACATACCTTGTAAACAACGGATACAGGCTCATAGACGGGCTGCATTATGACGGGCCGACCTACGCCTCATTGTATAGCTTTATATTAAACAAGATCATGTGAACACTGAGGATATATATGTATAAGAAGGTCATAAAGAGATTTCTTGACATTTTAATATCGGCACTCGTTCTTATCCTGTTCTGCTGGTTATTTGGGATACTGTGGATACTTGTGCGTGTTAAGCTTGGGGGACCTGCGATCTTTACCCAGGAACGTCCGGGATATAAGGAAAAAATATTTAAGCTTTACAAGTTCAGGACCATGACGAACGCAAAGGATGAGAACGGGGATCTTCTTCCGGACGAACGCAGGATCACCTCTTTCGGAAAGATGCTGAGGAAAACAAGCCTTGATGAGCTTCCCGAGTTCTGGAACATCCTTAAGGGTGATATGAGCTTTATAGGTCCCAGGCCTTTGCTCGTTAAATATCTGCCGTATTATAATGACAGGGAAAGACTGCGGCACACCGTAAGGCCGGGCTTAACCGGATATGCTCAGGTCCACGGCAGAAATGCCATAAGCTGGGAGAAAAAGTTTGAATACGACATCTATTACGTGGAGCATTTAAGCTTTTTAACCGACATAAAGATAATCTTTGACACGATAAAGGTGGTATTTAAGAGCGAGGGAATCGCATTAAACGCTTTGGAGGATTTTGATGAATACAGGAAACATGCCGACACCGATACAGAATCTTGACGAGTATCTGGGAAATGAACTTTATATGAAAAGGGAGGACCTTTTTCCTTACTGCTTCGGAGGAAACAAGGCCAGAAAAGCGTTGCTCTTTTTTGAGGAGATAAAAAAGGGCAAATACAACTGCGTAGTGACATACGGAAGCGGCAGCTCAAATCATGTGAGAGTAGTCAGCAACCTGTGTGCATCTATGAACATCGAGTGTCATGTGATCGCGCCGAAGGAAGCTTATAAAGTGACCAATAACTCCAAGATGAGAGAACTGTTCGGCGCCGATGTCAAGGTCGTTCCTGTAGATGATGTCCATGATACCATTGAAAAAATGATCGAAGACCTGGAGTCACAGGGCAAAAAGGTGTACTTCATCCCGGGAGGCGGACACGGCAACATCGGAACGCAGGCATATGTCGACTGCTACGAGGAGATAAAGCAGTACGAAAAGGAAAACGGGGTTTTCTTTGACTATATATTCTTTGCTTCGGGCACCGGAACAACTCATGCCGGACTGGTCGTCGGAAAGCTTAAGAACAATGATGATAGAAAGATAATCGGAATCAGCATAGCAAGACCCAATCCAAGAGGCAGAAACGCAGTTCTGGACAGCGTCAGGGAATATATGGGAGATGTGCCCGACATTGATGACGCCACCATATTTGTAGATGACTTCAGAGGTGTGGGCTACGGCGATACGGTTTCGGAATGGGTGATAAAGGATGTCCTCATAAGATACGGGATCCCTCTCGATGAGACCTATACCGGCAAGGCTTTTTACGGAATGAGTGAATATATCAAAGATAAACAGATAAAGGGCAAGAAGATACTCTTTATACATACGGGCGGAACACCGCTGTTCTTTGATTCTCTGAACGGCCTTCTGTACGGTGATTATAACTGAAAAGGGACACTTTAAGACACAGGGATTCAGGCATGAAAAAGATAATGATCCTGGCCAATTCATCATCCGGTCTTTATGATTTCAGGAATGACCTGGTCAGTGAGCTTTTAAAAAAATATGAGGTCATAGCATCGCTTCCCGATGATTCCAAGGTAAAGGAATTAAGTGACGAAGGCGTAAGAGTGATACATACCGACATCAACAGGCGCGGGATGAACCCGATTCAGGATCTCAAGCTCTATTTTTCATACAGAAAACTGCTGAGAAAAGAAAGACCGGATGCGGTCCTTACGTATACGATAAAGCCCAACGTTTACGGCGGATATGCCTGCGGAAGGATGAAGATACCTTATATCGCAACGATAACGGGTCTAGGGACTACATTCCAGAAGGAGAACCTCCTTAAAAAACTGGTGGTCATGATGTATAAGGCAGGGCTTAAAAAAGCATCCTGCGTGTTTTTTCAAAACAGTGAGAATATGAAGATATTCGAACGGAACGGTATCCGGGGCAAAGACGTTAGGCTTGTAAACGGATCCGGAGTCAATCTTGACAAACACAGTGTTCTTGAGTATCCTTCCGATGACGGGAAAGTCCGTTTTCTGTATATCGGACGCAATATGAAGGACAAGGGTACGGATGAACTTTTAGCCGCAGCGGAACACTTTAAGGACAATAAGGACATTACCTTTAAACTTCTCGGATACAACGACGGGGACTACGAGCAGATCCTTAAGGATCATGAATCAAAAGGAATGATCGAACTCCACGGTTTCGACAAAGATGTCACGAAGCATTTAAAGGAGTGCAATGCGGTGATCCTTCCGACATACCATGAAGGAATGAGCAATGTCCTTCAGGAAGCCGCGGCTTCAGGACGACCCGTTATCGCTACGGATATACCGGGCTGCAGGGAGATATTCGAAGAGGGGATTACCGGATTCGGATGCAGACCTCGCAGTGCCGAAAGCCTTATCGAGGCGATAGACAGATTCCTTGCCCTTACGCATGATGAACGCGTTGAAATGGGGCTTAAAGGAAGAAAAAAGGTCGAAAAGGAATTTGACAGGCAGCTCATCACCGAAGAGTATGCAAAGGCTGTAGACGGGCTCATCGGTTAAAAGATGTCTTATAATGACCGGCCGAAAGGCCAAAAGGACAGAATGAAAGATTTTATTGAAAAATACCGCAAATTCATATTTTTTGCCATTCTTGCGTGCACGTTCGCATGCGTTTTCGTCTATAACGTGCTCACTCCTTATCTTTCGGATGACTATGCTTATCTCAGTGAAATAAGATCGAATGCCGTATCGTTTACGGATGTCATCAGGCTTGCCTACGCGGAGCTTTTTGAGCATGGCGGACGTTTTCTTCATTACGTGACTTTCAGGATATTCTTTTATATCGGGAACAAACAGATATTCAATGTTTACTGTTCTTTGATATTTGTGGTATTCGGACTTGCCATATATGCAAACATAGAGAAAAAGAAGAAATATGACATTTTTGTCATAATGCTCATCTTTCTTCTTGTGTGGCTTTTTGAGATAAGCTTCGGACAGACGGTGCTCTGGATCACGGGTGCGGCGGTATATCTTTTCGCAACTACCTATATCCTTTTGTCGCTGGCTTTGTACAAGCATCTTTTGAACACTGCCGGCCAAAAGCACCCCGGACTTGTCTGCGTTCCGATGTTCATCATTGCCCTGTTTGCGGGCAATTCTTCCGAGAACAATTCGGGTGCGGCCATATTGCTCATCATCATATATACACTTAATGCTTATATCGATTTCAGGGAAAAGAATTCAAAGAAGCTCAGCTTCGGATCATTTGTAAAGCCTTACATGATCGCGGCCTGGGCCGGATATATCCTCGGATACCTGCTCCTTACGCTTGCTCCCGGAGCTCACAGCAGAGCAAATTCGGTTTCCGAGGGAGACTATCAGGGAACGGTAGGGATATTGTCCCATATATATAAATTATCGATGAGCTTAAGGGATAACCTTTGGATATTCCTTGTATCGGTGACCGTCCTTACGGTCGCTTTGGCGGTCACGGGACATTTTAAGAGTTTTAAGGATGTCAGAAAGAACAATGCGCTGCTCTTTGTCTTTGCAACGATCGCTTCGACTTATGCGTTGATGTTCATTCCGCTTCCGGTAAAAAGGGTTTTCTTCGGGGCCTGTTCGTTCCTTATCATAGCGAGCATACAGCTTTTGCTCGAGCTTAAGCAGAATGAGACTGCGGTAAAGATCGTAAAGTATTCCGCGGTAAGCCTGCTCTGTCTGATGTTCTTTTTTACCTACCTTGAAAATCTTGTTAATCTTGCAAGGATAACACGTGAGGAGAACGAACGTATCGGGATAATAAAGGAAGCGGCATCACAAGGCGCTACTTATGTCGAAGTCCCGATGTACAGGGAGGCATTCAGGAACGAGTATTCCGCCGCTCATGACAGCGATATGACGGAAGACCCCGGTTACTGGATCAATACTTTCTATGAGGACTGGTTCGGAGTTGAAGATATAGTGGCCGTTCCCCGTGATGAATGGAATGAAA
>JAIKZO010000093.1 GCA_024682115.1 Lachnospiraceae bacterium
CAGCAGGATTTTCTGCTCCCTTTCGTTGAAGACGGGACGGTGGTCCTTATAGGAGCCACCACGGAGAATCCGTATTTTGAAGTAAACAAGGCTCTGCTTTCAAGATCTAACATCTTTGAACTTAAACCCCTGAGTAACGAAGACATTAAGACACTTATTTTAAGGGCGGTCAAAGATGAGAATAAAGGTCTTGGCAGTTTTAATGTTGTCATGGATGATGACGCGGCCGATTTTCTTGCAAATGCCGCCAACGGCGATGCGAGGAACGCCCTTTCCGCGATAGAGCTCGGTGTCATGACCACACCTCCCTCGGAAGACGGAAAGATACATATAAACAGAGCGACCGCCGCAGAGTGCATACAGAAGAAAGTCCTTCCTTACGATAAGGACGGAGATAACCATTACGATAATATCTCAGCTTTCATAAAGAGCATGAGGGGCTCCGATCCGGATGCCGCTATATATTATCTTGCGAGGATGCTCTGCTCGGGTGAGGATATCAAGTTCATCGCAAGAAGGATCATGATCTGTGCATCCGAGGATGTCGGAATGGCGGATCCTCAGGCACTGCAGGTAGCGGTTTCCGCTTCGCTTGCGGTGGAAAGAGTCGGAATGCCGGAAGCAAGGATAATACTGGCACAGGCTGCATGCTATGTCGCATGTGCGCCTAAGAGCAACGCTTCCTACCTTGCGATAGGTGAGGCGATGGATCTTGTAGAGAAAGGCGGGGTTTATCCCGTTCCGAGGCACCTTCAGAACGTTCATGCCGATTCGGCAGGACAGGAGAGGGATCAGGGATATCTTTATGCGCACGACTATCCGAACCATTATGTCGAGCAGCAGTACCTGCCTGATGAGATAAAGGATATGAAATTCTACAACCCTACCGATAACGGGTATGAGACTAAGATAAAGGAACTGTTCAAAAAGATAAAGAAAGAGCAGTAGACCGCTTTTGATGGAAAACAGAAACGAAGAAGACATCAACTTAACACAGACGGATAAAGATAACGAAGGCTTGGGCGATAAGTCGAAAAAGCCGAAAAAGCCCATCCGGAAAAAGAAAAGGATGACGGGAAAGAAAAAGGCCGGTATCATCGCTGCTGCAGTGGCGGCGGCACTTATCGTGGGTGTGGGAGTATTCCTCATCGTCGCTGAGCTTAACAAGCCCGCAGCAGGAACCGTAGCGGCTCCCGTTGTGAACATCGAAGAGATACTCGAACCCCTTCCGGCAGAGATCGACAATAACGGTCCCGTGGGAAGAGGAGTCCTTGAACACATCGTGGGAGCGGGCCGTGCCGTTGAAAACGCTTACGGATTGAGACCGCCCACAGTAGAACTTACTGAAGAGAACAAGGCGGATTTCGTTAAGATAGAAGAGTGTATCATAGCGGATAACGGTGCGGTTAACGTTAAGACTTCTTCGGACGGTATCCCTAAATCGGACGATAAATTCTATTATCTTTTTGCGCTTAATGCATATGACAGCTCGCTTCCCGAAGGAGCTGAAGCCGTCGCAAAAAGCTATAAGAACAATGAGGGAGTATTCCAATGCCAGCTCAATAAAGGATCCTCATCTTCAAGGCTTTATAAGAAGTTCGCGGTCGGAGTCAAGATCGACGGCAACTATGAGCTCATAAGCAGGGGACAGTTCATAACAAATCCGGAGGCCTGCGCCCAATATGCCAACGTCTATATGAAACCCTCTTCGAAAAAGGGTATCCTTATAGACTATTCAAAGTATAAGACGGGACAGCTTGAGGATCTCGGGGTAAAGCAGGTTGCGATAAACTTCAGGACACAGGATTTCATGGGGCCTTCGACAAACGCCCTTTTCCCTACGATAAACTATTCGTATAACGGCAAGAACTATTCGTTTAACGGAGCGGCGCTTTCGGGATTCGACGAAACCATAAGATACCTCACCGAACAGAATATTTCCGTTACCGCGATCCTTCTTAACAGTTATTCGAGCAAGTATATCTCGATGATACATCCGGATGCGAGGAGCAAGAACGTCTGCCCTTACTATATGTTCAACGCCGCTACCGAGGACGGAGTCGATTATCTCGCAGCGGTGGGAAGTTTCTTTGCGGAAAGGTACTCGGGATCAAAGCACGGAAGGATCTCCAACTGGGTAATAGCGAACGAGATCAATGCGCGTAAGGAATGGAACTACATGGCTTACACGGATGTCGATACCTACACCAGGGCGTATGCGGATGCTTTCAGGGTGTTCTACAACGCGATAAAGAGTACATCCGGATCGGCAAGGGTTTTCATCTCGCTTGACCAGCAGTGGAACAGGGATATGAAGAACAATCCCGACTATGACGGAAAAGATGTACTGGACAGCTTTAACTCTTATATCTGCGCTCACGGAAATATCGACTGGGGTATGGCATATCATCCCTATAACGTTCCGCTAACCAGCTGTAATACATGGTCTTCGTCAAAGTACGTAAAGCACAGTTCTGATACTCCGATGATATCAATGCAGAACATCGAGGTACTGATAAATTATCTTAACCAGAGAGGATTCCTCGCACCCGACGGAAGCCACAGGAACATCATGATAACCGAGCTCGGATACACATCATCCGGTTCGGGCGGAGAGTCTTCGCAGGCAGCCGCGATCGCCTATGCTTTTTACAAGATCAATCATTATGAGGATATAGACGGGCTCCTGCTCAACAGACAGACCGATGATGCAACGGAGATCGCACAGGGTCTTGCTACTGGTGTAACGACGCTCTCGGGCGCAAAAAAAGCTTCGTATGATGTCTTTAAATACATGGACACCTCCGAAGCGGAATCACATATGGCATTCGCCAAGTCGATCATAGGTATATCCAACTGGTCGGATATAATGAGATAAGTTAAAAGAGCTGCTTTACCAGATACTGATAAAGCTCCTGGTTCTTTTTATTCCAGTTGTCACAGATAGATATGGCTGTCTCCTCGATGGGAACGGAGATGGTCATATCTATTAATTTTATATCCTTGTCCTTGGCCACGAGATGAGCCTCGTATTCGCCGTTGGTAGCTTTGTAATAGTCTGCGGTTATCGATACTTCGTTTCTTAATTCTATCGAATTCTTCTTGAAGAATCTGTTTATCTCATCCTTTATCTTGGGATTGATATCGTTTTCAAAAAAGTGTATGGCATCCGAACCCTCCTTTGTGAGATTAAGGTGGGTCCTGTTCCTGTAAGACTGTGCCGTGACAAGCTTTGAATCCAGAAGCTCTCCTATGACCTGCTGGAGTGTCATGAAATTTGTGTATTCCTTTTCAAGGATAAAATCCCCGATCTGAGCTTTTGTCAGCGGGAAATCGACACGGTCGAGCATGTAGAGCACTATGAGTTTATAAAGTGTAAGGGCATCTTTCATTGTGCGGCTCTTTTCTTTTTAATGAACGAAGGAAGCTCCGTCAGCTTCTTTATAACAAATGTCACGATCGATATCACGAGGAATTCGAAGAAGAAAAGCCTCAGGATATCCGCATTGGTATAGGGCAGTCCGACTACCTGCAGCGTCATGTAATCGATTATCACATGATGTACGAGGAAGAAGATGTATGTATAGGAACAGAGCACCTTTATCACCTTCATGGTGCGCGGGAATCTTGTGAAGAATCCTTCGAGCGCATTGAACATCAGGAATATCGAAAGGATCTGCAGGACTATCATTATGCTGTCGTTTATGGGGAGCGGTTCCGGGTATAAAAGGAAGAACAGGAAAACGCACGCGCTCACCGCAAACGAGCTTCGCTTCGGTATCTTATCAAGTATAAGGACAAGGAACATCCCGAGGAAAAAGTCAAAGACCTTAACGGTGAAATTAACGTATCCGGGGTTTGTCAGCGCATATGACATATTGGGATAGGTTATCAGGATCACCGCATAATAGACGGTCGCAAGTCCAAGGGTTATCCACTTGTTCTTAAGGAGAGCCCATCTTAGTAACGGGAAGATGATATACATCATGACGAGAGCGCCGAGGAACCATTCCCCGATCCCGAGAGCGTAAGTGGGTACTCCGAAGCTTCCGAGGTATGAATCCATACCAAGGAGCGTAAATATGATGCATACGGGATAGACTTTTCTGTCATATATGGCAGAGAGCTTTTCGCCCGTAAGGCAGATAAATGTTACGAGATAAAGTATATAAACTATGTAAAAAGGAACCAGGATCTTGAAGAATCTTTTTTTGTAGTATTCCTTCAGGGAAAAGTTTTCGGAATCTTTGACCGAAAGCATGAGTCCCGCACCCGACATCATAAAAAAGAGTCCGACGCAGACCTTGGCCACGTGCATATTCGAATTCTGAAAAAGGACGCTTACCGAATCAAGTTGCCTTATTCCCTTAAGGTAGAGGGTGACGATCATGTGATAATACACGATGCCCGCCATCGAAAGGAGTCTTAAGACGTCCATGAAATCATATCTTTTCTTCATTTTCTTTCCTTATGTTTTCGGCAGCGATCCTTAAGGATCTTCGCCCGAGGGCAGTCAGCGGAAAAGAAAGCCCGCTCTTTAATGTTACCTTAAAAGGCGAGTTCTTTTCAACATAAACGGCATTTATGACCGTAAAATTATTGATGAAGGCAAAGTGCGTAAAGTCGCGAAGGGACGAATAAAAGTTCCAGAGAGTGTCATAGACCGGGACTTCGGTGCCGTCCTTAAGGAAAACATTGACGTACAGTTTCTCGGCTTTGACGTAAACGATATCATCCTCAAAAACATAATAGGTCTCACTCTTATGACGTATCTCTATCGTGGGAGGCTGGTCTTTTTCGAGTTCGACCGCTTTATCAAGTACCGCCGAAAGCTCGGCCTTTATTATCGGTTTGTTCAAAAAAAGGAGATTTGAAGGATAGTTGATGAGTTCTTCGGCCTTGTGCGCATAATCATGCCTTGAGGAACAAAGCACGATCGGACAGGTCACACCCTCTGCGCAAAGATCGAGAGCGAAATCGAGGCCGTTTTCGTTCTCTTCAACGAGATCTATGAAGATAAGGTCGTAGGATTTTCTTTTCGGATAGAGCATTGCGCCTTCGCCGAAAGAATCGGTGTAGAATACGCCGCTTTGCTCCTTTCTTTTGTCCGACTCCCTGGAAAGCAGCCGCTCGAGCTGTTTTCTGTCGGCAACATTGTCATCACAGATCGCTATATGCATATGAACCTCAGATAGTGTGAATGTCCCAGGGGCCGAAATACAGGAATAACAGGATCGCAAGCTGAAGGGCCAGGATGATGGGCATGCCTATGGTGAACTTGCGGTGTCTCGTCTTGTGACGGAAAAGATACATGCCGAGCAGCGAGCCGACGCTCCCGCCCGCTAACGCAACAAGAAAAAGGGTTGCTTCCGGGATACGGAAGCCCCTTTTTCTGGCTTTTAATTTATCGATCCCCATTAAGAGGAATCCCAACAGATTTGCTGCTGCAAAATAGATCAGCAGAAGATTCAAAACTGACAGTTGTGTCATAACAAGGTTTCGCCTCTGTCCATCTTCTTCATTGAGCGAACCTTCGTAGAAAGACCGAAGAGGTTTATGAAGCCCTCGGCGTCATGATGATCATAAAGGTCGCCTGTTGTAAACGATGCTATTTTTTCATTATACAACGAATACGGAGAAGTTGTACCGGCTTTGATGATATTGCCCTTGTAGAGTTTTAATTTTACTTCACCCGTTACATATTCCTGTGTTGATTCTATGAAAGCCTGTACCGCCTCACGAAGAGGAGTGAACCATTTTCCTTCATATACTATCTGTGCGAAGAGGTTACCCATGTCGAGCTTGACTTTTGTTGTCTCACGGTCGAGGATGAGCTCCTCGAGTTGCTGGTGAGCTTCGTAGAGGATGGTTCCGCCGGGTGTTTCATATACGCCGCGGCTCTTCATTCCCACAACACGGTTCTCGACTATGTCAACGATGCCGATACCGTGCTTTCCTCCGAGTTCGTTAAGTGCCGCTATGATCTCGGAAACCTTCATCTGCTTTCCGTTAAGTGTCTTGGGTATACCTTTTTCAAAGGTGAGTGTTACGAACTCGCCCTCGTCGGGAGCCTTCTCGGGTGATACGCCCAAAACAAGAAGGTGATCGTAGTTGGGCATGTTCGCGGGATCTTCAAGCTCAAGTCCCTCGTGAGAGATGTGCCAGAGGTTTCTGTCGCGGCTGTATGAAGAATCCGCACTGAAAGGAAGATCTATGCCGTGCTGCTTGCAGTATTCGATCTCCGATTCACGGGAATCGAGTGTCCATTTATCGCTCCTCCATGCAGCTATTATCTTGATGTCGGGTGCGAAAGCCTTGATACCGAGCTCGAACCTTATCTGGTCGTTTCCTTTACCGGTAGCACCGTGGCAGATCGCTGTTGCGCCTTCCTTACGTGCTATCTCAACAAGCTTCTTAGCGATGAGGGGACGTGCCATTGAAGTTCCGAGAAGGTATTTGTTCTCGTATACGGCATGTGCCTTAACGCAGGGCATGATGTATTCATCACAGAACTCATCGGTAACATCCAGGATGTAGAGCTTTTCTGCTCCGCAGTACTTGGCTCTTTCTTCAAGTCCGTCAAGTTCCTCGGCCTGTCCGCAGTTGATACATACGCAGATGACCTCGTAATCGAAGTTCTCTTTGAGCCAGGGGATGATAGCCGTGGTATCGAGTCCGCCTGAGTAAGCAAGAATTACTTTTTCTTTCATTGTCTTATATCTCCTTATATATAATGATGTCTTTTGCGTTGCAAGAACAATGATAACCCAATTGTATGCATAATGCAACACCTATTTTGCATAAAAATTAGATTTTTACAAAAAAATATGCATAATTTAAAAAAATAGTTGATATTTATGCAAATATTATGTATATTAATTCAAACACCCGTTTTTTTTAAACGTTGTCTTTTAACATTTATGATAGTAAAATAGAACGGATAATGCGCCAAAGTGCGCAAGAGGTGAACATTTATGAAGAAAACAAAAGTATTTATCGACGGAAGCGAAGGAACTACGGGCTTAAGGATATTTGAGAGGTTCGAAGGACGCGATGATCTTGAACTTCTTAAGATAGATCCCGAACTTCGAAAGGATCCTTCCGAAAGAGGAAAGATGATAAATTCATCGGATATCACTTTCTTATGCCTGCCCGATGCGGCGGCGAGGGAAGCGGTTTCGCTCGTTACCGACGATAATGTAAAGATAATAGATGCTTCGACCGCACACAGGACTAATGATGACTGGACATACGGTTTTCCGGAGCTTAATGCGGATCAGAGAAAAAAGATCGCCTCATCGCACCGCGTAGCCGTGCCCGGATGTTATGCGACCGGATTTATCGCCATCGCTTCACCGATGGTACAGAGCGGTATATTAAGTCCCGACTATCCGGTCAGTGCTTTTGCCCTTTCGGGATATTCAGGTGCAGGTAAAAAAGCGATCGCAGTCTATGAAGGGGAGGATAAGCCCGCCGACTTCAACGCTCCCAGGGAGTATGCGCTTTCACAGCAGCATAAGCACATCCCTGAGATGAAGAAGATCTCGGGCCTTAACAGAGAACCGCTCTTTTCTCCCGTGGTCGACGATTATTATTCGGGGATGTTCGTAACGCTTCCTTTTTATACGGATATGTTAAACGGAGTAAAGGGCCCCGATGACTTAAGAGAAATGTTTGCGGCCCATTACAAAGGAGAGAAGTTCATCAGGGTAAGGGACAAGGGTTCCGAGGATGAATACAACGGATTCATCAGCGCCAACGTTCTTTCCGGATATGACGGACTTGAGCTTTTTGTAACGGGAAATGAGGAAAGGATAGTTGTCACCACGAGGTTTGACAATCTCGGAAAAGGAGCTTCGGGTGCCGCGATACAGTGCATGAACATCATCCTCGGATGTGACGAAGCAAAGGGACTAAATATATAAAATGAATGAGTTCACCGTACGAAGGATGACAATTGAAGATTATGACGGCGTAAAGGATCTCTGGATGTCGATAAAAGGGTTTGCGATAAGAAGTATCGACGATTCAAAAGAAGGCGTTGAGAGATTTTTAAAAAGGAACCCCGAAACATCGGTGGTAGCCGAGTCCGAGGGACGTATAGTAGGCGCGATCCTCTGCGGACATGACGGAAGAAGAGGATGTCTTTATCATGTGTGCGTAAGGGAAGGCTTCCGAAGACACGGCATCGGCAAGGCCATGGTCGTAAAGTGCATGAACGAGCTTAAGAAGGAAAAGATAAGCAAGGTATCGCTCATAGCTTTTTCGACAAACGATATCGGAAACGCGTTCTGGAACGAGATCGGGTGGACCAGGAGAGAAGACCTTAACTATTACGATTTTACGCTTAACGAAGAAAACATAGTAAGATTCAACCGCTAGGGATAGGGGATCGACCCGATCCCGATGGCGGATAAAAGAAAGGACAGGATATGAAGGTTATAGAAGGCGGCATAAACGCTCCGAAAGGATTTGAAGCGGCGGGCGTGATGGCCGGTATAAAATACGAAAACAGGAAAGACATGGCGATAGTTTATTCGAAGGAACCGTGTGTCGTTGCGGGAACTTTTACGTCCAACATCGTCAAGGCGGCACCCGTTAAATGGGATATGGATATAGTTGAGAATTCGCCTTTTGCGCAGGCTGTGATAGTCAATACCGGTATCGCGAACGCGGGAACCGGGCGTGAAGGCATGGAGTGCTGTGAAAAGACGGCCGAGGTCGCTGCAAAGATCCTCGGTATCCCCGAAAAAGCGGTCCTCATCGGATCGACCGGTGTCATAGGGGCAAAGCTTCCGATGGACAGGATCGAGGAAGGGATAAAGAAACTCGCTTCCGCCAAGAGCGAAGATAAGGAAGCGGGAACCGACGCTTCCAAAGCGATAATGACCACGGATACCGTAAATAAGGAACTTGCGGTAAGCCTTGAGATCAAAGGAGTGACGGTCACGCTGGGCGCAATGTCAAAGGGCTCGGGGATGATCCATCCCAATATGTGCACGATGCTCGGTTACGTTACGACCGATGCGAAGATCTCGAAGGAAACCCTTACCGGGCTTCTCAAAGAAGATGTTAAGGATACCTACAACATGATATCCGTTGACGGGGACACTTCAACAAACGATACGCTCCTCGTGCTTGCGAACGGGCTTGCCGGAAACGAGGAGATAAAGGAAGGGACTCCCGAATACGAGGAGTTTAAGGAGGCGCTTCACTTTATAAACGAGACCCAGGCAAAAAGGCTCGCGGGAGACGGAGAGGGTGCAAATGCTCTCATCGAATGTAAGGTAATAAATGCGGATACAAAGGAAAACGCAAAGAAGCTTGCAAAGTCCGTTATCTGCTCATCACTTACAAAGGCAGCCGTTTTCGGACACGATGCCAACTGGGGAAGGATCCTGTGCGCACTCGGATATTCGGGCGCGAAGTTCGATCCCGACAACATGGAGCTTTATTATCAGGGTTCATCCGCCAGCATGCTGATCTACAAGGACGGAACCGGTACGGATTATTCCGAGGAGGAGGCATCAAAGCTCCTTTCCGAAAAAGAAGTCCGTTTCCTTGTGGACGTTAAGCTCGGGAACGAGAGCGCGACAGCCTGGGGATGCGACCTTACCTATGATTATGTTAAGATAAACGCTGATTACAGGAGCTGAGGAAAAGATCATGGAAAAGAACATCGACGAGATACTTAAAAAAGCCGAAGTGCTGATCGAGGCACTTCCCTACATCCAGAAATTTAACCGGAAGATCATAGTCGTTAAATACGGCGGAAGCGCGATGAGCAACGAAGATCTTCAGAAGAACGTGATAGAGGACGTCGTTCTTTTAAAACTTGTCGGTTTCAAACCGATAATCGTACACGGCGGCGGCAAGGAGATAAGCAGCTGGGTCAAAAAGGTCGGCAAGGAATCCGAGTTCGTGAACGGACTTCGTGTTACCGATGACGAGACCATGGAGATCGCAGAGATGGTGCTCAACAAGGTCAATAAAAGACTCGTCAATATGGTCACCTCACTCGGCGTAAACGCAGTCGGGATATCCGGAAAGGACGGAGCCTTATTAAATACGGAAAAGAAGTATTCGGACGGAAAGGACATAGGTTTTGTCGGTGAAGTAAAAACCGTAAATCCGAAGATCCTTCTGGATCTCCTTGAAAAGGATTTTCTGCCGATCGTTGCACCGATAGGCTTTGGCGATGACTTTATGACATACAACATAAACGCTGACGATGCGGCCTGCGCGATAGCAAAGGAAGTCGGAGCCGATAAGCTCGTTTTCCTTACCGATGTTGAAGGCCTTTACAGGGATTTTGAGGACAAGAGCACATTTATCCAGCGCATCAAGGCGCATGATGCCGAAGAACTCATAAACAGCGGTATCATCGGCGGAGGAATGCTGCCAAAGCTCAATAACTGTACCGATGCGATAAAGAGCGGAGTCAACAGGGTACATATCCTTGACGGACGTATACCTCACTGCCTGCTCCTTGAGATCTTCACAAGAGAAGGTGTCGGCACGATGATCTTAAGGGATGATGACGAGGATTAAGGATTTCCGGTCGGCCGGGCTTATGGCCGAAGGGTTTGGCGGACGGTCTCAGGGACTGTCCGGTAAAAGGAGAAGAAAATGAGTATGACTGAATATATCGAAGAAGCCGAACAGGTCCTTCTTCACACTTATAACAGGTATCAGATAGTTCTCGATCGCGGAGAGGGAGTACATCTTTTTGACGCGGACGGCAAAAGCTATCTTGATTTCTGCGCCGGCATAGCGGTCTTTGCTCTCGGATACAGCAACGAGAATTACAAGAACGCGGTAAAGTCGCAGATCGATAAGATAATCCATACATCGAACTATTACTATAACGTTCCCGCGATCGAGGCTGCAAAAGCCATCATAGAAGCATCGGGAATGGATAAGGTATTTTTCACCAATTCCGGTGCCGAGGCTGTTGAAGGAGCCTTAAAGGCAGCAAGGAAATATGCATTTTTAAAGGACGATACCACGGATCATGAGATAATAGCCCTCGAGCATTCCTTCCACGGAAGGACGATGGGAGCTCTTTCCGTTACGGGAAATCCCGCATACAGGGAAGCGTTTAAGCCCATGATAGGAAACATAAAGTTCGCGACGATGAACGATATCGATTCGGTAAAGGCGCAGATCAGCGAAAAGACATGCGCGATCATCATGGAGACCGTTCAGGGCGAAGGCGGTATCTACCCTGCCGAAGAAGCCTTCCTTAAGGAGATCAGGGCTATCTGTGACGAAAAGGACATAATCCTCATCCTTGACGAGATCCAGTGCGGGATGGGCAGGACCGGTTACATGTTTGCATGGCAGAGATACGGTGTGATGCCCGATATCATGACCTGTGCAAAAGGTCTTACCTGCGGTATTCCGGGCGGCGCATTCGTTTTAGGCAAAAAAGTTGCCGAAAACTCCCTCAAAGCGGGAGATCACGGAACGACCTACGGCGGAAATCCGCTTACGACGATGGCGGCGAAGACGGTATTCGAAGAATACAAAAGGCTCGATATACTGGGCAATGTTAAGACCGTCGGAGAATATTTATACAAAAAACTGGACGAAATCGCCCAAAGATATGATATCATTAAGGCTCACAGAGGTATCGGCCTGATGCAGGGACTCGAGTTCACTGTCCCCGTAGCTGATATCATAAAAGAATGCATGAATGACGGACTTATCCTCATAAATGCGGGAAGCAACATCCTGAGATTTGTTCCTCCTCTTGTCATCACGAAGGATGACGTGGACGAGATGATCTCGATACTTACCGGATGTTTGGATAGAATCAGATCATGAGTAAAAGAAAGAGATTTTTATCGCTCCTTCTGGTAGCGGTGTTTTTTGCACTCGTGCTGCTCGTCGGAGCGCTTAAGATGCCGGTCAGGGAAAAGCCGGAAAAAGATATCACCGTTAATGCGGACGAGGTTGTTTACGATAAGGAGACAGTCTACCTTTGGTATACCGACGAATCACTCGGAAATTACCTGAGCAGTGCCTGCGTGGCCTACAGTGAGGCAAAGGGTGTCAGGATAGTTCCGGTTCTTCAGTCCGGCGTGGATTTTTTTGAGAACATCAACAAGGCCACGATAGAAAACAACGTTCCGGACATGTATATCGTAACCCATGACATGCTCACGAAAGCTTATCTTTCGGGTCTTGCGGAACCGATAAGCGTTCCGGAGGGGTCGGATTTTGATAACGCATATATCTCTCAGGCCTACAATGCCATAAAGTATAAGGACATGTATCTGGGTTATCCTCTCTATTTCGAGACGAGTACCCTTCTCTATAACAAGACATATCTTGACGGAATGGCTGTGGAAGTCATGCTGCAGGACGAAGCCGCAAAGGCTGCGGAAGAGGAGGCAGAGAGGGAAAAGAATGCCACTCCGACTCCGAAGGGTACACCATCTCCCACACCCACGCCATCACCGACTCCCACACCTACGGCTACACCTACCGCGACGGCTACACCTGAAAAGACGCCTGAACCTACCGCTACGGCTACGGCAACACCTGATAAGACACCCACGCCGACGCCGACTCCAACACCTACGGAGGCGTCTACTCCCACGCCTACACCTTATCCTTATGAGGGTGATGTTATACAGAAGAAGGTTCAGGAGATACTGCCCGTTTACATCGATCAGATAAAGGATCTGGCTAACAGCTACAACCCGCCCGCGCAGGTTGAGAGCATTTTCACATGGGATGTCACGGATGTCTTCTATAACTATTTCTTCATAGGCGATGCGATAAACCTCGGAGGCGATGCCGGATGGGATCCCTCTGTCATAGATATCTACAATGCCGATGCGATATCATCTTTGAATGCGTATCAGTCTTTAAATCAGTTCTTTGCCATAGATACGGCGAATTCCGATTATCAGACGGTTATTGATGATTTCATTCAGGGAAAGATAGTTTTCACGATCGCAACGACCGATGCGATAACCAAACTTGAAGAAGCAAAGAACGACGGTACCTTTGCTTATGACTACGGATTTTTGCTCATTCCCGACATGAACGAGCATGTTCAGACGCGTTCGCTTTCGATGACGGGCTGTGCCGTGGTCAATCCTTATTCGACACATACCGATGTTGTCAATGATTTTGCATATTTCATGACAACGGAATATACCGATATACTCTTTGACCGTGCCGGAAAGATCCCGGCATATAAGCTTCAGACATATAACGATCCGGCACTGAAGGTATTCGCGGATGAGTATTCATACTCAAAGCCTTTGCCGAAGATGATGGAAACGAGTAACTTCTGGGTTCAGCTCGAAGCGGTATTCGCAAATGTCTGGGACGGCGAAGAACCCAATGCGGCGCTGCGGGATCTGGCGGAAAAGATGATCTACCAGATAACCGGGCAGGAAACCGAGCTTGCCTACATAATCGAGCCCAAGGAAGAAGAGGAAGAGGTTGAATACCTCAACGAGGAAGAGCTTACGCAGCAGGCCCTTTCCGAAGGAAATTAAGTCAGTCATGTTTAAGGAGCCTTCTTTACGGAAAGAAGGTTACTATGAACAGAAAATATAAGATCATATCTGGGGCGTTATGCGTATGCATATGCCTTGTACTCGGAGCTTTTAAGCTCTTTGGAAACGCGGATGAGGAAGTGTTTACGGCGGAAGGACCCGGTGATGTGACGGGGACTGATCCGACGGACGGATCCGGTGATGTGACGTTTTTTTCGTCGGAAGCGACGGGTTCAGCCGGAACGGAAGATGACGACAGTGTCATGCGGGAAGCCGCAGAGCCCGCGGAAGAGACCGGCGATATGTCGCAAAATGAGCCGGGTGGCGCTTTGGAAGATCCCGTCATAGTCGTGCATGTCTGCGGGCATGTCGTATCGCCCGGGGTTTATGAACTCGGTGCCGGCAGCAGGATATACGAAGCGATAAATGCAGCCGGAGGCCTTGACGATGAAGCCGATGACAGCGTTATAAACCAGGCGGATTTCTGTACGGACGGAATGCAGATAAACGTTCCGTCGGCCGAAGAAAAAGATGCGGAAGATCAAAAGCCGTATCTAAGGGCGGCGGAAGGAAATATCGCTGCGGCGGATAATACAGGTCACGGACAGGATGCCAAAAGTGCAGCCTCTTCGGACGGAAAGGTCAATATCAACACCGCAGGGGCAGAAGAACTCATGACGTTAAGCGGAGTGGGACAGTCCAGGGCGGAAGCGATAATCGCATACCGCAATGAGAACGGTCCGTTCGGATCGATAGAGGATATAATGAACATTTCCGGTATAAAGGAAGGCCTTTTCGGAAAGATCAGGGATAAGATCACGGTTTACTGAATGAAAGAAAAGATTCTCGTTGTTGATGATGAAAAGATAATAGTCAAGGGTATCAAATTCTCGCTGGAGCAGGACGACATCGAAGTCGATACCGCCTATGACGGAGCGGAAGCGCTCGATAAGATCAGACGTAACGATTACGACATGATACTTCTCGACGTGATGCTTCCGAAGATGGACGGCTTCGAGGTATGCAGATCCGTAAGGGAGTTTTCGAAGGTGCCCATCATCATGCTGACCGCAAAGTCCGATGACATGGATAAGATAGCGGGCCTCGAGAACGGTGCCGATGATTATATAGTCAAGCCTTTTAACATCATGGAAGTCAAAGCCAGGATAAAGGCTATCCTGAGAAGGACCGGGACCAAGGAAACCGCGGATACCGTGATCGAAAGCGGTGACCTTAAGCTTTACACGGACAGCAGAAGAGTCTTCGTAGAAGACCGCGAGATCAATCTTACCGCAAAGGAATTCGAAGTTCTTGAGTTCCTTGTTAATAACCCGAACAAAGTCTTCGGCCGCGAGAAACTCCTTGAGATGATCTGGGGAAACGATTATCCGGGAGACGCAAGGACAGTGGATGTACATATCAGACGTCTTCGCGAAAAGATAGAGATAACACCGTCACAGCCGAAGTACGTACACACCAAGTGGGGTGTCGGATACTATTATGCATAGGATAAGGTTCTGGCGAAGCTTAAAGCTTCGCCTTTTTATAATAATCTTCATAGTCGGAATGATCCCCTCGCTCATAATCTACCAGAGCATCCTGAAGAGTTACGAGGACCGTGCGGTAAAGGTAAGGACGGTGGATGTCCAGAACCAGCTGACGATACTTGCAAATCATCTCATCACATACAATTATCTGATAGATCCTTCTTCGAATGTCGTGAATGCGGAGCTTAATCTCCTTTCAAACCTTTATTCCGGACGAGTTATGGTCATAAACAACCGGCTGAAGATCGTTAAGGATACCTACGGGATATCCGAGGGCAGGACCATGGTCTCGGAGGAAGTCGTAAGGTGTCTTAAGGGGAGCAGTATAAGCAATTACGACAGGGTGAACGGATATATAGAGCTTACGGTGCCGATAACCGAAACGATATCTTCGGTGGGAGCTACCGAGGATCTTCCGGAAGGGACTGTTGTCTATCGCGGAGCGCTTCTTGCTTCGACATCCACTGATACCATAATGACCACCATACAGATAATGAGAAAAAGGGCTCAGGTCATAGAGATCATCGTCATTATCCTTTTGTTTGCCCTGGCGATCGTTCTCGCAAGAGTCCTGGTAAAGCCTTTTGACAGGATATCCAAGCAGATAGAGGCCGTAAAGAGCGGGACCTCGGATGGGCCGCTGGCGGTAAGGGATTATCTCGAGACGCAGCATATTGTTTCGTCTTTTAACTCGCTTTTTGAAAAAATGCAGAAAGTCGACGAATCCCGCAGGGAATTTGTTTCAAACGTCTCGCATGAGCTTAAGACTCCCCTGACATCGGCAAAGATCCTTGCCGATTCTCTTAACACCGACAGTGAGGTTCCCGTGGAGGTATATAAGGAATTCATGTCGGATATCACGCAGGAGATAGAGCGCGAAGATAAGATAATCAACAGCCTGCTGGAGCTCGTCAAACTGGATAAGGATGCATCCAAGCTTAACATCTCGACTGTTGACATCAATGAACTTACCGAGATCATATTAAAAAGGTTAAGACCCATAGCAAGAAAGAACGAGATAGAACTGACATTGGTGTCATTAAGGGACGTTGTTGCGGAGGTTGACGAGGTCAAGCTTTCCCTTGTGCTTTCCAACCTCATAGAGAATGCCATCAAATACAATTCTCCCGGTAAAACGGCTACGATCACTGTGGATGCCGATCATCAGTACTTTACCGTGGAGGTGAGCGACACAGGACAGGGTATTCCCGAAGACGAGCTTGATTCCGTCTTCGAAAGATTCTATCGCGGTGACAAATCGCATTCGACGAACATAGGAGGAACGGGGCTCGGGCTGTCGATAGCAAAGTCCGCCGTTCTTCTCCACAAAGGAACGATCACGGTAAAGAGCAAGCCCGGCGAGGGAAGTACGTTTACGGTAAGGATACCGATCAAGGCCAAATTATGAGAATTAAAGAAACAGTGACAACTTTATACAAAACCTTCATGGGACGGATGATCTCCGGACTGGTTTTGGCGCTTTCTTTATGCCTTATTTTATCTGGTTGCGGCAGGGAAGAAGTAAAGGAAGAAGAACCCGGTTTTGAACTTTACTATGTCAATTCTTCCGAAACCGGGCTTTATAAGGTGCCTTATACCCTGACGGGCTCCGGTACGGAGGAGATGGTCGATGAAGTGACCGAGGCTTTGAAGAACCAGTCGGATAAGCTTTTGTATAAGACAGTTATCGACAATATCTTTATGATTGAATCGGTATCGATAAACGAAGGTCAGCTGATCCTCGGGTTCAGTGAGGAATACAGGAATACGGATCCTCTGCTCGAGGTCCTTGCAAGGGCATCGATAGTAAGATCCTACGGTCAGATCCCCGGGATAGACGGAGTCAGCTTTACCGTCGGCGGTGAGCCGCTGAGCGACAGCGCGGGAAATCTCATCGGGGTAATGGTTCCCGAACAGTTCATCACCAATGCCGGAAAAGAGATAAATGCATACGAAAAGGCCAAACTTAACCTTTATTTTGCGGACGATACCGGTGAAAAACTGGTGATGACTTCAAGAAGCGTTGTTTATAACACCAACATACCTCTTGAGAAGCTTGTCGTGGATGAGATCATAAAAGGCGCGGAAGAAGGGACTATGAGCTATTCAACGCTAAATCCGGCCGCAAAAGCAGTGTCCGTTACGGTCACGGACGGTACCTGCTATGTGAACATGGATCCGGCTTATCTTACGGTCACGTATCCCGTTACCGACGATGTCATCGTTTATTCGATAGCGAATTCGCTCATAGAACTTGACGGAATAAACAAAGTCCAGATCTCGGTCGATGAAGGCGGGTCCGCCAAGGAAAGTCCGCTTACAGGAATATTCGAAAGAAATCTCGATATAGTAGAGTGATCCGGCTCGTTGACGTTAAACGGTCCGACGTAATGAAAAAGGAAGATTTTACGATTGAAGCGGACCGCTAAACGTGATATCATCATGAACACGGCCTTATCGGCCGGCTTAAGAAATAAATGACCGCACGGTATGAAAAGACCGTTATGCGTATTCTGCATGGGCGTTTCGCTTGTCTCATGCATCATTTCCCCCTTTTTAAAGAACAGGATAAAGACATACGAAGAGTACGAAGGAAGGAGCATAACCCTTACGGGGACAGTCTGCGATCTGGAACGCAGGGATTCGGAGTACGGTAAGAGCCTTGATGTCTGTATTAAGGATATCAGGGTTGAAGGTACACTGCCCGGGATCAGAGGATCCGGGTTTAAGGGCCCCGGGAAGGTCATCGCATATTACTCACCCGGCAGCGGCTTTGCGTACAGCACCGATGAGAGCGATCCTTACGGAAATATACGTATGGGACAGAGGATAAGGGTAAAGGGAACGATAAAACCGTTTTCGAAGGCGACCAACGAAGGAATGTTTGATTCCCTCGTCTATTACCGTTCGCTCGGGGTATCCTTCGGGATAAAGAATGTACGGATACCCGACAGGGGAAAAAGATACGACATATTAAGGGACGGCCTCTATCGGCTCAGACTGAGAGCTTCCGATATCCTGACCGAAACCCTTGGTGATGAAGAATCATCCGTGATGAAAGCGATGCTCTTGGGCTCAAAAAAGGCCGTGGACGAGGATCTTAAGGCGCTATACCGGCGGAACGGTATCGCTCATATCCTTTGTATCTCGGGTCTTCACATCTCGTTGCTTGGAATGGGGCTTTTTAAGATCCTCAAAAGAACACCCGCGGGAATAAAGGCCGCCGCAGTCATTTCTTTTTCCGTCATATTTATGTATGTTCTGATGACCGGGATATGCGCTTCGTCGCTCAGAGCACTCGGAA
The DNA here is from genome assembly GCA_024682115.1 of Lachnospiraceae bacterium. Taxonomy (GTDB): domain Bacteria; phylum Bacillota; class Clostridia; order Lachnospirales; family Lachnospiraceae; genus JAILLW01. The sequence continues at coordinate 18,372 of JAIKZO010000093.1, forward strand.
TGTTTGCTTTTTCGATGGGAGCGGTGCTTATTGGAAGAACTGCGGATATGATGACGGATGTGTCATTTTTTTGCGCGGTGCTTTTAATCTCAAACCCGCTGTATATCTATAATGCGGGATTTGTTTTTTCGTTCGGATGTGTGATCGGAATAGCCGTTTTGATGCCGACACTATCGTCAGAAAGAGTGTCAGAAAACGGTCATGCCCTTTCGAAGCCGTTACGGGCCGTATTGAGCTCGTTGACCATGACGGTCATCAGCCTTCCCATATATCTTTTCTTTTATTTTCAGTTTCCGGTCTATTCCTTTTTGCTCAATTTCCTGGTTATCCCGGTAATGGGGATACTGGTTAGTGCGGGATTTCTGCTCATCGTGCTTTATCCCCTGACGGGTACGCTCTCTTCTCCGGTCGGTGTGCTGATAACCGGAATACTCGATCTTTTCAGGATCCTTTCGGAAAGAGCCGATAAACTTCCTTTCCATTTTTACACTCCCGGTAAACCTTATCTTTGGCAGATCATCTTATATGTTTCGATACTGGCCCTTTTGTATCTTTACCGCCAAAAGACCACACTGCGTTTAAGGTGGCTTGTTACGCTGGCTGCGGCCTTTATGCTGACATTGAGGTTTGATCCCGGGTGTACGCTTGATTTCCTTGATGTGGGCCAGGGAGACGGCATGTTCCTTAGATACCGCAGGCTGCCGGTAGCCGCGGGGGGATATTCGGGAGATCTTACCTGCCTTATAGACGGCGGATCGAGCAGTGTTAACAAAGTGGGAAAGTACAGGATCATACCTTATCTTAAATCGAGAGGATGTGACGAGGTGGATATGGTGATTCTTTCGCATCTTGATTCGGATCATACGAGCGGGATCAAAGAACTTTTGAGTGACGGGCCTTTGGAAGGAATCCGGGTAAAGACGGTATATGTTCCTTATCCTGCGGCAGATCATGACAGGGGAAAATACGAAGAGATAGCAAAACTCTGTAAGGCAGCAGGTACGGAGCTTGTCGGATTATCCGAGGGAGATATCATATTGCCCGACGGAAAGGCCAAGATCGTTGAAAATGAAAACCGCCTTTTTGATAAGAAGAAGGATGACCTGAAGATCAGGGTGGAATCACCCTTTAACGATGTTGTTTATAATGATCCTAATGAAATGTCCGTAGTCCTGTCTTTATACTGCAACGGACAGAGCGTAATCCTTACAGGGGATATCGGGAATGAAGCCGAAAAGATACTGACGGAGAGGATGAACGTCGAAACGCCGTATACACTTCTTAAATGTGCCCATCACGGGAGCAGGACATCAAGCTGCGGGGAATTCCTTGATAAGGTAAGACCGGCCGTCACCGTGATAAGTGTAGGAAAAGGCAACTCATACGGGCTGCCTGCGGATGAGACATTGAAAAGATTTACTGAAAGAAATATAAAGATCCTCAGGACAGACGAAAGCGGAATGATAAGAGCCCGGATACGTAAAAACGGGATCTCTGTACGGACTCCTTTTTCGGACTAGCAGTTTCCGGTATAGACGTGCTTGAGTTTTTCACGGGCAACCTCGGCAAGGTGATATACGGAAGACACTTCCGTGGGTTCGCCTTCGGTATAGCGGAACGTTGGGAAAAATCTCGAAACATGCAGGGGGATCTCGTTCCCGACAGAGTTTCCGCAGGAGTCCGTAAGGGAAGATATCCAGGATGAAAGTGCGCGCATTTCCTCATCGGAATCATTTTTTCCCGGAACTATGAGAGTGGTAAGCTCAACGTGACAGACTTTGACCGCGGCCGTAATGAAAGCGATCACGGTCTGAAGTTCGCTTTTAAGGAAGTCTTTGTAATAGCTTTCGGAAAAGGCTTTGATATCGATGTTCATAGCATCGATATAAGGGGAAAGTTCTTCAAGAACGTGCAAAGATACGCCGCCCGCGGTGACCACGACATTTACCATTCCCGCATCATGAACGAGCTTAGCGGTATCCCTTACGAATTCATAGCCGACGAGAGGTTCGTTATAGGTATAGGCTACTCCGATGTTCCCGCGGTTTTTGTAATAGAGTGCTTCTTCAACAATATCCTCGGGTGTAATGACCCTGGTCTTTTCAGGCCATGAGTCTACCTCGTCGCCCCAGGAGATCTCGTTATTCTGACAGAAAGGGCATCGCAGGTTACAGCCGTAACTGCCGACCGAAAGGATCCTGCTTCCGGGATAGAAATTCCGGAGAGGCTTTTTTTCTATGGGATCGAGCGCAAACGAAGTGATCCTGCCGTAATTGAGGGGCTTTATCTTTCCGTCGATGTTACCCCTTGCCCTGCAGAATCCGATCCCGTTTTCCTTTATCTCACAGTGTCTGAAACAGACGTCACATTGGGCCATTTTTCCCTCCATAATGTTCTGATCTTAAACCGGCATGAAACTAAACGTGTCTGATCACTTCGAAACGCTGAAGGCGGTAGGGTTCGTTCGGACCTATGCCGGCCTTTCTGCGCGCGATATCGATCTGCTCGGATACGGTATCGACTCCCTCAAGGTCGGGAAGAAGGAGTCCCCTCTTACTGTTCGTATAGACTATGACGCCGTATCTTTTGACGTCGAGTTCGTCCTCGGAATCGATATCTTCCGGAGTCCCGAGTACATCAACGCTTATCTCAAGATAGGGGAGTTCATCTTTTTTGATCGGTGAAAACCTGGGATCCCTGGTCGATGCGCTGATGGCGTTTGAAATTATCTCCGAAGCGACACAACCCGTAACGGGAAGGATCGTACCTATGCAGCCCCGGAGCATTCCGTGCTCATGTATGGAAACAAAAGCCCCGGCCTTATCATTGAGCATCCTGTCGGGAATATCCGCCGGGATATCTATCCTTTTGCCTTCACCGATGAAAGCGTTTATCGTATCGTATGCGAGCTTTACATATTCATCACAGTCCGAAACCTTCTTTTCGACTTCCGATCTTATCTTACCGAGTCTTTTGTCCAAAAATCTTCTCCCGGCATTGTCATCTCCGGGCTCAAGGATACAGATCCCGTATCCGACTCCCGTAACGTCTTCGTGTGAAAGAGCGACGGACCTGACGTTCAGCCCGTCCAGGGCGCCCGCCATTATCACAAAGGATCTGTGCCCGCATTCGGCGGCTTTATTGCAGAAGTCATCGGAGAAATCAAACAGTTCGCCGAAATCCGCCGAAGAAAGGACCTTCATGACACGACTGTCATATTCGGGGCCTTCCGGAGAAAATCCGTAAGGGCCGTATTCCTGAAGCTTATGGGAGAGATCGCCGCTTGCAACGAAGACGGCCTTTCTGTCGGTTTCACGAACGGCTTCCTTTATGATGGTGCCGAAGCGGTAATGATCGGTGAGCGGAAGACCGGAAAGTCCGATCCGGACGAGTTTGAAATCCTTATACTTTTTTTCTATGAAATAAAGAGGGACCATCGTTCCGTGATCGAGATCACTGTCGCGTTCGCCCGCGGTTCCCGCGGGGAAGGATTCTTTTTCGGCGAGTCTTTCTATCACGGAAACAAGTTCCGAGTCGTATTCTTCACTGAAAGTAACTCCGGGTGCCCTGAATGACGCAAAAGAACCTTCGGCCCTTCTTCCCGGAGAGATATGGAAATAGTCGGAATACATGGTCGCGTGCGGACTTGTGATGATAATGGTCTCGGGCTTGAGAGAAGCTATCTCGTCAGCGACTTTTTCATAGCTTTCGATCGTTCTTATGACCTGTTTTTCTCCTCCGCGTCCGACATCTGGAACGATGAGCGGGGGATGCGGTACGGTAAATGCACGGATGATCGCCATTGTGGCCTCCTTTCGCTTTCAGGGTGATACGGCAGGCACGGGTTGATGCATGCTCTTATCGTTTTATTTTCCTATATGTAGTATAATCATTTTCGGGAAAAATAGAAACTGCCGCAAAGCAGGGCGGCTACTAAAATGAAACGTATTCAGGAAGACATAAAAACAGGCAATTTCAGACGGCTTTATCTCATACTGGGACAGGAAGCTTACCTTCGGATCCAGTACAGGGATATGCTCAAAAACGCAATGGTATCGGATGATATGAACTGCAATGTTTATGAGGGAGGGGACATTGAGATCCCGGCCCTCATAGATCAGGCCGAGACTCTGCCTTTTTTTGCCGACAGAAGGCTTGTGATCATACAGAACAGCGGACTGTTAAAGTCCGGAGGAGAAGAACTTGCCCAATACCTCCCGTCAGCCCCGGACAGCACTTTTTTCGTGATATGCGAAAGCGAGGCCGACAAAAGGAGCAAGCTTTATAAGACCTGCCAGAACATGGGCATAGTGGTCCTGGCGGATACTCCCGAAGAAATGATGCTCAAAAAATGGGTGAACAAGGTGTTCGCCGATGACAAAAAACGCATGACCGAAAGGGATATAGAGTATTTTCTTCGTAAAGTCGGCACCGATATGTTCAATATAAAGAACGAGATGGCAAAACTGATCTCTTACTGCGGCGAAAGGGAGATCATAACCGCGCATGACGTGGATGAGATCTGTACCGTTTCGATAAACGAGCAGATATTTGACATGGTCGATGCGATAGGAAACCGAAACAGGAAAAAGGCCATGGACCTTTATTACGATCTTCTTTCACTGAAGGTCTCGCCTTTCAGGATCCTTTCCCTGATCGAAAGACAGTTCAATATCCTGCTTCAGACAAAGGAACTGCTGCTCAAGAACAACGGAAAGCAGGAGATCGCTCAAAAGACGGGTGTGAATTCATATTATGTCGGAAATTATATAGACCAATCAAAGAAATTCGGTATGCAGGACATGAAGGCTGCGCTTGAAGCCTGCCTCGAGGCTGACGGATCCATAAAGACCGGAAACATGAAAGACATCCTGGCACTCGAGGTACTTATTACGGACCTTTCAAGATGATCTTCCCGTGCGCAGATATCATATTGTTTTTTTACGATCTTAGGGTATAATTGAGTTCATGGTTAACAGACATTTAACGGAAGAACAACGAAATATAATAAAAGAATCGGTTACGAACATACTTAAGGCACTCGGTGACGATCCCGAAAGAGAGGGATTAAAGGATACTCCCGAGCGTGTGGCCGGAATGTATGACGAGGTCTTTGAAGGCATGCGTTATACGAACGAAGAGATCGCGGCCCTTTTTGATAAGTGCTTTGAAAAATCGGGTTCGAGCGATATCGTTATCGTTAAGGATATAGACGTTTTCAGTTACTGCGAGCACCATATAGCGCTCATGTATAACATGAAGGTAACGGTGGCTTATATCCCCAAGGGACGTGTCATCGGCCTCAGCAAGATATGCAGGATAGCCGACATGGTCTGCAAACGGCTTCAGCTTCAGGAACGTATCACGGCGGATATCGCAGATATACTCGAGATGATCCTGAAGACGGAAGATATCATGGTCGCCGTCGAAGGTGAGCACGGCTGCATGACATCGCGCGGCATCAAAAAGCCCGGTGCAAAAACTCAGACATATGTGAGCAGAGGTGTTTTCAAAAAGGATCCCGGACTCAGAAAAGAAGTGCTCGGCTGAACGGCCGGAAATAAC
>JAIKZO010000104.1 GCA_024682115.1 Lachnospiraceae bacterium
GTTGCCGATGAATACTGCTCAAGACATCCCTTGTTTCCGCATCCGCAGCACTCTTCTTCGTCATCGTTGACATGGATATGTCCTATCTCTCCGCCTGCTCCGAGGTATCCGTTCACCATCCTGCCGTTGACGATGATACCGCCTCCGACACCGGTTCCCAGGGTTACCATCACTATATCCTTGCAGCCCGTGGCTCCGCCTTTCCACATCTCACCGAGTGCGGCAACATTGGCATCGTTACCTGCCATGACCTTAAGTCCGGTGAGCTTTTCAAGCGTTTCTTTTATAGAGAAGACTCCCCAGCCGAGATTGGCTGCCTTATGGATCATCCCGCTGTCATCAACGGGGCCCGGAGCACCTATCCCGATTCCTGCTATCTGCGCTTTATCGATACTCTTTTCGGATATCTTTCCCGAAATGCTCTCAGCGATATCGGGAAGTATGTTCTTGCCGGAATCCTCCGTGCGTGTAGGTATCTCCCACTTATCAAGAAGATTTCCGTCGATATCAAAAAGTCCGAGTTTTACGGTAGTTCCGCCTATATCAACTCCAAATACGAAACTGCTCATTATCAGTCATCCTCCTCTTCGTCCCTGCCGTTAACAAGTGATTCCTGAACACGGCGATATAATTCCTGGGCGGCATTGTAACCCATCTTCTTCTGTCTGTGATTGATGGCCGCCGATTCACAGATGACCGCGAGATTACGTCCCGGTCTGATGGGGATGTTATGGCATACGACCTTGTTCCCGAGATACTCTATGTATTCCTCTTCGAGACCGAGTCTGTCGTATTCCTTTTCCTTGTTCCAGTCTTCAAGATGAATGACCAGATCTATGTTCTGAGTATCCTTTACGGAAGATACACCGTAAAGTGTCTTGACATCGATGATACCTATACCGCGGAGTTCTATGAAATGGCGCGTTACTTCGGGTGCCGAACCTACGAGTGTCTCATCCGATACCTTGCGAATCTCCACTGCATCATCCGTAACGAGTCTGTGTCCTCTTTTTACAAGCTCAAGGGCTGCTTCGGATTTACCTATTCCGGATTCACCGGTGATGAGCACGCCTTCACCGAAAACGTCGACCAGAACACCGTGGATCGAGATGCAGGGTGCAAGCTGTACATTGAGCCATCTTATGATCTCGGCGGAAAAAGCCGAAGTCGCTTTCTTGGTCCCGAGAATGGGAACGTTGTTCTCAACCGCATATTTAAGGAAAAGCTCGTTGGGTGCAAGCTCTCTGCAGAAAACGATGGCAGGGATGTCGCAGCCCAGGAGTTTCTGGTATATCTCTTTCTGTCTGGCCTCGGGAAGTCCTTCCATATAGGAATACTCGACAAAACCGATGACCTGCAGTCTTGTCGCTTCAAAGTGCTCGAAATATCCGGCCATCTGAAGAGCCGGTCTGTTGATATCCGGAACCCTGACCCTGACCTTGGATATATCCAGCTCGGGAGTAAAGTTCGTAAGCTTCATTCTTTCTATGATCTTTTCAAGTTTTACGCTCGACATCGATAGCCCTCCTTAAAAAATCCGTATATTTTATCATATCATCTTTTTTCTTCTTTGTGGAAAAAATTATATATGTCACGTGCCGTTCCGGCCGGTATCTCATCTATCTTTGAAAGCTCTTCCACGGAAGCGTTTGCGATCTCTTCTATCGACTGAAAAGCCCTCATGAGCGCTTTGCGTCTTGAAGAGCCGACGCCCGGAATATCCTCAAGCACCGAATGCGTCTGTGACCTGGTTCTTAAGCTTCTGTGATATTCGATCGCGAAACGGTGGGCTTCGTCCTGTATCCTGGTTATAAGCTTAAACCCTTCGCTTCTTTTATCCATCGGAAGCTCGCGGTTGTTATAGTAAAGTCCTCTTGTATTGTGATCATCGTCTTTGACCATGCCACAGACCGGGATATCTATTCCCAGTTCCGAAAGGACCTCCAAAGCGATATTTACCTGTCCTTTTCCTCCGTCCATCAGAAGTAGATCGGGAAATCGGCTGAAAGAGCCGTATTCGTCATCGGTCAGGTTATTCTCTATCTTATTGCGATCCTCCATTCCGTGAAGGAAACGTCTTGTGAGTACTTCTCTCATGCAGGCATAATCATCGGGGCCTGCGACCGTTTTTATCCTGAACTTGCGGTAATCTGACTTTTTCGGTTTTCCTTTTTCAAATACGACCATGGATCCGACATTCATGAACCCGCTGATATTTGAGATATCAAAGGCTTCCATCCTGCTGATAGAAGGGATGTCTATGAGATCAGCTATCTCTTTAACGGCGCCCAGGGTCCTGGCCTCCTGCCGCTTTATCTCTTCCATATCCTTATCGAGGATCAGCTGTGCATTCTTTGAAGCAAGTTCCACGAGTTTTTCTTTTTTCCCTATCTTGGGGATCGTGATCACCGTCTTTGAACCGCGTTTTTTGGTAAGAAAGCCTTCTATGACTTCCAGGTCGTCGATCTCTTCTTCCAGCATGAGTTCTTTGGGGATATAGGGAGTCCCGGCATAGAACTGCTTTATGAAGTCCCCGAGGATCTCGCGTCTTTGGACTCCTTCCACGTTCTTCATATGGAAATGTTCTCTTCCGATCAGTTTACCCGTCCTTACGAAGAATACCTGTACCACGGCATCGTTTTCATTGGCCGCAAGCGCGATTATATCCCTGTCGTCTTCGTCATAGGCTGTGATCTTCTGTTTTTCGGAAATAAAAAGGACGCTGTCATAGATGTCCCTTATCTTTGCAGCCTCCTCGTATTCCATATTTTCCGACAGTTGTGTCATTTTCTCTTTAAGCTCTTTTAACGTGTCTCCGTATTCCCCGTTAAGGAATCTGATCGCCGAATCGATCCTCTTTGCATACTCTTCCTTTGAAACGTTTCCGGTACAGGGTGCACAGCACCTTCCTATATGTTGGTTAAGGCAGGGTCTTCCCTGTCCGGCCTCTTTGGGAAGCGACCTTGTACAGGTCCGGAGCATGAAGATCTTGTTGACCAGTTCTATCGTGTTGTTTACCGCGTAAGCCGATGAATACGGACCGAAATATCTCGACCTGTCTTTTTTCATCTGACGCACCAATGTGATCCTCGGGAAATCCTCACCGAGAGTGATCTTTATATAAGGATATGTCTTATCATCCTTAAGCATCGTATTGTATTTCGGTGAGTATTCCTTGATAAGATTGTTCTCAAGGACCAGGGCTTCAAGCTCGGAATCCGTGATGATGTATTCAAACCTGTCTATCAGGGACACCATCTTGTCGATCTGCGGACCGCGCCCTGTGATCTTACGAAAATAAGACCTGACACGATTGTGCAGGTCTTTTGCTTTTCCGACATAGATTACGGTATCATCCGCATCATGCATGATATATACTCCCGGATCATGCGGGAGCTTTTTAAGTTCCTCCTGGATGTTGAACATCTGCGTTTACTCTTTTTTCTTAACACTGAAAACGATCCCACTCTTAGGATAGATCCATTCATTTTTGATCGCTATATCATATAAACCGTTCTGATCCTCATAAGCACCGTCATTTGATTCATCGCCTTTGTTCAGATATGAATACATTGTAACATCCATCATCCCGGGCATGTAATCAAAGGTTATCTTTGGTTCTCTGGTGGGATCTACAAGGGTCACTTCAAAGATCGAGTTCCATAATTTCGGCATGTGGAATATGACTCGGATCGTATGCTCTTCTTTAGCAGTCAGGCCATTAATCATGTATGTTACGACTATCCCTCCCGGTCTTACGATCACGGAATCGAGGGTCCCCTGTTTCCCATCTACTTTCAGCACGGCAGTTAAGTATTCTTCCATAAATTGTTTTAACTCCTCTTCAGACAGTTTCCGAATATAACTGACCGCATCTTTTGTAATATCAAGGTTTTCATTAAAAATGCACTTGGAAAACTCCGGATCCTTATCACTTTCGAGCAAACCCGCATCCAAGCTTCTTTTATCAAAAGAAAAACCGATCCTGACTTTTTCCGTGCTCAAATTATCATCATGTCCCGAAAGATACTTTACTTCATAATTGAGATTTTCCTGGACATAAAAATATCTTCCCTCTGCAGTACCCGGTATCGCATCATATGCTTTGGGCAATTCTGTTGTAAGCGTGATGGTATAATTAAAGCTTTTTCTGATACGTGCTACTTTGGCTGAGCTTAAATATTTCTTCATGTTTCCTACCACCATATCAACGGCATCATCGTCTTTCATGATGGATCTGACGGTTGAAACCAAAAATGCCTGTTTGTCATCTTCACTGAAAGCATCCAGTGTTTCCGGGTCACCCATCAGGGTTTTGGCGATCTGCTGAGATGTTTCTTCTGCATAAGCATCTTGTGTCAGCTTATTATACAGAATGTCAAAAAGCAGAAAAGCAGCCAGAACACCAATAAGATTTCCGATGATATTGTCTATCAGGTCACTGAAGGCATAGCCGTTTTTTATAAAAAGATAAATATATCCCCCTGTCACCAGCAGGCCCGCTACCAATATCAGAATCGCTGTCGCTGACCATGTTGTCAGTTTAAATCTTTTCTTATCGGTTGAACTTTTCATGTATTTCCTCCCTATAAAACACGCCTTCATATATTGCAGGCAGATCATTATAGTATGCCCAAAAACGGTCCCCATAATCATAATGCCACCATTCGGAAGGCAGATTGGTAAATCCGACTGAAGTCATAACGTGATACAACAATCTTCTGTTGTCTCTTATCTTTTGATCCTTTTCTTTTTCAAAGGCTGACGTATAAGTAAGATCTGAAAAAGCATCAAACGCCGTCCCCATATCCAGTTCGTTACCGGCTTCATCTAAGATCGTCAGATCGATTGCTCCACCCGTAGTATGAACAGGAGGAACAGCCCTGTCTTCGACAGGTTCGGAAACAAAGTGTCTGATCACTGCATTTTTCTGCTCCTGCGAGCATTCTTCCAATTCAAACTCTTTTACTATTTCTTTCGAATATTCCGTATATAACTCCTTCTGGAGTGCGAACGGTCTCCAAGCATCCCATATTCTGAAACGATATCCGTCCGGCAATTTTCCGGATGCTTTGAGCAGCATTTCATATACCTCCGTTCTTACGAAGCAAAACGGCTCGGCATTTTCCATTTTTAATATCGGATATTGCATCCTTACATCAATAATTTCATTTGATGTGATCTTCACAAAATCACTGTTTTGAAAATCTACCGATGTGGATATTTCCGGATACTCTATTTCAGGAATGGCTTCATTCATAGTTTTGAACCCTTTGAACCGTTGAAGCTGGCAGAATCAAGTATATTCGTGTCAAAAGTAAAAGTCAGGTTCTCTTCTGTTCTGACTCTTTTGAGCGAAAGCTGGATCATCCTGTCAAGAAGTGTCTTATAAGGGACTCCTATCGGTTCCCAAAGATAAAACGCCAATGACCCTGGAATGGTGTTTATCTCATTGAAGTACAGTTTACCGTTATCTTCATCGATCATAAAATCGATCCTTGACACACCGTTACACCCCAACGCCTTAAACGACCTGACAGCCATCTGACGGACCTCCTCCCTTTTCTCGGGAGAAATATCTGCTGGTACACGTCTTGACACACTGGCCATACCTTTAGATCCGCCGCTTTTTACATTGCTGACATACTTATCCTCATAACTCAGTATGTCTTTTGTGTGCATGGGTTCTTCGCATTCGGAAGCTTCAGCCTCGTTTTCATCTCCCAGAACAGAACAGTTTATCTCTCTTAGATTTAATATGGCATGCTCTGCAAGTACTTTCGTTGCGTATCTGAAAGCATCATCTATGGAATCGGACAGTTCCAGACGATCCCTGGCAATACTGATCCCCACACTTGATCCGAGATTGACCGGTTTTATGATCACCGGATATCCCAGCTCATTCTCGATCCTGTCCATCATCCGGTCGATATCAGAGTAATCCGACAAAGTAAAGATCCTGGCATCAAGGACCGGAACCCCCGCTTCTTTCAATATCATCTTCATGATATACTTATCCATCCCCACTGCCGAAGCCGTAACATCGCAGCCGACAAACGGGACTCCGATCGTCTTAAGATATCCCTGAAGAACACCGTCTTCAACATTAGTCCCATGCACTACCGGAAAAACTATATCAATATCGATCTGGGTTTTTTTACCGAATTTTTTCAGCGGATATGAGATCAGGCGGATCTTATCATTGTCATTGATCATGATTACCCTCTTTGATACGGAAAGCAACCTGTCTATATCCTTATATGACTCGATATTCCCTATCTCATCTCCGACATACATGACATTATTCTTCGTCATGTATACCGGTATCACCTCATATTTATCTGTATCCATGTTCATTATCGCCTGGATGCCGGAAATAACCGAAACCTCGTGCTCAACGCTCTTTCCTCCAAACAACATCGCAACCCTGGTCTTCATGGTTTTAGCTCCTTTCTAATAATTATCGGGAAGATCATTTTCCAATAATATATATTTATGTCCTTTTTCTTTTATTGAATACGCATACGAAACCGCATCTTCCAATCTGTCATATGCCAGACATTTTTCAGCCGGAAAGCCTTTGCTCAACGCGCCTTGTTTGATGGGAGCGGTATGTTTTTTTCCGACCAGCAATATATAATCGCAGCAGTCGGCCGCATATGTACCAAACAGACGATTATACTCTTCTTCGCGTTCACCGAGTTCAACCATTCCCGGAGTGATAAGGATACGTATACCGTCAAACATGGCCAGTGTTTCTACCGCCGCTTTCGACCCTACAGGGTTTGAATTATAAGCGTCGTCGATAACGGTCACCAAGCCATGCTCTCTCATCTGCATCCTGTGCTCTACGGGCTGTATCCTTCGAACCGGAACTATAAGTTCTTTAAGTGACATACCAAGTGAATTGGCAACAGCTATAGCACCCACAACATTTATCACGTTGTGCGAACCGATCAGCTTCATCTGAAAATGTTCAGATTCACCTTCAGGTGTTATTATGGTAAATTCCGTACCGAACCTGGAAACCGATATATCTTTTGCCCGGTATCCATCACCTTCTTTTTCGGAAAAATAGAATGTTTTATTTGGATAATCAGATGCTTTTTCCATAATATATTCGTTATCTCCGTTCAGAAAAAGCATTCCTCCTTTGGGCAGCGCATCCGCAAGTTCAAACTTTGTTTTTTGAATGTTTTCCATACTGGAAAATGTTTCCAGATGCTGAGGTCCGATAGAAGTGATTATGCCTATATCCGGATGAGCTATATCACACACCTCTTTGATCTCACCGACACGCCTCGCACCCATCTCACAGATAAAGATCTCGTGCGTAGGTTTCAGATAATTTCTCACAGTGATCGTAACCCCCAAAGGAGTATTAAAATTCCCCGGAGTCACCAGAACACTATACTTATTCTGCAAAAGAGTCTGAAGATAGTATTTCATACTGGTCTTACCAAAGCTTCCGGTAACACCTATGATCTTCAGATCGGTTGCTTCGGAAAGTTTTTTCTTTGCATCGGAAATATAATGGTGGTTGATCCCCTGCTCTATCGGGTGATTGATTATATTAGCCACCATATTCAGGAAGCATTGTGATGATACCAGTATTGTAAACAATCCGGTCATTGCGATAAGTCCTGCAAAGAAATATACCAGAGCGATAGTCAGTACACAGATACAAAGGATCGAAATGATCATTCTTCTGACCCTGGGTGTATATACCAGTTTTTTCTTGGTATTTATCCTCCTCAATGCACGATAAACAAGTATCTCAAGTAATAATGTAATATAAATGAAAATATCTATGGCAAGTATCGGAAATACTATCCGTAATACTCCCAATACAAAACCAAACCCAAGCAGCCATTGCTGCCTGAGATTCTTTTTTATCCATATTAAATGTTCATCGTTCTTATAACCGTTCAGCTGAAACATATGCATATTATGTCTCATCGTCAGGAACGATGCATAAACGGCTAAGAACGCTGTCAAAACAGTCCTAATTATCATGCCCGACTCCAATACCAAAATATGATCTCATGATATTTAAAAATGTAACCGGCTGTTCGAGGAAAGAATAATGTCCTGTACCTTTTATGATGGCAAGCCCCGAATCGGGGATCATTTCCTCCATGATCCTGGCATCGGAAACGGGAGTAGCCGTGTCCATATCTCCCCAGATCAGCAGTGTCTCCTGTCTAATCTTCGGAAGCAGATGCCGCAGATCCTCATTCACTGCCATTACCAGGCACTGTCTCATTATCGGAGTAGCATTCCGGTAATCGGCTGAGCCCTGCCTGCTTTTCCAATCATCCACAAGTTCCGGGAACAGTGCGTATATCAGTTTAAGATTAAAAACCCTCTTCAGGATCTTATAGCTTCCTATCCTAAGCTTCTGTGATACGGATTTTTGTGATACTATTCCCGCACTGTCTATCAATACTATTTTAGCTATCTCAAAAGGTATTGTATCTCTTGAAGCAAGTTTGATTATGATCCTGCCTCCATATGAATGACCGATAAGTATAGCTTTATCTATCTCCATAGCCTGCATAAATCTGCAGAAAAAATCAGCATAAGCATCTACATTCCATGCTTCGCGCGGTTCATCGCTCCCGCCAAATCCCGGAAGATCGAATTGAACAAATCTAAACTTCTCATTTACGGCATTTGCTACAGAATCATAAACGCCAAGATCAGTTCCCCACCCCTGAAGCATCACTATCGTTTCTTTTCCGGATCCCGTAATCTTATAGCAAATGTTATATCCGTCAACCATGATATTCATAAATTCAACAGCACGGATCTCCGTGTCCTTTCAAATCCGTTTTACACTCACATTAACCATTCTATCACAGAGCGCACAATTTGTATCCACACAGAAACAAAAGCCCTGAAACGCTTTTTCAGCATTCCAGAGCCTGAAACATTAAAAGTGAGTGACGAAAATCATTCCGCGCAGATCTGCGTCAATCATACGATAGGTAGATTGGAAAATCTGCCTACAGGCACACCTTCTTTGTCACGTTCGGGACCGGGTGTGGGCGGCATCCATCGATCCTGTGTATCGTCCCCGGGAAGTTCTTTGGTATCATCCGAAGATCCGTCGTCCTCTACCATGACCACTTCCACCGCTTCGCCCTCGGAAACAGGCTTTTCTCCGTCGCTGTCTTCAGACTCTTTTCCTTCCTCGGGTTCGGGCAAGCCCTTTATCTCGCGGAATATCTTCATGAATTCCTTACCCGTGATCGTCTCCTTTTCAAGAAGATGCGCGGCAAGAACATCCATGACTTCCATGTTTTCGGATATCATCTTCTTTGCTTCTTCATAGCATTTCTTAAGAAGCTTCATAACTTCCGAATCTATATCCGCGACCGTTCTGTCGGAACAGGTATATCTGTTGTTTCCTTCAAGATACTGGCTTTCCACCGTAGCAAGTCCCATAAGACCGAAACGCTCCGACATACCGAACCTGGTTATCATGTTCTGGGCTATCGCGGTGGCTTTTTCTATATCGTTGGAAGCACCGGTCGTCACGTCACCGAAGAATATCTCCTCAGCGGCTCTTCCGCCTAAAAGTCCTACTATATTATCATGCAGTTCCTGCTTGGTCTCGAGGTATTTTTCCTCTTCGGGAACGTTCATGACATAACCGAGGGCACCCATCGTACGGGGAACTATCGTTATCTTCTGTATCGGCTCGGAATTCTTCTGAAGGGCTCCTATAAGGGCATGTCCGACTTCGTGGTAGGAAACGATCTTTCTCTCCTTCTGGGACATGATCCTGTCCTTCTTTTCCTTACCTACGAGAACCTGTTCGACCGCGGCAAAAAGATCCTTCTGGCAAACGGTATTCCTGCCGTTCTGTACCGCCATGATCGCAGCTTCGTTGATCATATTAGCAAGGTCAGCTCCGACAGCACCGGATGTCGCAAGAGCGATCTCGTTAAGATCCACGGTCTCATCCATATGAACGTCCTTGGCATGGACTTTGAGTATCTCAACCCTTCCTTTAAGATCGGGCTTGTCAACTATTATCCTTCTGTCAAAACGTCCGGGACGAAGGAGAGCTTTATCAAGGATCTCGGGTCTGTTGGTGGCTCCGAGAACAAGTATTCCCTTTGAAGTATCGAAACCGTCCATTTCGGAAAGGAGCTGGTTCAGTGTCTGTTCGCGCTCTTCGTTTCCGCCGCCGTATTTTGAATCACGGCTTCTTCCTATCGCATCTATCTCATCTATAAAGATTATGCAGGGTGCGTTCTTTGTAGCTTCCTTAAAGAGGTCTCTTACACGTGAAGCACCGACGCCCACATATAGTTCGATAAAATCGGAACCCGAAAGTGAGAAGAACGGAACATGTGCTTCGCCGGCAACGGCCTTCGCAAGAAGTGTCTTACCTGTTCCGGGAGGTCCCACGAGAAGTGCTCCCTTGGGAAGCTTTGCGCCTATTCCGGCATATTTTCCGGGATTATGGAGGAAATCCACTACTTCCTGCAGTGATTCCTTGGCTTCATCCTCACCCGCTACATCCTTAAAGGTTACTCCGGTCTCTTTCTGAACGTAAACCTTTGCGGTAGATTTTCCCACATTGAAAGGTCCTCCGCCCTTGCTCATCTTTTTGAACAGGAAGCTTAAGAGCACCCACATAAGAAGTATCGGGAAGACATACGAAAGGAAGATGTTAAGGATGATCGTACTCGTATTTGTTACTTTTCCCTGAACTTCCACTCCCGCATCAAGGAGCCTTGCGGTAAGCGTATCGTCCTCTTCGACTTTTCCCGTATAATATGAAGTCTGAGTCTGCATCAGAGTGGGATAAAGCAATGCCAGCGGATCGTTTGCCTGCTTGTTCCCTTCATCCTTAAGGGTTATGAATACCCTGTCCGAATCTATCTGAACGGATTCTATCTTACCCTGATCGAGCATTCCTATAAATTCGGAATATGTTATCTCTTCCGTGGTCTTTCCCGTAAAGAGGTTCATAATGGCCGAAACTATGAAAAGCGAGAGCAGAGCCACGATGATGAGCATTATTATGTTCTGGCGTCTGGGATTTCTGTCTCCGTTACCCTGTCCGTTCGAACCGCCCTGGTTGTTCTGGTTTCCGCCCTGCTCCTGACGATCGTTGTTATCGTATTCGTTAATGTTGTTTTCCATCTGGTTCTCCGAGTGATATTCCCTTTGTTATATTTCAAATGCTGACAGAAATGCCTGCATTTTGACAGCTATATCATATATATATAGTTGAATCGCCGGAATTGCAATTAACTGTTTATATATTATTTCTTAATAATCCATAAAGGGACCTTGTTCAAGGTCCCTTTGATATCACTTTGCTTTGGGTTCGCTTGTAAGATCGACACCCAGACGTTTGAATGTCTTGATGTCCACATTTGAGAGCATTACCGAGGTATGTACCTGACAGCCTTTAAGATCGGGGATCTTTTCAAGTGCGGCCAGGGCATTCTTATCAGTGCTGGCAGAGATCGAAAGGGCTATCAGCACCTCATCGGTGTGAAGTCTCGGATTCTTTCCGCCCAGATATTCGGTCTTAAGCCGCTGTATGGGTTCTATGGCTTCCGGAGAAATGACATGCTTGTCATGATCTATCCCGGCAAGATGCTTTAATGCGTTAAGGAGCAGTGCAGCCGAAGCGCCCAGAAGATCGGAAGTCTTGGAAGTTATGATCGTTCCGTCCTCAAGCTCGATCGCCGCTGCGGGACATCCGAGTTTTTCGGCCCTTTCATCGGCGGCTATCGTGACTTTGCGGTCTGCCGTCGTGATCTTGGCCTGCTTCATCAGAAGTTCTATCTTATAAGCCTCGTTTTCGGATGCCTTGTCATCCTTTATCCTTACCAGGGTATTGTAATACCGTCTGATGATCTCCTGGTTTGAAGCATTCACACAGACATCATCGTCCGTGATGCAGTTTCCGACCATGTTAACGCCCATGTCTGTCGGAGACTTGTAGGGACTTTCACCGTATATTGCTTCAAACATCGCATTTAAAACGGGGAAGATCTCGATATCCCTGTTGTAATTGACCGCCGTCTCTCCGTATGCTTCAAGATGGAAAGGATCGATCATGTTAACGTCATCAAGATCCGCAGTCGCAGCCTCATAAGCCAGATTGATAGGATGCTTTAACGGGATGTTCCATATCGGGAATGTCTCGAACTTCGCATATCCGGCTTTGATCCCTCTCTTGTTCTCGTGATAAAGCTGGCTTAAACATGTTGCCATCTTTCCCGAACCGGGTCCCGGAGCGGTAACGACTACCAGAGGTCTGGTGGTCTTTATATAATCGTTCTTTCCGAAGCCTTCATCGGAAATGATATGCGATACGTTCGAAGGATAGCCCTCGATCAGATAGTGCTGGTAAACCGTGATGCCGTGCTTTTCAAGTCTGCTCTTAAAAGCTTTTGCGGCTTCCTGTCCGCTGCAGTGGGTAAGTACCACGCTTCCCACATAGAGTCCTCTTTCCTCGAAGACCCTTTTTAACCTGAGCACGTCTTCATCGTATGTGATCCCGAGATCGTCACGCACCTTGTGCTTTTCGATATCCATGGCGTTTATGACGATCACTATCTCCGCCCTGTCGGAAAGCTCCATGAGCATCCTTAACTTACTGTCGGGTTCGAATCCCGGAAGGACCCTTGATGCATGGTAATCATCAAAAAGTTTTCCTCCGAATTCAAGATAAAGCTTGTCTCCGAATTTACCTATACGTTCGCGTATGTGTTCGGACTGTGTCTTAATGTACTTATTGTTATCGAATCCTATCCTCATCCCGGCACCTTATTTCACTGTTTTTTTCTTGGGCATCTTAACCTTGTCGAGATGCCATATCTCATCGACATATTCCTGAATGGTCCTGTCGGAAGTGAACTTACCGGTGCTGGCTACGTTCGTGATAGCCATCTTGGCCCATCTCTTCTCGTCCCTGTAGGCTTCTTCAACCTTCTTCTGGGCCTCGGCATAAGATCTGAAATCCTTAAGGATGAAATACGTATCGGCCTTTGAAGTACTGAGAGTATTGAGCAACGAATTGTATAACGTCCTGAAGCGGTCGGGATCGTTGGGAGAGTATGTTCCGTTGATAAGCTGCATCAGTACGCGTCTTATATCGGGATCGTTGTTGAAGATCTCGGTGGGATCGTATCCGCCGTTCTTTTCGTAATTGATGACTTCATCGGAGGTCAATCCGAATATGAACATGTTGTCCTTGCCGACTTCCTCGTACATCTCTACGTTTGCACCGTCCATCGTACCTATCGTGATCGCACCGTTTAACATGAACTTCATGTTACCTGTTCCGGAAGCTTCCTTTGAAGCCGTTGAAATCTGCTCGGAAACATCCGCTGCGGCAAAGATCATCTCCGCATTTGATACTCTGTAGTTCTCGATGAACACAACCTTGATCTTGCCCTGAATGCTCTCATCGTTGTTGATAACGTCGGCAACCGAATTGATGAGCTTGATCGTCATCTTGGCGTTGTAATAACCTGCTGCCGCCTTGGCACCGAAAATGAAAGTCCTGGGATAGAAATCCATGTTCGGATCGTCCTTTAACTTATTGTAAAGATACATTACATGCAAAATGTTAAGGAGCTGTCTCTTATACTCGTGAAGTCTCTTTACCTGAACATCAAAGATGGATCTGGGATCGACCTCTATACCGTTGTGCTCAAGGATGTACTTCGCAAGTCTTACCTTGTTCTGGTACTTGATGTTCATGAATTCCTGCTGAGCCTTGTCGTCGGAAGCATAAACCTTGAGTTTTGCGATCTTCGGAAGGTTCGTGATCCAGTCATCGCCGACATGAGCGGTTACCCAGCTTGCAAGAGCCGGATTTCCGTGAAGGAGGAATCTTCTCTGTGTGATACCGTTCGTCTTGTTGTTGAACTTCTCGGGCATCATCTCGTAGAAGTCCTTAAGCTCCTGGTTCTTTAAGATCTCGGTATGGAGTCTTGCAACACCGTTTACCGAATAACCGCAGGCGATCGCAAGATATGCCATTCTGACCTGTCCGTCATATATGATAGCCATGTTCCTGACCTTCTCGGGCCTGTTGGGATAAAGCTTTTCTATGTCGGCTACGAATCTGCGGTTTATCTCTTCTATGATCTGATATATACGGGGAAGGAGTCTTGAGAATAGCTCTATAGGCCACTTTTCAAGAGCTTCCGACATGATCGTGTGGTTGGTGTAAGCACAGGTCTTTGACATGATCTCCCATGCTTCCATCCATTCGAGCTTGTAATCATCAAGAAGGATCCTCATGAGCTCGGCCGTTGCCACGGTCGGATGAGTATCGTTAAGCTGGAATGTCACCTTCTCATAAAGTTTGTGGATATCATCATGTTTACGCATGTATTTTTCAACCGCTTCCTGAACGGAAGCCGAAATGAAGAAATACTGCTGCTTAAGTCTTAATTCCTTACCTGCATAGTGATTGTCGTTGGGATAAAGGACTTCGACGATGTTTCTTGCGAGGTTGTCCTGCTCAACGGCCTTCTGGTAATCACCCTTATCGAAAGAATCGAGCTGGAAACATTCAACGGGCTCTGCATCCCAGATACGGAGCGTATCCACGATACCGTTGCCGTATCCCACTACGGGAAGATCGTAAGGAATGGCTTTTACCGACTGGTATCCTTCCTGATGGTAATGATTTCTTCCGTTCTCGTCGGGAGTAGCTTCTACCCATCCGCCGAATTTAACTATCTTTGAATACTCCGGACGGCGAAGTTCAAAAGGATTACCGTTCTCAAGCCAGTTATCGGGAGCTTCTACCTGGTATCCGTCCCTTATCACCTGCTTGAACATTCCGTAACGGTATCTTATTCCGCATCCGTAAGCTGCATATCCCAGAGTTGCTAAAGAATCGAGGAAGCAGGCAGCGAGTCGGCCAAGGCCTCCGTTTCCGAGTGCCGGATCGGGTTCCTGGTCCTCTATGACATTAAGATCCACCCCGAGTTCGTCAAGGGCTTCCTTAACAGGTTTGTATGCCTTGAGGTTGATGATGTTATTACCTAAAGCTCTTCCCATCAGGAATTCCATCGACATGTAGTAAACCGTCTTGGGATCCTGTTTTTCGAACTGCTTCTGGGTATCCATCCAGTTGTCTACGACAGTGTCCTTTACGGCATATGCCACAGCCTGAAAGATCTGTTCGGGGCTGGCTTCCTGGATCGTCTTTCTGTGCAGGGTCTTAACGTTGTACAAAACGCTGTTCTTAAACATTTCCTTGTCAAAAACAAATCCTGTGGTAACTGTTTCAGGGGTCTTCTTAGATGCCATCTTTAATCCTCCTATACTCGCTCTAATGATATTACGGCTTTTTCACCGTTTATATTCCATTCCTTAGATACTGCGAATTCCTTATCCTTCGATATCTCATCCGCAAGTACCTTTGTAGAGATCGCACCGGAATTCTTAAGAACCGTTTCCGCAAGCTTTTCGTTTCCGTTTATGGCCACCTTGATCCTGTCCATAACCTCGAAATCGGAATCCTTACGCATGGTCTGTATCTTCGAGATGACTTCGAGAACAAATCCTTCCTCGATGAGTTCCGGAGTCAGGTTCGTATCAAGAACGACCGTCGTATTGTTATCGCCTTCGGTAACGAATCCTTCCTTTGTCGTTATATCGATCAGGAGATCTTCTTCGGCGAGCGATACTGCGGTACCGTCCACATCGAAGTTCAGAGCTCCCTCGGATTTAAGAGCGTTCATCGCTTCGTTTCCGTTGACCGATGCAAGATACTTCTGAATGCCGCCGAGAACCTTACCGTATTTGGGTCCTACCGTACGGAGCTGAGGCTTGAACGTATATCCCGCATATTCGGAAACGTCGTCCTTGAATATCAGCTCTTTGACATTCAGTTCTTCCTCAATTATATCCACGAAGAATTCGGGAAGTTCCTTTGCGGCCTTGACGAGCATTGCCGCGATCGGCTGTCTTGTCTTGATGTTCGCCGCATTTCTTGCCGCTCTTCCGAGTACGACTATCGAAAGGACTTCTTCCATGTTCTCTTCAAGTTCTTTGTCTATCCATTCCTTTTTGGAAACGGGATAATCGCAAAGATGTATGCTTTCGGGTGCTTCCTTGTCGTTAGTGCGTACAAGGTTCTGATAGATCTCTTCCGTCATGAACGGTATCATCGGAGCGGCGCACTTGCATATCTCGACTAAAGCGGTGTAAAGAGTCATGTAAGCGTTTATCTTATCCTGCTCCATTCCCTTTGCCCAGAAACGCTCACGTCCGCGACGTACATACCAGTTGGACATCTCATCAACGAAATTATCCAAAACCTTACCCGCCTCGGGGATCCTGTAATTCTCAAGGTTCTTATCCACCTCTTCGATAGCTGTGTTGAGCTTTGAGAGGAGCCACTTATCCATAACGGGAAGCTTATCGTAATCAAGCGTATATTTTGTTGCGTCGAATCCGTCTATGTTCGCATAGAGGATAAAGAACGCATATGTATTCCACAGTGTTCCGAGGAATTTCCTCTGACCTTCCTGAACGGCCTTGCCGTAGAATCTGTTCGGAAGCCAGGGAGCGGAGTTGGTATAGAAATACCATCTTATCGCATCGGCACCGTATTCTTCGAGGGCATTGAACGGATCTACCGCATTACCCTTTGACTTTGACATCTTCTGACCGTTCTCATCCTGAACGAGTCCCAGTACGATAACATTTTCATAAGGAGACTTGTTAAAGAGGAGTGTCGACTCGGCCATAAGTGAATAGAACCATCCTCTGGTCTGGTCTACCGCCTCGGAAATGAACTGAGCGGGGAACTGCTTTTCGAAAAGTTCCTTGTTCTCAAACGGATAATGGTGCTGTGCAAAAGGCATTGCGCCCGAATCGAACCAGCAGTCGATAACCTCGCTGACCCTCTTCATCGTTCCCTTACACTTGGGACATTCGCATGTGATCTCATCGATATAAGGTCTGTGGAGTTCAACATCCTTCGCCTTGGGATTTTTTGACATTTCCTCGAGCTCGGCTCTTGATCCTATAGCCTCCTGGTGATGACATTCCTCACATTCCCAGATGTTGAGAGGAGTACCCCAGTATCTGTTTCTTGAGATTCCCCAGTCCTGTATGTTCTCAAGCCAGTTACCGAATCTTCCTTCTCCTATTGAAGGCGGGATCCAGTTTACCGTCTGATTGTTCTTAACAAGATCATCCTTTACGGCGGTCATCTTTATGAACCATGATTCACGCGCATAGTAAAGGAGCGGTGTGTCACAGCGCCAGCAGTGAGGGTAGTCGTGCTCGAACTTGGGTGCCGCAAAGAGCTTGCCCTCCTTGTCGAGATCGATGAGGATATCCTTGTCGGCATCCTTGACCCATTTTCCGGCATAGGGTGTCTCTTCGGTCATTAGACCCTTTGAATCAACGAACTGTACAAAAGGAAGATCGTATTTTCTTCCGACATTCGCATCGTCTTCACCGAAAGCCGGAGCGATATGAACTATACCGGTACCGTCGGTCATGGTAACGTAATCGTCACATGTAACGAAATGAGCTTTCTTACCCTGCTTTTCTGCAGCTTCTCCCGCGCACTTAAAGAGCGGTTCATATTCCTTATGCTCAAGGTCGGTACCCTTGTAGGTCTCAAGCACTTCGTAAGCGGGAGTGCCTTCGGGTCTTTCGAGATTTCCGAGGACCGTATCCGCAAGAGCTTCTGCAAGGATATAAGTATAACCGTCGCATGACTTAACCTTTATATAGGTCTCTTCGGGGTTTACGCAAAGAGCGAGGTTCGAAGGCAGTGTCCAGGGCGTGGTCGTCCATGCAAGGAAATAACCTTCCTCGTTCTTTATCTTGAAACGTACGACAGCCGAACGCTCCTTTACGAGCTTGTATCCCTGGGCAACTTCGTGAGAAGAAAGCGGGGTTCCGCACCTGGGACAATAAGGAACGATCTTAAATCCTTTATAGAGAAGTCCCTTTTTCCATATCTCTTTAAGAGCCCACCATTCGGACTCGATGAAATCATCATGATAAGTAACATAGGGATCATCCATATCCGCCCAGAATCCTACCGTAGCGGAGAAGTCCTCCCACATTCCCTTATATTTCCATACGGATTCCTTACACTTGTTGATAAAAGGATCGAGACCGTATGCTTCTATCTGGTCCTTACCGTCGATATTAAGGAGCTTTTCCACCTCAAGCTCAACGGGAAGTCCGTGCGTATCCCATCCTGCCTTACGGGGAACCATATAACCTTTCATGGTCCTGTATCTGGGGATCATGTCCTTGATACATCTGGTAAGCACGTGTCCTATATGGGGCTTGCCGTTAGCCGTCGGAGGCCCGTCATAAAACGTGTAGGTGGGACCATCCTTGCGGATATCCATGCTCTTTTGGAAAATGTCATTTTCCGACCAGAACTTTTCGATCTCTTTTTCGCGTTCAACAAAGTTAAGATCCGTCGAAACCTTCTTGTACATAATCTTTATGCATCCTTTCAAAAATACTTACTCATAGACCATAATATTTTACACCTAATACATGCTCACATGCAATAAAAACGTGGGTAAATGAGGATGTCCGGGTGTGGGATAAAAAGGGATGTCCCGTGAGGGTACTTATGGACGGCTTGTTTTCAATATCTTGTGGTACTAGAATCAAATAGAACTATATTTTGAAAAGAAAAGGGGAATTCCTATGAAAAATCTGAAAAAGACCGTAAGCATCATGCTTGCGCTCTCTCTTGCGGCACTTTTTCTTAACACGGGTGAAGTAAAATCCCAAAGCGAAACTTTGAACAAAGTAAAAAAATCCGTCCAAACCGAGACGGTAAAGACGCCCTCCAAAGAAGAGATCCAGGCAACTCTGGCCATGGATACGTTCAATGCGATAAACGCATACAGGGCAAAAAAGGGACTTTCCAAACTTGTATGGAACGACACTCTTTCAACCGTGGCGTTCAAAAGGGCAAAAGAAGTTTCCGGAAAATTCTCTCACACACGTCCCAACGGAAAATCCTACGAAAGCCTTTATATCTCTTCGGGCCTTAATGCAGCCACGATAGGCGAAAGCCTCGGAAGCGGTATCTATTCAGGTACGGATATGCTCACGGTATGGCTTTCATCCGATTTTCACAAGCAGATGCTGGAATCCGGTGCCTATACCTACATCGCAGTCGGCACGTATATCGACGAAAGCGGAATGTCATATATCGTAGCGGAATTCATGCAATAAGCGATCCGTGTCATGATATAATATACGAATGAGCAACAACTTCGGAATGAGCAACAACTTCAATCCGGACGATCTTACTCCGGTAGTCATCGCGGGACTTCGCACGGATGAAACGGACGAAGAATTTGAACATACGCTTCAGGAACTTGAAAGCCTTTGTGAAGCCTGTGATCTCGAGGTAAAAGGTACTCTCACACAGACGCTTCCTCATCCCGACAACGCAACATGGATAGGTTCGGGCAAGGCCGAAGAGCTCAGGATCAGCGTATGCGCTGTTGAAGCGGAATATGTGGTGTGCCTGGGCAATCTCTCACCCTCCCAGATGAAAAATCTACAGAAGATCGTAGAAGTTCCGGTATGGGACAGGACAAATCTCATCCTTGAGATCTTTTCAAGAAGAGCTCGCACCCGCGAAGCCACACTGCAGGTAGAGTGCGCATATCTTCAGTATATGATGCCCCGCCTTACCGGAATGTGGCAGCACCTCGGCCGTCAGAGCGGCGGTGGCGGAAGCCGTGCCAACAAAGGTGAAGGCGAAAAGCAGATCGAACTTGATAAGAGAATAATCTCCCACAGAATAACCGAGCTCAAAAAAGAACTGACCCAGATCGAAAAGACTCGTGATGTCCAGCGTCAGGGACGCGTCAGAGACGGTTTCCCTCATGTGGCTTTAGTCGGATACACCAATGCCGGCAAATCATCACTTATGAACAAGCTGATAGATATGGGGGATACCTCCGTTGATAAGGCGGCCGGAAAAAAGGTCTTTGAAGAGAACATGCTCTTTGCCACTCTGGATACTTCCATCCGGAAGATCTCGATACCCGGAAGAAAACCTTTCCTCCTTTCCGATACGGTAGGATTCATAGAAAACATCCCCCACGATCTCATAAAAGCTTTCCGTTCGACCCTTTCCGAGGTAAAGTATGCGGATGTGCTCCTTATCGTAATAGATTCTTCGGACCCTCATTACAAGGCACATAAAAAGATCACGGAAGATACTCTCCGTGACCTTGATGCACTTACGATCCCAAAAATATATGTTTATAACAAGTCCGATCTTCGCGACAGTGATCTCACGATAAAAAACCATCCGGGCAGTGACTCGGTATTCATATCCGCGCGTACCGGCTACGGGATCGATGACCTGCTCGATGCGCTTCAGGATATCTTCCGTTCCGGCAACCGCACCATAGATGTTCTTATTCCTTATACCTCGGGAGATCTTCTCAATCGCATCCATAATGAGGCCGAGGTATTATATGAAAGCCACGAAGCAGACGATACTCATGTCAAAGCCGACTGTCCTTCATCGCTTGCGGACTTCATTGAAAAAACACTGGGAAAATGATGTCTCATTCCCATTTCAGTCTGTGTAATTCCCCCGTAAGTTCCATATCTTCAAACCCGTTCTGACGCAGGGCTTCATACAAAACTATCGCAACGGAATTTGACAGGTTCAAGGATCTGATTTCGTCCATCATCGGTATCCTTATGCAGTCATCCGGATGGTCGACCAGTATCTCTTCCGGGATCCCGGCACTTTCCTTTCCAAACATGATAAAATCATCTTTTCCGAACCGCACGTCCGAATAGACCTTTTTGGCCTTGGTCGTTGCCATCCATATCTTCGCTCCGGGATTCTTTTCCTTAAACTCATCAAAGTTCATGTAACGGTGTACATCGAGTTTATCCCAGTAATCCATGCCTGCCCTTTTGACCGACTGATCATTGAGGATAAAGCCCAGTGGCTCTATGAGGTGAAGGGAACTTCCCGTCGCTACGCAGGTCCTTCCTATATTTCCGGTATTAGCCGGGATCTCCGGCTGGTGTAATATGATATGCATTTTTAGTCCTAGATCTCATCATCATAAGGATCATCAACCACGGGTATGCTGAAGATAAATTCCGATCCCACACCCTCGGTACTGATGACATTGATGTTTTCTCCGTGTGCCCTTATTATCTCTCTGGTTATCGAAAGGCCAAGGCCCGTTCCCTTTTTGTCCTTGCCTCGTGAAAGGTCGGATTTGTAGAAGCGCTCAAATACCTGGCTCAGCTGATCCTTGGGGATACCTATTCCGCTGTCCTTTACCGAGACGAACACCTTGTTGTGCTTTTCGCTCGTCTCGATCTTTATAACGGAATCATGATGCGAGAACTTGATCGCATTATCCACCAGGTTGTAAAGTACCTGTTTTATCTTGTCTGCATCGGCTTTTACATAAAGCTCGTCGCCCGAAAGGATGAGTTCGATAGCTATGACCTTCTTTTTACAGGTTCCTTCAAAGGTCGCGGCAACACTTCTTATGACCTCGTTTATATCAAACACGGTGATATCGAGGAGCATTCCCGATGTGTTGAGGTTATTCAGCGTAAGAAGCCCGTTGGTGAGCTTGGTAAGTCTTTCCGTCTCGTTAAGCACTATCCCGAGATATTTTTCATGCGACTCCGGCGGGATCGTACCGTCAAGCATGGCTTCGAGATAGCCTTTTATCGAAGTCAGCGGTGACCTGAAATCATGGGATACGTTCGCAACGAATTTCTTCTGATCGTCCTCGGCCCTGGCGCTTTCCTGTGCCATATAGGCAAGCGTCGCTCCGAGATATCCTATCTCGTCATCCGAATCCATCTGCAGTTCATAGTGCATATTGCCCGAAGCATATTGCTCCGTGGCTTCCGTGATCTTCCGAAGAGGCAGATAGACCATCTCAGTAAAGAATATGAGGATGATTAGTGAGAGAAGGAAAAGGATCACAAGCAGAAGGTAATCTATCGTAAGGAGAGATTCCCTTTCAGCATTAAGTCCCGCCCTGGGATAATGTATGACAACATAACCCTTTATCTTGTAGCCCGAAGTGATCGGTGCAAAAACGCTCAGATAGTCTTCGTTGAAATAATTGAAAAAGCGTCCGATCACATAATATGAATTTCCCGTGGAAGCAGGATCGAAGCCTTCGACTATGACTTCCTTATCGATGCTCAAGGGCGCCCTCGAACTTAAGATAAGTCTTCCGGAAGGGTTGATGATCCAGATTATCCCGCCCGAATAAGCACTCAGCGCATCAAGCTGGCGCTTGACCGTATCTAGAGCGATCTCGTTGTTATAAAGATCCACGGCATACGTGTTCGCGACCATGGTCGCCTCTTCGTACAAAGCCTCGGACTTCGTTTTTATGAGATGCTCCGTAGTCATGCTGCTTACAAAAGTCGCAACGATGATAAATCCGAACAGGCCGAATATCAGATATGCAATTATGAATTTTAAATACAGAGTCCTACGCAATTATCCGTTCCAATCCCCGAAGGATCATTTGGTCTCAAACTTATAGCCGATACCCCAGATGGTGGCTATCCTCCAATGCTCATGGTCATTGATCTTTTCCCTTAAACGTTTGATATGTACATCGACCGTTCTCGTGTCGCCTACATACTCATATCCCCACAGTCTGTCGAGCAGCTGTTCTCTCGTGAAAACATGATTCGGTGACGATGCAAGGAAATAAAGGAGTTCAAGCTCTTTAGGCGGCATATCCACCAGCGCTCCCATATATTCGACCGAGTAATTCGTAAGATTGATCTTAAGATCGGGGAACGAAACTTCCTTAACGGAATTCTCATCGCTTTCCGAAGGAGGAGCAGCCTTGTATCTTCTGAGCACGGCTTTGACACGTGCGACCAGTTCCTTGCTGTCGAATGGCTTTTCCATATAATCGTCCGCTCCAAGCTCCAGACCGAGGACCTTATCGAAGACCTCACCCTTGGCAGAGAGCATGATTATGGGTGTCTGGCTCGCAGACCTTATCTCACGGCACACTCCGTATCCGTCAATACCCGGAAGCATGATATCCAGAAGTATAAGGTCGGGGTTGAAAGACTTAAAGTCATTGAGTGCGCTCTCACCGTCCGGAGATATCTTAGTCTCGAAGCATTCCTTGTTTAGATAGAGCGAAATGATCTCTGCTATGTTCTCATCATCGTCCACTATCAGTATTTTCTGTTTTACTGCCATTTCCTGTTCTCCCTGATCAATCCTTAAATGTTACAATTGTGACACCTGCGTCACCTTCTCCGTATTCACCCATACGGTATTCCTTAACATATGAAACCTTCTTCAAAAACCTGCCGACCGCAAGCCGCAATGTTCCCGTTCCCTTACCGTGAACGATCCTTACGCTCTTCAGGTGCGCCATGTAAGCATCATCAAGATATTTATCAAGCTCCGGCAAAGCCTCGTCAACCGTCTTACCCAAAAGATTCAGTTCCGAAGAAAGGCTGTATGACTTAGCGGCTGTCAGATCCATTTTAACGGATGAATTCCTCTGATGGATCCGCGTTTTTTCACGGTCTTTATCCTGCTTTTCAAGTTCGGACGCATCGATCCTTACGAGATTTTTGATATTGGTCTTCGTTTTAAGCTGTCCGCACATCACAAAAAGATTGCCTTTTGCATCCGGAAGAGAATTAACTGTTCCGTCCATTCCCATGGATGTAACCCTTACAGGATCGCCTATCGCGATCTCTTCGGGCTTTATGGCTTTACCGGGTGAAACACTCTTTTCCTTAAGGGACAGTTTATCATTCTTTTTGGTTATCTCACCGCGCAGGATGGCCCTTTGATGCTCAAGTTCCTTCATGGATGCACCGGGTCCCGCACTCTGGAATACCTTGATCGTTTCATCCGCGGTCTTTTTGGCTTCTTCCAGAATAGCCCTGGCCTCTGCATTGGCCTCGCGGATGATGTTCTCTCTGCGAGTATCTATCTTTTCGTTCTTCGCATGAAGATTATCCTGGAGTTCCTTTATCTTCTTTTTATACTCCGCTACTTCCTCTTTATCCTTTTCGATCGTGATCCTGGAAGCTTCAAGATCGGATATGAGGTCCTCGAAACTCCTCTGGGAAGTATCTATCTGCTTTTTGGCTTCTTCGATTATCTTCTTTGAAAGTCCGAGCTTCGAAGAGATGGCAAAAGCGTTGGACTTGCCCGGTATGCCGATGAGAAGTTTATATGTCGGAGAAAGAGTTTCAACATCAAACTCACAACAGGCATTTTCAACATTTTCCGTTGAAAGGGCATAGACCTTAAGCTCGCTGTAATGCGTGGTCGCAACGGTCCTTATGCCTCTTTGGTGAAGACTGTCAAGGATCGCTATCGCAAGCGCCGCGCCTTCCGTGGGATCCGTTCCGGCACCGAGTTCATCGAAAAGACAGAGCGAATCCTCGTCGGAATATTTCATGACCGTAACGATATTTTTCATATGAGAAGAAAAAGTCGAAAGGCTCTGTTCTATGCTCTGTTCGTCGCCGATGTCGGCAAACACCTTTGAAAAGATCGAAAGTTCACTTCGGTCCAGTGTCGGAATATGGAGTCCTGCCTGACCCATCAGCGTAAGAAGTCCTATCGTCTTAAGGCATACCGTCTTACCTCCCGTATTTGGTCCCGTTATGACGAGCAGATCAAAGTCTCGCCCCAGGCTGATATCTACCGGAACCACTTTTTTGGGATCGAGGAGTGGGTGACGAGCTTTTCTTAAATTGATGACATGCTTTTTGTTGAAGACCGGTCTGGTCGCATTCATCTTAAGCGCAAGGGATCCCCTGGCAAAGATGAAATCAAGCAGCGTCATAAGACGGGCATTTTCGGCCAGTTCATCCGTATGCTCTCCGCATGATAAAGAAAGGTCCGCAAGGATCTTTTCTATCTCTTCCTTCTCACTGATATCAAGTTCCTTTAGCTCGTTGTTCATATTGACAACGGCCTCGGGTTCTATGAAAAAAGTCGATCCCGTCGAAGACTGGTCGTGGATCATTCCCCTTACCGAAGACCTGTACTCGGCCTTGACCGGAAGACAGTATCTTCCGTCACGCTGTGTGATAACGGCATCCTGAAGGTAGGTCCTTTCCGATCCGTTCACCATACTGAGAAGCTTTGAATGTATCTTTTCTCCGATAACAGACTTCTGTCTCCGGATATTCTTAAGCGTTGGGGATGCATCATCCGCGATCTCATCCTCCGAGATTATGCATCGCAGTATCTCTTCCGAAACATTCGTAAGGGGTGCGAGCGCATCAAAATATCCCGTAAGGGAATTATCCGCTTCTTCTCCCTTTCCCGCATCGTCCCTTGCGTACGACTTTACGCGTGCGATATTTCGAAGCATGTTCGCTATCTTCAAAAGCTCGGGCGCGGAAAGGGAAGATCCTATCTTGAGGGTCTTCATCGAAAAAGAAATGTCCGTATTCGAACCGAACGAGATATTACCCCTGGATATGAGCATACCGAGAGCATCATAGGTTTCCTGCTGGGCTTTGTTTATGACTTCAAAATCATCAGTGGGCTCGAGTTTACGGCACAGATCCCTTCCCGGATCCGAGGTTGCCTCTTGTGTGAGCATTTCCGTTATTTTATTGAATTCAAGGGTATTAAGGACCTTTTTATTCATATCTGCTCTATTTTATCACATTAACTACTTTAATTTAATTCTTCTTGAAAATCGAACATATGTTTGCTGCAATAGATATAGCACTACTGCATAGAAGGTAGGCGGTTTTGCCTTTCAACGTATAAGTACATACGGGCTTCCTTGCATTTCGGAGGTGATGCCTATGGGAAAGTATAATGAAAGTACAGCATACTTTGTTTGATATCATAAACATCGTTGCAACTGTGATGCGAACAGTGA
This sequence comes from Lachnospiraceae bacterium, assembly GCA_024682115.1. GTDB lineage: Bacteria > Bacillota > Clostridia > Lachnospirales > Lachnospiraceae > JAILLW01. Next base: position 25,917 of record JAIKZO010000104.1, read on the forward strand.
TCTCACTGGTTCAGCTCATATGGGACATGTTGAAAAACAGAAAACAAAAGAGCGACCGCCCAGACCAAGGTTAGTCGCTCTTTTTAGCTACTAAAACTGGCAAAACCGTCTACTGCAGTAGTGCCTTTGTATGTATTATAATACCACTCATTTGAGGATCCGTCAAATCCGGCCTGTGAAAAAACACATTCATTTCGGGCTTGCTGCGATGATCGTCATCTGCCCTTCGAGGGTGATATTTCCGATACCGCACGGGAGGATAAAGCCGTCTCCCTTCTTGACCACGCTTCCATTCACTATCCCATTTCCGTCTATAACGGTCATGGTCATGAAATCCTTATCCTGTGTAAACGAAAATTCATTGTCCACCGTTATCTTCCAGACCGTAAAACGATCATGATCCGTCAGCTCGACGAGCGCATTCTTTTCGCCCTCAGCCGCATTCTTTATCACATTATCCGTTTCCGGCTCCGGAACCGTGATCACATCCAGACATTTATTTACGTGGAGCTCTCTTGGTTTTCCGTCGGAGAGCCTGTCGTAATCATATAATCTGTATGTGATATCCGAATTCTGCTGGATCTCGGCAAGCATCACCCCGCCCTTTATCGCATGAACGGTACCGGGTTTTATCCTTATGAAATCACCCTTCTTGACGGGTATCTCTCTTATAAGCTCATTCCATCTTCCCTCTGATATCATGGACTCAAGCTCTGATCTGCTCTTCGCATTGTGGCCGAGTACGACCGATGATCCTTCCGAAGCATCAAGGATATACCAGCATTCCTCCTTGCCCAAAGAGCCGTTTTCATTCTTTAATGCGTATTCATCATCAGGATGGACCTGGATGCTTAGATCATCCTGAGCATCTATGATCTTTACCAGGAGAGGGAATCTGTCATACTTCTTTTTCCCGTCTTCGGTCATATTTCCGAACAGTTCGGGACACTCCTCAAAGAGCTCATCAAGCTTCCGCCCTTTATAGTATCCGTCCCTTACTACGCTTACTCCGTTTTTGTGAGCACTTGCGTTCCAGAATTCACCGGTCTTTTCCGAAGGGATATCATATCCCCAATCCGTCTTAAGTCTGTTACCGCCCCAGATGACTTCCTTGAATACAGGTTCAAGAAAAAGCACCTGTCTGGGCTTTTGATTTATCGAAAGAACTTTGCCGTTTGTCTCTATCACTTTTTTATACCAATAGGCCGAATCCTTGACCGTCCTTTTCTGTGTTTCAAAATCAACATGTATTATACCAAATTTTTCGGTATAACCCTTATCCCATTCCATATTATCCAAAAATGACCATAAAAAGTATCCCCTGACATCCACTCCCTCGTCAACGGCTTTCTGAAGGGCTGATATGTAAAGATCAAGGAAATTTATCCTGTTGGGATCATGTACCTTCCCGTCAAGAGAGATATCATCATGACAGCTCATTCCGTTCTCGGTGATGTAGAAAGGAAGTCTGTATCTGTCATAGAGCATCTTGATACCCCAGTACAGACAATCCGGAGTTACCGGCCATCCGCAGCCTGTCTTCGGGCTTCCGATAGGTCTTTTGACAAAATCGGGTTCCCCGTTATCGCCTTTGGCGATCAGATATCCGTTATAGATATTCTGGCCCATAAAATCCAGAGGCTGATGGATAAGCTCCATATCCTCCCCAGTTATCTCGGGCAGATATTCCGCGAATTTCTTTAGTCCTTCTTCGGGATAATGCCCCAGTATCACGGGATCCGAAAACCACGCAACATTCCACGTCCAGTTGTCCATCGGATTGTAAAAACCGAACAGAACTTTTCTGGCCATTTCTATATCTTCCGGATCGTTTGATGCAGGATAAGCCATCCCGCATGTAGGTGCATAACCGATCCTCACCGGACGGGAAGAATACTTTCGCAGATTAATGACAGCCTTGCCGTGAGCTTTCAGGGCATTATGTGCGATACGAAAGGTCTCTTTATACGGCAGTTTATTTCCGGGTGCCTGCCAGCCGCTCAGGTATCCGATCCCCACAAAACACTGCGGTTCATTAAGGGTAATGAAATTTTCGCAGATGTCGGAAAAATTCTCGGCGATGACCCTGGCATAATCTCCAAACCACTCAACGATATCATCGTTCAGCCATCCGCCTTCATCCTGGAGCGCCTGAGGCAGTTCCCAGTGATACATCGTAAGGAACGGCTCTATTCCGTTCTCCTTCATCGAAAGGATCATGTCGCGATAGAGCTTTACCGCTTTTTCATTTACCTTGCCCTTCCCGTCGGGAATGAGCCTTGACCAGCTGACGGAAAAACGGTAGGCCTTTATGGAAAGCTGCTTCATAAGGGCATAGTCTTCCCTGAACCTGTGCATGTGATCACAGGCCACAGAACCGTCATAACCGTCAGGAGTATGTCCTTCGGCTATGAATCTGTCCCATATGGTCGCTCCCGCACCGTCGTCGGGATCTCTTCCTTCGATCTGGTAAGCGCTGGCCGCAACGCCCCAAACAAAATCATCTCTGAACATATAATACCTTTTTATCTGCTTACGATAAGTGATGTCAAGTAAAACGGAACTTTATCGTCTTCATGAGTCTCGATCAAAGTGATCTTAACCTCGTGTTCTTTAAGTTCCATATGTCTTCCCAATACCTGAAGATACAGGCAGTCGCCCCATGTCTCATCGAAATTCGCATCAAGGATGACCGCATTTTCCTCATCACCGTCAATGACGGCCTTTGCCACCGGTGCGGGAAGCTCCACGGTCTTTTTATACTGGGCCGCAAGTCCGCTTCCGTATACCCTGAACGTTATGCTGTCGCCTTTTTTCGATGCAGTAAATCCCGAAGAAAAGATATCGAGGAAATCTTCTTTTTTATGAAGATCGGGTTCAAAACCTTCAAGCTTCACGCTATGGTCCGGTCCGGTCATATTGTAGTTCTTTATGCGGAACGAATCTTCATATGCGTTTTCGGTGATCGGGGCTATCCTGTCTTTATCCGCATAAGGATCGGATTCTTCCGATGCGGAAAGCCCGATCGAATCATATATCTTATCAAGATATGCCGTGACCACATCGGATACCATCCGGTGACCTTCGTCATTCGGATGAAGTCCGTCAGGAGAAATATCGTCGATCCCGAAACTGCCTTTTTGTATCGCTGCCATGATCGTGCTCTTCATGCTGACCATCGGGATATCATAATGCTTTGCAACTTCAAGATGTATCTCTTCCGCACTCGTGTTGTCGTCAAACTTTATATTGTTCATCAAAAGGAGCGCCGGGCGGGATCTGTCGTATATTATCTTTCTTACCAGACCTTCATAGGTTTCCTTAAAGAAATCCGTATCAGCATCGTTGACCGCAAACTCGGTAAGGATAAAGTCGGGGTTTTTTGAAAGCAGATGCTCCCCGACTCTTGAAACTCCGAAAAACGATGTCGTAGCTCCTATCCCCGCATTTATGAAAGAAACGTCACAGCCCGGGAACTTTTCGCTCCACCACTTATGTATCAAAGCGGCATAACACTTATCCGGGGTCGAAGAATGACATCCCTGCGTTATCGAACCCCCTAAAAAAGCAACCGTGATATCCTTTCCCGCGGCCGCTTTTTTCATTACGTTCTTTATCCTTACGGTATTTCCCTTATTTATCATTCCGGCATTAAGATCCAGATCATGCATAAATGTTCTCCCGGATTCAGGCCTTAAAGAGTATATAACAACTCCTCAAAAAGGTCTAACGAATTCCGATCTCCTTATCGTCTTCTGTAAGCACGGAATGTGCCTTGATATAATCCACTATCTCGTCGAAATAGCAGAACGCAAGTCCCACATAGCTGTCGGCACAACCGTAGTAGATGGCTATCTTTCCCGATGCGGGATCATGGATCGTCGCGCAGGGGAAACATACGTTGGGAACGAATCCTCTTTCCTCATACCATTCTTCGGGAGTGAGAAGGAAAGTCTCGCAGCGGTATTTTACGATCGAAGGATTATCTATATCCAGGATCGCACCGCCTATCGAATAAACGAGACCGTTACAGGTGCCCGATACTCCGTGGTAGAAAAGGAGCCAGCCTTCCGATGTCTCAATGGGCGCAGCGCCTCCTCCTATCTTTACGGATTCCCACCATTCAGAGCCTCTGCTCATTACATGACGGTGCTTTCCCCAGTAAACAAGATCGGGGCTTTCCGAAACAAAGATATCACCGAAAGGAGTATGTCCCGAATCAGAAGGTCTTGAGAGCAGTACAAAGTTTCCGTTTATCTTGCGCGGGAAAAGTACGGCATTCCTGTTATACGGTATGAAAGGATTTTCAAGTCTCGTGAAGGTCTTAAAATCGGTTGTCTTTGCCATTCCGATCGATGCCCCGTAAAAATCCTGACACCAGATCAGATAATATGTATCCTCAACCTTAACAAGACGGGGATCATAAGCATATCTCGGCATGAAGGGCTCACCCTTTTCGTTAACGAAAGGTATCTTATCCTTATCGAAATCCCAGTGGATCGCATCCTTTGAGTGTCCCAGGTAAATGTAGGGAACACCGTTCGTCTGCTCTCCGCGGAAAACGCCTATGAACTCATCACCGTAAGGCATGACCGCGCTGTTGAATATCCTCGCGACTCCCTCTACCGGATTGCGGCCGATAATGGGGTTTTCACTGTATCTCCAAACAGGTGCTCCGACAATCCCTTCAGGCTTTTCCTGCCAGGGAACGTTTTTTACTTCGGGGGCTATCATCTTTATATCGCTCATGTTCTTCTCCTCTGAATCTATGATCTTATCTTGCAGTCAGCATCGTTTATTCATGCGTCTTTAAGTACTCGAGATTCCTGCTTATAAGTTCGCATCTTTGCTCAACGCATTTAACCGAACGTAGCGGATCCGACGGCGTGTTGAAGACATAGTCCTTAAGTCGCTCTATGTCTGTAGTTGCAACATGCATCCTCGTATCGGATGAAGCGTAGTATATGAAAACTTTTCCTTCTTCGTTAAGGATCGCACCGTTAGTGAAGACAACGTTTGAAACATCTCCGACTCTCTCTTCTCCTCTGGGCCCTATGAGCAGTCCCGAAGGCTCGGCTATCACTTTCGAAGGATCATTCAGATCCGTTGCAAATGCATATATCACATAACGAAGACCTGCTGCCGTATTCCTTACTCCGTGTGCGATATGGATCCACCCTTTATCCGTCTTTATCGGAGGAGCTCCTGCACCGTTCTTCGATTCGGTGATCGTATGATAGCGCCTTATCGAAGTCATCTTTTCTTCGTCTATCACAGCATGAGTGATATCATCGCAAAGCCCGAAACCGATGCCTCCGCCGGATCCTGTCTCAATGAAGTCATCCATCGGCCTTGTGTAAAAAGCATATTTTCCGTTCACGAACTCGGGATGAAGGACCACATTCCTCTGCTGGGGAGACCTTAAAGTAACGAGATTCGGCAGCCTCTCCCAGGTCTTAAGATCCTTTGTCCTTACGATGCCTGCTGCCGCAACAGCCGCGGAAAGATCGTTCACGCTCTTATCCTTACTCTCCGAACAGAAGACTCCGTAGATATATCCGTCTTCGTGCTTCGTAAGTCGCATGTCGTAAACATTTGTCTCTTCGGGACATGTATCCTCAAGCAGTATCGGATAATCCATGAACCTGAAGTTATCCACACCGTTCGGTGATTCCGCGATCCCGAAAAAGGATTTTCTGTCATCCCCTTCTATCCTTGCGACAAGATAATACTTTCCGTCCAGCTCTATGGCACCCGAATTCATGACCGCATTTATCCCGAGACGCTTCATGAAAAAAGGATTTGTCTCTTCGTTAAGGTCATACTGCCATGTGAGCGGAATGTGCTCTCTTGTCAGAACGGGATTCACATATCTTTCGTATATCCCGTTATAAAAGCTTTCGTCCACGCTGTTTTTCGCTGTAACGAGCGCTTCATATTTCTTCAGTTCCTCATAATATCTTTTATGCATGCTGCACCCTCCGGATAATGGATCTTATTAAAAATCTATCCCTCTTTTTATGACTTCCATACACATTCTACCATTATGGTAAGGGCATTTCCACGGTTCAACGATCGGAAGCTCAGGATCGGGCCTTCCGTCCGGCGATACTTCACTGAACCATTCGGAGCCTTTCCTTTTGTCTACAACATTTTCAATGATGAAATCCCATTCCGCCTTTGCTGCGTCGAGATATTCCTTTTTGGACGGATCCTTCTGATAGCCGTTCAGAAAACCGAGCAGTGCTTCAGCCTGGACCCACCATATGCGCCTGTCATCGACTATGCCGTTTTCGCATTCGTTTGCAAGAGAGTGTCCGTCAAACGCCACGCGGTAAATATTTGCGGTCAGGTCTTTCGTTATCGGAGATATCTTTTTTTCGTGTCCTGCTTCCCCGAGGATCTCAACGGTCCTGTCCATGAGCCATGCGGTCTCTATATCGTGACCGTAGGAATGAAGATCTATGAGGGGTCTGTAATCATCATCAAAGAATACTTCCTGTCTGTGAAGCTTAGGATTATAGATGTGTTCCGTGTAAACATCAAGTATGAAATCAAGGCTTTTCCTTACTTCGGTAAGACCGGAGACCCTGTAAAGTTCGGTGTATGCCTCCATCACGTGAAGCAGCGTGTTCATCGTCCTTGAAGCAATGACTCCGTTTTCCGAAAGCTCCTCGTTGCTTATGGGCTCAAAAGACCTGTTCCCGGATTCCAGATATCCTTTTTCATCCCTGCATTTCGTCTCGATGACATCGTAGATATCCTTTGCAATCTTTAACGCGCCTTCGCTCCCCGATGCGTCATAATAAGACGAGAGCGCATATATCGCAAACGCAAGATTGTATGTGTATTTCACATCTTCCCTGACTTTTCCGTCATATTCCACGGACCAGTATACTCCGCCGCACTCTCTGTCATAACAGTGATCCTTCAGGAATATATATGCGTTCCTTGCCTCCGAAAGCAGGCTTTCATCCTTAAGAGTCATATATGCGTTTGAAAAAAACCAAAGTATCCTGCTGTTTAAGATGCATCCCTTGAATGCCTTTTTATCGACGTTCAGGTCATGATCCACATATCCGTAGTAACCGCCGAATTTCTCGTCTCTTAATCCTTTCCAGAAAGGGATGATGACATTAATAAGATGTTCCCTTGCTTCTTTTACCATGTTTTCCCCTTTATCCCTTAACGGCTCCTGCCGTAAGTCCCGAATATATCTGTTTCTGACAGGTTATAAAAACAATGAGTGCCGGAAGAAGTGCTATTATCACCCCTGCACAGATGAGATTGTATTTGCTCCCCAGCGGACCGACAAACGTATAAAGCGATGTCGCTACGGTCCCGTATTTCTTTTTATCCTGAAGATACAGGCTCGCCGCATAGTATTCGTTAAATGTTCCGACGCCCTTAAGGATGCAGCTCGTTACGATAGCGGGCTTTAAGAGCGGGAACAGGATCCTGTAAAAGATCGTAAAGTAATTCGCTCCGTCTACTATCGCCGACTCATCAAGTGAAATACTGATATTCTCAAAGAACTGGATGTAGATATAGATCGATATGACATCGGTCCCGCACATCATAATGATGTATCCCATCAGTGAATTTATGAAATGCAGGTTATACATGATCTCATAGACCGCTATCTGCATCGCAACTCCCGGAAGCAATGAAGCAAAAAGGAAAAGACTCCTGATAAGACCGTTCCCGGGGAATCTGAACCTGTTAAGAACATATGCCAGCTGGGTTCCTATGAACACCGAGCACACAAGCACGAATACCAGGATTATCCCCGAATTAAGGAATGCCCTCCCCATATTTGCCTTTATGAATGCCTCCTTGAAATTCTCAAAATAAAACCAGTTCTTCGGAAGCACCATCACGTTCGTGGTCTGGTATTCTTCTTCCGTCTTAAATGCCGTTATCAGGCATGACACGACAGGAAGGACAGCCACAAACGAAAAGAAGATGAGAGACAGGTACTTCAATATCGTAAGAGGGAGCATCTTAATGTTTTTTACTTTTGAATTCATAACCTGCCTCCCTTCTTCGCTCTTAGCTGCTTTGCCTTTATCCCTGCAAGTTTCTTTTCACGCTTTCTTCCTGCGTGTATATCTTCATCCTCTGCGGATCTGAACACATATTTAAAGAAAAGCTTTTGCAATCCGGTAGCCGCGAGGATGATCGCAAGAAGGACTATGGCCATTGCCGAAGCAAGCCCGACCTTTTGCTGAGTATGAGCTATCTCGTGCATTACCACGAAATACGTTCCGGTCCCGTTAGCACCGCTCGTTATAACATAAGGCGGTTCGAATGCGCTCAAGGAACCCGTTATCGAAAGGATCACGTTAAGTGTGATTATCGTTTTTATGCTCGGAAGGATTATGTACCTGAACTGCTGGAACTTATTGGCTCCATCGAGCATCGCGGCCTCATAAAGGTCGCTGTCAACGGACATTATCGCTCCGATAAAGAGCACCATGTTCTGCCCGAAATATCTCCATACCGAAGTTCCTACAAGCGACCAGTTATTGATCCTCTGATCCTTAAGCCAATATGGAAGGTTTTCAAGTTCGAATCCGCACCATTGAAGCACGGAGTCAAAAACGAATCCCCTGGTATAAAAGAATTTGAATATGAAACCTATCGCGATACCGTTTATAAGATAGGGAAAGAACATGAATCCCTTGAAAAGACTGCCGCCTTTAATCTTAAAGCTGAGGACCGTCGCAAGGTAAAGAGCCAGCGCAAGCTGAACGACCGATCCGACCATGTAATACAGAGAAAGCTTTAAGGCCTTGAAGCAGTCATCTCTCTGGAACACCTTGGCATAATTTTTTAAACCTACGAACTTCCGTGCGCCGGTGTACTTCATGTTAAAAAAGCTGTATCCGAACATTTCCCCGAAAGGAAGATATGTGAACACAAATAAGAGCACAAGGGGAACGATCATGAAAGTCACTATAACGAACAGTTTCTGCCCATCTCTGGATCGTGCCCATTCCCCTAACGTTCTTTTTTTCTTCATAAGTATTACCCTCTCTGTCCTGCACCGCCCCAACGGTCTTTTCGTGAACACGGGTCGGGAAGATCCCGACCCTGTATCCACTTGTTTCCGGTCATCCAAAGATCGATCCGGCTGTTATCAATAAAGAACTTCTATGCCAAGTTCAGCCTGTGCATCTGCCCACTTCTGGTTCCACTCATCCATAATGCTCGCGAAATCCTGCGAACCCGTTGCGCCTGCTTCCACGATCTTCTGAACCTTGTCGTTTCCGCCTGCGTTGATGGAAAGCTCGGACTCGGCATTCATCTGGTTGAGATAGTCGGCTTCTCCGGGAAGAGCGTCCTGATCGGACATTACTTCACATCCGTCAAATGCCGCATACATTTCGGGGTTCTTTCCGCCCTTGACTACCGTATAACCGCCTTCGTTGTAGCACCAGTCAGACTTCTCGGTCATCCACTTAACGAAGATGAGCGCTGCTGTCTTGTTCTCATCGGATGCATTTGCGTTGATCCCGTAGTTATAGTCACCGCCCGCTGCAACGTACTGTTTTCCGCCTACCATGATGGGGAACGGCATATATCCGACATTTTCAGGTGTATCGCCGGCTTCCTGCATCTGCGCAAAAGCCCATGATCCGAGAACCATTGTTCCGATCTCACCTCTGTTCATCATGCCCTTACAGCCTTCCCAGTCGGTCGTTGTATAGTCGTCTTCTATAAGTCCCTTGGCACATGCATCATAAAGGATCCTGTATACATTGTATGCACCCGAACCGTCACCGGGATCCGCAAAAGGAGCAGCCGTGTGAACGAGCTTCTGGTTCATATATGTGTCATCACCGTTTGAAACGATACCTACATATGCATCCCATGCACCCATCGTCCAGCCTGCGGCATAGTTGGTGTAAAGAGGGATCGCGTCGGTATTGTCCTTTATAAGCTGAAGGTCAGCAATGAAATCATCGGCTGTTTTGGGAAGCTCTGTTATCCCTGCATCGGCAAATACCTTCTTGTTGTAAAGAAGACCCTGTGCGTTAGCCATGTAAGGGATACCGTAGCAAACTCCGTCATATGACCATGAGCTTACAAAGTTAAGCTGCTGCGAAAGGTTGTCAAGTGTGTCAAGCGGCATGAAATATGTAGCCAGATCACTCTTGTCAACTGCAGGGATGTGCATGATGTCGCCCCAGTCACCTGTTGTCAGACGAAGGAGAGAATCTTCCGCATAATCCGTAACCGCTTCTGTCGTAACCGTGATGTTGGGGAACTCCTTATTGAACTCGGCTATCATCGCAGCCATTGTTCCGTCTTCCTCACGGTCTGTCTTGTGGTGAATGTACTTGATGCTTGCGGAAAAATCCTTGTAGTCATCAAGATTGAGTGTTGTGTAGGCAAGATCTCCTGTCTCGGCGGGAGCTTCCTGTGTTTCGGTAACCTCCTCTGCCGTATCCGCAGATGACGTGTCCGCAGGAGCCTCGGCAGCTGTTGTATCCGCAGATGCAGCAGGTGCACTTTCCGTTGCGCTTCCGCATGCTACAAGCGATACCGTCATTACCGAAGCCAGGATCGTTGCCAATAATCTTTTCTTCATAATAAGCTATACCTCCTTTAAAAATTTAGCCTGTTTATTAAGTAATTTTAATTTATTTTAGGCAAAAGAAAAAGTCAATACATTTGTGTCAAAATCGCATTGATTAAAACGATTTTCTTGCTTTTTACACAAATGTACTGACTCTGTTTTGTATATTATTCCTATATTACAGGGCGAAACTTAACAAAAAATTAACTAATTTTAGCTAAATTAATTTTTAGCCGGCTTCTTTACCGTTTTTCCCATGATCATTTTACCTTCCACAACGGAAGTCCCTCTGGGTGTCATATCCCCCGACATCTTCTTAAGGATATTCTTTACCGCAAGTTTTGCCATTCCTTTTACATTGACGGCATATGTCGACAGCTCGATGTTTTCGGCATTAAAAAACGCATAGTTGTCGAACCCTACCACCGAAATATCCTCGGGAACCCTGTATCCTTCCTTTTTAAGGATATCGATTAGCTCTATCGCCGCGACATCGCAGTTACATGCGAACGCAGTCGGCATATCCTTCGGAAGCTTTATGGTGTATCCCTTCATAGCCCCGCTGTCCGTAAAACGGTCATTGATCACGTAGTCCTTTCTAAGTTCGATCCCGTTTTCCATAAGAGCCTTGCAGTAACCGAAATATCTGTCCGTTATGCTGTTAGTCGAAAACAGCGTTCCGACATAAGCGATCTTTTTATGTCCCTGGCTGCAAAGGTAATTAGTCATATGGTACATTCCGAAATAACTGTCGGATACCACGGCATCACATTTTATCCCGCTCTCGTAAAAATCCAGAAATACTATGGGGAGATCCGTAGCCTTATATAGCATTTCAAGGTAAGGCCTTCTCATTATACCTATAACGATGACCCCGTTTATCCTTCCGCTTTCAACAAGCTTCGGGATATTGCACGCATCCTCATCGTTTTCGTTTATGACCTCGAGCATTGTGAAGCTCTTTTTTGCAAGGGCCGCCGTATTCACTTCCTGATACATTGACCAGTAGAACGACTGCGACTGATCAAGATATCTCTGGGCGATGATTATCCCGATGTTATAGGACTTCTCATCGGGCTTTAGTCTTGCGGCCGAAGGTGAAACATACCCCAGTTCATCGGCGAGGGCTTTTATCCTGGCCCTCATCTCTTCGCTGACCCCTTTCTGATCGGAAAGAGCCTTTGATACCGTAACGGTACTTACATTTAATCTCTGTGCGATATCGGATAGTTTTACTGCCTTAGCCATCATAAACCTCCATGTGTATCAGTATGCTCACAAAATCTCCATGTATCTCCGGGATCAGATAACCGGCGTTCATGAGCATGTCACCGGTATATGTTCTTTCATTTTCGTCGATCCTGTATCTTAATTCGGGATCCAGACCCCTAAAATATATCCTTCTGCTTTTCCTGTTGACGCTTCCGAGTACCTGAACGAAGGTAAAAAGAGCCTCCCTTTTATCCTTTGAAACCACACCGTAAAGATCGTATGTATGGTTCGCTGAATAAGAGGCCAGTCTGTAATAATCCCCTTCCCGGACAAGATCATTGTATCTGTGATATTCTTCTACCTGCGCGGGGATCATCGAAACGTCCTCTTTCGGGATCCTCGTTACGTCCAGTTCATAACCGAAGGTCCCAGCCAGGGCAACATGCCCTCTGGTCATAAACGGAGTAGTCCTTCCGACCGCATGATTCGGACAATCCGAAACATGAGCTCCCATGGTCGAAAGCGGATACACAAGCGCCGTTCCTTCCTGGATCGAAAGTCTCTCGATCGCATCGGTGTCATCCGAACACCATATCTGAGGTGAGTAATACAGCATACCCGGATCGAATCTTCCTCCTCCTCCCGAGCAGTTCTCCAGAAGAAGGTTCGGGAATTCGGTCATCAGCCTTTCCTGAAGAGAATAAACTCCGAGAACATATCTGTGGAAAAGCTCTCCCATACGGTCTGCGGGAAGTTCGGCAGATCCGATATCCGTAAGCTGTCTGTTCATATCCCATTTTACATATTCAATATTTGCGCTTCTTAATATAGAAGCAACCTGTTCGTAGATATGATCACATACATCTTTGCGACTGAGGTCCAGAACAAACTGGTTCCTTGATCGGACTCCTTCACGTCCTTTGATATGTATTGCCCAGTCGGGATGCGCTCTGTACAGATCGGAATCGGGACTGATCATCTCGGGTTCAAACCATATCCCGAATTTCATCCCGAGTTTATTGATCTCATCTACCAGATATTTCAATCCGCCCTTCAGCTTATTTTCATTTACCGTCCAGTCGCCGAGAGAACAGCTGTCATTATCTCTTTTTCCGAACCATCCGTCATCCATGACAAGCATCTCTATACCCAGCTCCGAGGCCTGCCTGGCGATCGCGATGAGTTTTTCGGTGTCAAATTCAAAATATGTCGCTTCCCAGTTATTGATGAGTATCGGGCGTTTTTTATGAAGGTACGGGCTCCTTATAAGATGCTCTCTGTAAAGATCGTGGAAGGACCGCGTCATCTTCCCGAGTCCCTTATCGGAATAAGTCATCACGACCTCAGGGGTTTCAAAAGACTCTCCGGGAACAAGCTTCCATTTAAAATCCTCCGGCCCGATCCCCATAAACATCCTAATATGATCGAACTGATCAAGGAAGGCCCCTGTCCTGAAGTTTCCCGAATACACGAAATTCATGGCATATACTTCACCGGTTTCCTGTGTGGTATCCGGAGTCGTCAGCGCAAGGAAAGGACTGTCCTGATGAGACGATTCTCCCCTTACGGATTCGATGATCGTCTTATTATGTGTAACCTTCGTCCTTTCAATATGCCTTTCTCTGGCCCAGGAACCGTGCAGTGATAACGCTTCAAAATCCTTGTTATCCATATCGAGGCAGGCGGAATAAACCTTTTTCAGATAGATGTATCCGTCTGCGTTATTCGATATTTTTACGCTTCTTGTTATGACATCATTGTCATAAAATGAAGAGTATATAAGATCAACATTAAGTTTCAAAACCTTGTCGGAACAATGAAGGATCAGTGTCGTCACTTCATCTTTTTTTCCGAAGGTAGCAGGCAGTCCCGTGATCTTCGGTTTGCCTTCGATGATCTCAAATGAATCAAAAAGAGGAAGGCAGGCGCTGTTGCCACCCGCAGTTTCCACAGAAAGGCAGTCTTCTCTGAAATCTCCTATCCCGTGAGAAGGATATTCAAAAGAAAGGCAGTCATGAAATGAGCATTTTTCTCTTTCCTTTCCCGCACGACCGTAGGGATATTCATTAATCCTGATAAGGCCCGAAAAGTCATGGTCGTTCAGTTTTTTACCGTAATACAGATGACTTACGTATCCCTCATCATAAACCGTACCTATGCAGTACTCCGTATTTTTGGTGGAAATAACAAAAAGGTCCTTTACATCTTCAAATGGTCTTTCGAAATGTCTGATATGCATATCATCCGCTCCTTAAGTAATTTTAGTTAAAAAAATACAGATTTACTTAAATTATAAAGTAAATCTGCATTTCGTCAATTCATATATTGTCCGGCCGGGCATTTCATCCGGGCTGATACTGTCAAACCTCCCTGTTACACCGGATCAAGGATCAGCTGATCCCTTATGCAGAAATAAACAAATACAACCGAAAGAACAGCAAACGCCATAAAGAGCTTTCGGGATGTTTCCGTATCATCGCCGTCACGTTTAACATTTACGCCATGATGAATTCCATCTCTTCCTGTATTTCTCTGGGAAGAGGCTTACCCATATTGTTCAGTTTGACCTTCATGTTGTCAAGTCTGTGAAGCTTGGCCTTCTGCTTGATCTCATAGCGTTCGATCATATCCTTGTACATCGGATTGATCTTCAATTTGTCCCTGCACGCTGCAGAGAACGGTATATAAGTGAACATTATGTTCCTTGAAACCTTGTTGAGTCTCGGCGAACCCTGGGCTTCAAACTGGACCCATATTATATAATCCCTGATAAAGACTTCCCTGAAGTTGTTCTTGCATCTCTGGATATCGTTCTTAAGCTTATCCTTTGCTTCGGGAGTAAGATCGTTGTTCTTGCGGTAATACTGGATATAGTCGCAGTATTCCGAAGTGAGCGAACGCTCCGTGATATCGTTCCATCTGGCTCCCTGGATACGTTTGCACATCTCCCATCTGAACTGTCCGGTAAGACGCAGCAGCTGAAGGTTAAGGTCATCCTGCTGGAAGATCGAAAGGAACATCCTGGCGGGTGTTGTACGTCTTTTACCTTCTATCTCCTGCCACATGATGCCGCGGTTTCCTATATTCGGGGCAAGGATGATATCGGGCCTTACCTCAACGTCTATGAATTCCTTGGTGATGCCCTGCTCGGGTGCGGCAAATACCGTCTGCCTGTAATAAGCGGCATAATCTACCGCAACTATCCCGTCAAGTATCTCAAATACCTTTTGTTCGGTAACGAGCATGCTCTCGGGTGACTTTAAGACATTATGCTCCGAAAACAGCGGACAGAATGTCGTTATCCTTCCGGTAGTAGTCTTGTTAACCGAAGGAAATACGTTCTCGAGCTCATATTGAACACGGAGCTTTTTATCCATAAAAGCCTGCTGTTCCTGAAGCTTCGTTATACGCTTGTTCCTCATCTCCTCATGAAGATAATCGGCAAAGTCTACTTCAAACTCATTTCTTCCTGGATCTTTTCTTCCTTCATAGATCGCCATCAGCCATTCGAAGATCGAATATACTCCGTTATCGGGAGATGAAGGGATATCCTCGGCAAGTTTATAAAGATAGACCGCGTTGTCTATTCCGGCAAGCTCCTCATCCACATAACCGAAATTAAAAAACATCTTAAGAACCGTCGGAACATAGATATCCTCGGCCGCCTTAAGAAAAGCGGTCATATAGACTTCGTTAAATCTCTTGGTGACTTCATTCCTTATCTTACGGATGTCATCTTCCGTTCCGTTCTTGTTTATCGTGTTCTTATATGCATTTACCGAATCCACGAAAGATTTGGCCGTTTCCTCATCCACTCCGGAGTATTCCACTATCTTTTTAAGAGAATCGGCTATCTGCTCAAGCTGCTCCTTACCGTGAGTCTCTTCCTTTTCACCC
>JAIKZO010000117.1 GCA_024682115.1 Lachnospiraceae bacterium
TATCCAGTCTGGTATCATGTGCACAATCCACGCTTACACAGGTGATCAGATGATCCTTGACGGACCTCAGAGAAAGGGCGACCTTCGTCGTTCAAGAGCTGGTGCTTGCAACATCGTTCCTAACTCAACAGGTGCTGCAAAAGCTATCGGACTTGTTATTCCTGAACTCAACGGCAAGCTCATCGGAGCTGCTCAGCGTGTTCCTACACCTACAGGTTCAACAACTATCCTTACAGCTGTTGTTAAGAAGGCTGACGTTACTAAGGAAGCAGTTAACGAAGCTATGAAGGCTGCTGCAACTGAGTCATTCGGTTACAACACAGAAGAGATCGTTTCATCTGATATCGTTGGTATGAGATTCGGATCACTCTTCGATGCTACTCAGACTCTTGTTAACAAGATCTCTGATGATCTCTATGAAGTTCAGGTTGTTTCATGGTATGACAATGAGAACTCATACACATCTCAGATGGTTCGTACAATTAAGTACTTCTCAGAGCTCGGCTGATCCGATACCGAATTACTGAATAAGAACTTTTGGGGACAGGATATTCTGTCCCCATTTTTTTATTTATGATAGAATAATGGTGTAACTTACAGTCAGTAATTCTTTGTAAAAGGAGGTATATCTTATGATGGGAATCGCTTTGTTGATAGTAGGAGTAGTTTTTCTCCTTATTTCGCTATACACATTTTTGATCAAGCTGCCCAAAAGCAGAGCACAGGCAGCAAGAAGAACTGCCCAGACCAATGGTGTAATATCTTCCGTTGAAGAAAAAGTATATCAGCGTAAAAAGAGTAATAAAGTCGGATATTATGAGTCTAAGATGTACAAACTTGACTTTAGTTATACCGTAGACGGAACCCCCTATGAGATCAAGGGGATAGCTTCTGTTGTCAAGCATGAAGAAGGAGAGGAATATAAGGTTTCCTATAATCCCGATGATCCTTCGGATGCTCATGTTGATGAATTCTTTGCCGGAGCTTACGGAAGCAAGGTAGGCGGCGTGATCTTTATTATACTGGCTTCCGTATTAATAGTATTAGGGTTGGCTGTTATGGCTCTTTGATAACCCGAAGGAGTGATTATGAAAAAAAGGATATTGTCGGTTCTTCTGATATTCGTTCTGGTCTTTGGCATGGTTGCATGCTCATCTGAGAACAAAAAGACCAAGGCTGATGAAGAAGAGCAGGAAGAAGAACAGGAAGAAAAATCTAGCAAGAAAAAGAAGAAGGACAAAGACGGGAAGAAAGAAGCTGAACAGGAGCCGGTTGAAGCTGCGCTAAGACAGTATCTTATGGAGCCCGGAGAGGTGCTTTATGATGAGACGCTCGTTCCTTCAATCGAACCTTATTCGGTAAACAGCGATTTTTCCAATGTAGTTTACGATGAAGAATTCAGATATCTGTTTGATCCTTCGTATGAATATTTTTATGAGGGTAATCAGAAGCTCATTGATATGCTTGTTGCTAACAGCTTTGCCGTCACATCATATGGAGAAAGTGAATTCTTTGATATATATGAGGGAAACAGATATTCCCAGTTCCCGAGTTTTGTAACCGTGGATTCGCTGATGCATACATATCATGTTTATTTTTCATATCTGATGAAAAATACAGAGAGGGATTACCTGGCGGATTCTCTTCTTAAACTTAGCAAGACCATGCTGGATGAAGCGTCCAATCAGTATCAGGAACTGCTGGGAACCGAGTGGGAGGATGCGGCATACAGAAATATGGCGTTCTTTTATATCGGAGCGGCTCTGATGGACAGTTCGGTTGAACTGCCGGTAAATGATGACGAGGAGTTTGAAGACATCGTATTGGAGGAGATCGAAAAGATAACGGATGCTTCCGGTATCGAGACGTGCTTCATTACCAATGATTACGAGGACTACACCCAGTACAAGCCCCGTGGATATTACGAGGGAGACGATCTCCTTGAAAAGTATTTCCGCTCAATGATGTGGTACGGAAGGATATCATTCTATACCGATAAAGAGGAACTGATGAAGAGCAGTGCCCTTATCGTAAAAGCACTCGAAAATGCCGGCTCCGAAGACTGGGAAGGCATATATAATGTTACTTCATTCTTTGCGGGTGCATCCGATGATCCCGGATATTATGAGTTTAAGGGGATAGTTGACGGATGCTTCGGCGAGGAGGCTTCGGTTAATGATATGGCCAAGGACAATGACGCTCTTGCAAGATTCATTGCCAGCGTCAAGGATCTGAAGCTTCCCGAGGTCAATTCGGTACCTGTATGGGAGGGCGAAGAAACAGTTAAGCCCTGCTTCAGGTTCATGGGACAGAGATTTACCATAGATGCTTCGATCATGCAGGATCTTGTTTATGACAGTGTCGGTGAGAATTCGCAGGGTGACCAGAGAATGCTCCCGGATACGCTTGATGCGGCTGCGGTTCTCGGAAACAAGACGGCAGAGGAAATGCTTAAGGAAAACGGTGACTTTGAATATGACGGATACACAGAAAACTATGATCTGTTGAAGAAAAAGTTCTCCGATCCGGCTAACGAACCCATGTGGTATGCGAGCCTTTATGCCGGCTGGCTTAACACACTCCGTCCGCTTCTTGAGGAAAAGCCGGAGGGATATCCTTCATATAAACTCAGTGATGAATGGAATAAAAAGAGTCTTGAGACTTTCTGCGGATCATATGCTGAGCTTAAGCATGATACGATCCTTTATGCCAAATCGGTGATGGCGGAAATGGGTGGCGGCGAGATGCCCGATATGGATGACCGCGGATATGTTGATCCGGAGCCTGTTGTTTATTCGAATTTTGCCAATCTTGCCAAATCTACAAAGGACGGCCTTGCTAGCTTTGGAATGTTAAACAGTGAACGCGAGAAGGACCTTGATCTGCTCTATGATATAGCACTGCAGCTTCTTACCATATCCGAAAAGGAGCTTAAGAACGAGGAACTTACAAGTGATGAATATGATTTCATCCGTGAGTACGGCGGCAACATCGAGCATTTCTGGTATGAGGCAAACAAAGACGATATAGAGGACACACTGGTTTACAGCTATCAGGCCCCCTGCCCGGTAATAGCTGACATCGCCACCGACCCTAACGGATCATGTCTTGAGGTAGGAACAGGCGAAGCCGCAACAATGTATGTTGTATTCCCCATAGACGGAGAGCTTCATGTCGGAAGAGGAAGCGTATACAGCTTCTATCAGTTTGTACAGCCTATGAGTGACCGCCTTACGGATTCCGAGTGGCGCGATATGCTTGAACCCGAATACGATTATGAAACATTCGAGACCATTTGGGACAATGTACCCGAGCAGCCCGAATGGACGCAGAGCTACAGAATTCCCAGAAAATAACAAAGACTGATGAAACAATTCTTTAGCGAAAAAGCAAAGAGAAGATTTTCGATAGCGGCAATAACGGTTGCCGCTATCTTTTGCGTTGTGATCGCTATAAAGCTCCTTTATGGTAACGGGGCCTTTCTTCCCGGGTGGGTGACCTGGGAGGGAAAAAGGATTGATGTTTCCGGAACAGGTACATTTGTCCTTGAAAAAGGCAGACTTTCATTTATTCCCGAAGGAGATCCGGATGCCGCCGATAATGGGATGGATGCTGTAAGGCTTACGGATAACGGATTAAAGATCTCTGACCTTCTCATATACGATGTGGACGGTGACGGGGATGATGAAATGGTCTTACTTCTTTGGAAAAGAGGAAAGTTCGGAAACAGCAAACCCTTCTGGATGGAGAACGATGATAAATGGTCACAGCATATATTTATATATGACATCAACCCGGACAGCGATATTATCATCAGACAGAAATGGTGCACCTCTGAGATAGGAAGAGATGTATTTAGATGGAGAATCCTCGACAGGGATGAAAACATCAGGCTGAAAAAGGACCCTAAGATAAATACACTCCTCATTGAGGATCGTAAAGGCGAGGTCACACTTTGGGCGTGGGAGAGTTTCGGATTAAAAAATTATGACGCATGTGTCAGTTTTGCCTGCTTCGGAGATAATATCATCCACCAGAATATACTTGATTATGGCTTGTACAAAAAGGGTGGCGACTTCAGTTTTTTGTACAGAGACTTTAAGAAGGATATTGCCGAAGCCGATGTTGCGGTACTAAACCTTGAATCTCCGCTGATAGATGATCCCAAGCTATATGGCGGATACCCGTCATTCGGTTCGCCTGTTGAAGTTGGGCGAGCTATTTCTGACGCGGGATTCGACGTTATAAACTGCGCAAATAATCACATACTTGATAAGGGACCTTACGGGATAAAAACGACCTGCGATTTCTTTGACAGCAAGGACATCACTGTGACGGGCATAATCCGTAACAATGGTGACAAAGGAACAAAACCGTATGAGATCATCATCAAAAATGGTATCCGCTTTGCACTTTATAACTATACATACGGGACCAATCATCAGATGGTTAAATTTCTGCCGGATTCTGATCCCGATGAATTACCGTATCGGATATGTGATCTTTCGCAGATAAGCGAAGACGAACTTAGAGCTTCCCTTGCCGAAGGCAGAAAGGGGGCGGATATAGTGATCGTTTTTGCCCATTGGGGAGATGAATACAGTACCGAAATAAGCGATGAACAAAGAAGATATGCATCGATATTTAATGAATGCGGAGTCGATGCCGTGGTGGGATCACACCCTCACGTATGCCAGGACGTTGAAATATTAAAACGCGATGACGGCCACGAGACTCTGGTTTATTATTCACTCGGCAATTTCCGGGCATCCCAGGACGGCGAGGACACCAGCCGGGGAGCAGAGGCGCTTTTTACATTCGGCTATACCTTTGACGGTATCTCCCTGACCGACCATTCGGTCAGGGAGATCGAAAGCTGCCCTGTAATAGAATTACAATGAATATTTATAATAGATTATTGACATAAAATACAGCCGGACATACAATCAAATCGGTACTTTTTTGCCATAAAAACTATCAAACTGGAGGAACCTAAAATGAAAGGTACGATCAAGGGTAAACTGACATATGCCGTAATACTTATTGTAGCATTGACAATGCTGGTATCCACGGCTATCATCGTCAGTTCATCAGGAAAAAAGATTTCCAAAGAACTGACATCTGTTCTTCAGGTGAATGCGGACAAATACGCCAATTCCATCAACAGCTGGATAGAGATGGAAAAGGGCCTGAATGCTGCGGGAGCCGCTGCATTTGCCGCACTTCCCGAAGGCTCATATGACAGACCGCACATTCAGAGCATAGTGACAACTGAAGCGGAAGGTCATCCGGAGTTTCTGAATCTCTATTATGGAATGGAAGATAAGCAGCATATTCAGATGGATCCCAATGCTACTGTTCCTGAAGGGTATGATCCCACAGCCAGAGGCTGGTATAAAGCAGCTAAGGAAGCAGGAACAACAATTGTAACTGACCCCTACATGGATGTACTCATCGGAGGTATGTGTATCACTATAGCAACTCCCGTGTACAGAGACGGACAGCTGGTCGGAGTATTGGGAGCAGATTTTACCCTTGACTATATCATGGATGTTGTCAACAGCATTCCTTATGAAAAGGGCGAATATGGCTTCATGATAGATGCCAGCGGAAATTATATCATACATGAGAACCAGGCATATCTTCCGGGCGAAGATACCGCCACTGCAGTAAGCAACGTTATGCCGGGGATAAGCTCAATAGTATCTGCTCCCGGAAGTAAGGCTGTTCTTGGCAAGGACTATGACGGAGAACAGAATTACTTTGTAACATCAAGTGTAGACGGATGTAACTGGCTGATGGGACTTGCCATGCCAAAGAGTAACCTTAGCAGTACGATCACCAGACTCATACTTACCAGCGTGCTCATAGCTGTCGTTGCCATAGTTCTGGTCATTGTGATCATGACCAGACTTATCGGTTCCCAGTTATCACCTATGGAGGATATGAAGACCTTCGTTAAGGAAAAGATAATAGGTGTTGATAATGTTAAAAAGGCTGATTCGGAAGTAGAGGAGATAAGATATCTGCTCAGCGAACTGGAGAGCCGTGTTATCGACACTATTCACAAGACCAAGGATGAGTCACAGCTCATTAAGGACAAGATGACATCCGCATCAGAAAAGATCAGTGGTATAAACAGCAGCATTTCCGAGATCAATGATGCCATGCAGCGTACTGAGGGTGGGATCGAAACTCAGACCACGAGCATTCAGAGTCTGGAGAGCATCTGCAACAGCGTAACCGAAGCAGCTGAGACATTCTCCGAAGATACCAGGATGATGGAGAACAGAACGGGAGAGATCATTGAAAGAGTCAAGGCTATGGTTCCCGATATCCTGGCTAACAAAAAGCACGCAGTTGAAGTTACAAATCAGACCAGGAGCGAACTTGAAGAAGCCATAAAGGGCATACAGGTCATCGAACAGATCGTTGACGTTGCAAGCGCCATTCAGGGTATCGCCAATCAGACAAATCTGCTGGCTTTAAATGCATCGATAGAGGCAGCAAGAGCCGGAGAAGCCGGCAGAGGCTTCGCCGTAGTTGCAGATGAGATCAACAGTCTGAGTACTACTACCGGAAGTGAGATAGAAAAGGTCAACGGACTTACCAAGGAAGTTACATCAAACATCGATGCGCTGTCAAAGGTCAGCGACAGGATCATTAAGTTCCTTACGGAAAATGTTCTTAAGGATTACGATAATCTTGAAACCATGGCTAACAGCTATATGGAAGATGCAAACTACTACAATGATCTGAGTCACGATCTCGGACAGAGCGTAGACGGACTGAGTTCTTCGGTCGCTGATATCAGCAGAGCTATTGAATCGCTGAGCGGAGCGCAGAAGGAACTCGGCGAGGCAGTACACGACATCTCAGGAAATCTTCAGAGTATTTCCGCATCAAGCGGCAATGTGTCAAATGAGACCAGAGAGGTTATGGACAGCATCACGACACTTCAGGATACCACGGGTAGATTTAACGTTTAGTCAATATGTCCTGTTTTATTAAGCGACCGTTTGTGCTATAATCAAACGTGCTCGTGAATAAAGCCGCGGCTTACCGGGCCGCGAATTCAAAATATCATTTAAGGAGGACATCAATATGTCATTAAACAAGAAGAGCGTTGACGATTTTAACGCAGCAGGCAAGAGAGTACTTGTTCGTTGTGACTTCAATGTGCCTTTAAAGAACGGCGAGATCACAGATGATACACGTATCGTTGCAGCACTTCCTACCATCAATAAACTTCTTAAGGATGGCGCAAAGGTTATTCTTTGCTCACACCTTGGTAAGGTCAAGGAAGGACCCAATGAGAAAGAATCACTTGCACCCGTTGCAAAGAGATTATCTGAAAAACTCGGCAAGGAAGTAGTTTTCGTATCTGATTACAATGTAACAGGTCAGGCAGCTACAGATGCCGTTAATGCAATGAAGGACGGAGATGTTGTTCTTCTTCAGAATACACGTTTCCGTGGCGAGGAAGAGACCAAGCCCCAGAAGGCAGGCGAGGCATTTGCAAAGGAACTTGCAGATCTTGCCGACGATTATGTATGTGATGCTTTCGGTTCAGCTCACAGAGCTCACGCTTCTGTAGCTGTAGTTACAAAATACATCACGGAAAAGGGCGGAGTAAACGCTGTAGGATACCTCATGCAGAAGGAGATAGACTTCCTCGGAAATGCGGTTGAGAATCCCGTAAGACCTTTCGTAGCTATTCTCGGTGGTGCTAAGGTTGCAGATAAGCTCAATGTTATCGATAACCTTCTTGAGAAGGCTGATACTCTTATCATAGGCGGAGGTATGGCATTTACCTTCCTTAAGGCTAAGGGAAATGAGATCGGAAAGTCACTTGTTGACGATGAGAAGATCGATTACTGTAAGGAAATGATGGCTAAGGCTGATAAGCTCGGCAAGAAGCTTCTCCTTCCCGTTGATACAGGTATCGCTAAGTCATTCCCCGATCCCATCGACGGACCTATCGACGTAACATATGTTGATTCCGATAAGATCCCTGCTGATATGGAAGGCCTTGATATTGGCCCCAAGACTCAGGAACTTTTCGCGAATGCCGTTAAAGAAGCCAAGACCGTTGTTTGGAACGGACCTATGGGCGTATTCGAGAATCCCACTCTTGCAAAGGGAACCATCGCTGTAGCAAAGGCTCTTGCCGAGACAGATGCAACAACAATCATCGGTGGCGGTGATTCTGCGGCAGCCTGCAACCAGCTCGGATTTGCCGACAAGATGAGCCACATCTCAACAGGTGGCGGAGCTTCACTTGAGTTCCTTGAAGGTAAGGAGCTTCCCGGCGTATACGCAGCTGATGACAAATAATCATATATGTTTTTAAGGAGATAAATATATGTCAAGAAGAAGAATCATAGCCGGCAACTGGAAGATGAACAAGACTCCCAGCGAGGCAGTTGCACTCTGTGCGGAATTAAAGGATCTTGTTAAGAATGATGCGGTTGACGTTGTTTACTGCGTACCCGCTATCGATATCGTTCCCGTAGCTGAAGCTGTTAAGGGAACCAACGTACATGTAGGTGCCGAGAACTTCTACATTGAAGACAAGGGCGCTTTCACAGGTGAGATCTCAGCTCCCATGCTCAAGGATGCAGGTGTTGAGTACATCATCATCGGACATTCCGAGAGAAGAGATATCTTCGGTGAGAACGATGTCCTTATAAATGCTAAGGTTAAGAAAGCATTTGACGCTGGGCTCAAGCCTATCCTTTGCTGCGGTGAGTCACTTGCTCTTCGTAAGGCTGACACATACAAGGAATGGATCACCAGACAGATCACATGGGATCTTGACGGCATAACGGCTGATCAGGTCAAGAACCTTGTTATCGCTTACGAGCCTATCTGGGCTATCGGAACCGGCGAGACAGCTACAGCAGATCAGGCACAGGAAGTATGTAAGCTCATCCGTGATCTCATCGCCAAGATGTACGATCAGGCTACTGCAGATGCGGTTCGTATCCAGTACGGCGGATCCATGAACGCAGGCAACGCAGCTGAGCTTCTTTCAAAGCCCGACATCGACGGCGGACTTATCGGAGGCGCTAGCCTTAAACCTGATTTCGGTCAGATCGTAAACGCCTAAATGGACCATGGGGACGGGGTTCCCGGTTCAAAAAGCAAATATCTGAATTGATAAAGAGAGGTCACCTCACCTCAAGGTGGCCTCTCTTTTTTGTGCTAAAAGTAGTAATAGCGGGCAATAAGATGTATAATTATAGAGTATTTTCGGTACTTTTATGATCAAGACTCTAAAAGGGGATGATTTTATGAATAACAGATTATACATGGTGATACCCTGCTACAACGAAGAGCCGGTCCTGCCGGAGACATCAAAAAGGCTGAAGGAGAAGTTCGTGAGCCTTTTGGAACGTGGCCTTATCGCACCGGACTCAAGGATATGCTTTGTAAATGACGGCTCTTCGGATAGGACATGGGAAATCATCGAGTCACTTCATAAAGAGGATCCTGTTTTCAGCGGTGTTAACCTCAGCAGGAACAGAGGACATCAGAATGCGCTTCTTGCGGGTATGATGACAGTCATGGATAATGCTGACATGATAATATCCATGGATGCCGATCTTCAGGATGATATAAATGCGATAGATGAGATGATAGAAAAGTATCTGGCAGGCTGCGACATAGTCTACGGTGTCCGTTCAAGAAGGACCACGGATACATTCTTTAAACGTGTTACAGCCGAAAGTTTCTATAAGCTTATGGACAAGATGGGAGCGAAGACCGTATTTAATCATGCGGACTACCGACTGATGTCCAAGAGAGCGCTTCAGGGACTTGCCGGATTCGGAGAAGTCAATCTGTTCTTAAGAGGTCTCGTCCCGATGATAGGTTATAAGACCGATGTTGTATATTATGCAAGAGGAGAGCGTTTCGCAGGGGAGAGTAAATATCCTCTCTCAAAGATGCTGCAGTTTGCCGTTGAGGGTGTGACATCACTTTCGGTAAAACCTATCAGATATATCACTGCACTAGGATTCTTCGTATTCATGTTCAGTATACTGATCCTTATATACAGTTTCGTAAGACATTATCTCGGTGAGACAATACAGGGTTGGACGACGCTGATGGTTTCCATCTGGGCGATCGGAGGACTTATCCTTCTCAGCCTGGGTGTAGTGGGAGAGTATGTCGGTAAGATATATCTTGAAAGTAAAGGGCGTCCGAGGTACATAATCGAAGAGTTCCTTGACGAATAGACCAATGATCACTTTATTATCTTCACTGTTCATAAAGAACAGAACAGAATATAAAAATGAAAGAGTACGCCGTTCATACGGCGTGCTTTGCGGTATATTGGGAATAGTCCTCAATATTTTGCTTTGCACCGTGAAATTCTTTGCAGGCGCGCTTAGCGGATCCATAGCGATCACTGCGGATGCGTTCAACAATCTTTCCGATGCGGCTTCATCCTGTGTTTCGCTGGCCGGGTTCAAACTGGCAGGTCACAAGCCCGATTCCGAGCATCCTTTCGGACATGGAAGACTTGAGTATGTATCCGGTCTCATAATAGCTATAATGATCATCCTGATGGCCTGGGAACTTTTCAGGGAATCATTTGACAGGGTATTGCATCCTAATGAGATAGAGATCAACAGCATTGTCATAATCATCCTGATCATTTCGATCATAACCAAGATCTATATAGCGACATATAATTTCCGCATCGGAAAGCTCATAGATTCTGCGGCTATGCGGGCTACGGGGATAGATTCTTCCTCAGATGTCCTTGTTACCGCACTTGTTCTTATATGCGGCATTGTTTCAAAGCTGACGGGATTAAGGCTTGACGGATACGGCGGCATTATCGTTGCGCTCTTCGTGATGTGGGCCGGCATAAATGCGATCAGGGAGACATTAAGTCCGCTCCTTGGCAAGTCTCCTTCGCCGGAAACGGTCAAAGAAATAGAAGAGATAGTGATGTGCAGTGAGCATACCGAACAGGGTATCCTCGGAATGCATGATCTCATAGTCCATGACTATGGACCGGGGAGAGTCATAATCTCGCTTGATGTGGAAGTGTCGTGCAACGGAGACATCATGGAACTGCACAACATCATCGATGATATAGAAAATGACATCTCGGAGCGTTTCGGATGTCATGTGACGATACATATGGACCCGGTCCTTGTGGATGATCCGGAGACGGAGAGGATGAAGGCTGTTCTTGAAAGCATTATTCATTCCGCAAACACAGACTATTCATGCGAACTTAAGTTTCATGATTTCAGACTGGTCCACGAAGGAGCGGAGACCAGACTCGCCTTTGATCTGGTCATCCCTTATGATCTGAAGACACCTGATGAAGAGATCACGGAACGGATAACACGTGATATTCGAAAAGTCAATCCCGGATATTCGTGCACTATATATACCGATAAAGCCTGAGTGCTTTTTTCGCATGGCGGATACAGGATATCCAAAATCCTTGTTTGTAAAAAAGCGACTGTTATGATATAGTAAAACTCGGAGGGTATTACAAAATGGGGAAGAATTCAAAACAAAAAACAAACGGACCGGTGATGCCGAAAACCGGATTCACATCGGCTGATACGAGATTTATAAAAGGATTCGCGATCCTCTTGCTCATGTGGCACCATTTATGCAATTCTCCCGGAAACTACTATCTGGGTACCACATTTCCGCCTAAATTCATTATTGCGGGGAAGAGTCTTACGATGTGGTTTGCCAAGCAGGGTAATATCAGCGTTACCATATTTGCTTTCCTCGGCGGCTATGCAATATATAAATGTTTTGAAAGGCCTCATTTTTTTACCAACAAGCTATGGTCGCTATATAAAAACTATTGGAAGATATTTTTTGTATTTGTACCTATAGGTTTTATGTTCTTTGCTCATCAGGAGCAGTATTGCGAAGCCGGTTATACCTGCGGGGTTTTCAGTAATTTTGATCTGACGGGTTTTGTTTACACCCTGGTCGGTCTTTCCTGCTCGTATAATATCGAGTGGTGGTTTTTCTTTTTCTATGTTAAAGCAGTTCTCATAGGTCTCGTTTTTGTATATCTCAATAAAAAACGCAATTCATGTTTCGTCGAGATCGGCGAGATACTTATTTTCATGTTCCTTTTCCAGGCGTTATCTTCCCTTTCATATCAGGAAGGATTTGATTTCCTTAGGAATAATGCCATACTCAATGATTATTTTTCCAAAATTGAAGTATTGGCCTGTGTTCTCTTAGGGACTGTTTTCGGAAAATACGATATCCTGCTTGGATTGATAAACTGGATACATTCTTTACCTTTATTCTTCAGAAAATTTATCTCTGTTGCCGCTATCATAATCATTCTTGTCTGCAGAAATGAAGCTGCAATGGATTATGTATTTGTTCCGGCACTGATCCCTGCACTATATGAGCTTTTCGGATATACATCATTTACGCAGAAATGCATGGGATTTGTCGGAAAACACAGCAGCAATATGTATTACATGCATACGTTCCTGATCTTTTATTATGGTGCGGTAGCAAGGCTCATATATAAGCCGAACAATTCATTTGTGTCGTTCCTTATCTTTGTGGCTTCCTGCCTTGTGCTTTCGATAGTCATCAATAAGTTTTATGAGATACTGTACAAGATCGCTGAAAAAATACACCTGCTTGACAGGTTAGCTTTTGCACAACCGCAGGAAACTTCAAAAATCGAAAAGACCGAACAGATAAAAGTCGATGCTCCTTCTGCTTCCGTTGCGGAAGAAAAAATCGTTAACAAGGATGAACCGGAAAATGTTGTGACGGTTCTTCCGCGAAAAGATGAGATAACGGATGGCGAAACCGTATATGTGGATGACTATAAGGCGCCGGTCGTATGTTCTAAATGCGGAAATGAAGTTATACTTGGCAAACAATTCGGTATGTGCAATTCCTGCGGGATATATTATGTCAGGAACAAATATAGAAATGATCAGACTGTGATAGGCTTGATAGGGGACAAGAGCATAGTATGGATAAAGAAAAGATAAGAAAACTATTTGATGATAATATGTGGTGCTTTATTTTGCATGGCGCCGCAACACTGATCCTGCTGGTGGGATTATTCCTGATTCTGAAAAGCCCGAAAGTGGATATTCAGGTGACCAATGACATGATCACGTTCTATGAGGAAAGTAATCAGTATGATGCTTATGTTCAGTATGACTTTCCCAAAGGAATATATAATATTTCGCTCTCGTATGAATCTGCTGATGATGTAACGGCTGAAGTCATACCTCATGTCCTGGGATCAAAAAGCGTTAAAGCCGACAGCCCGTTTCTTTCCAGGAATGCCCGTGAGGCCGATTTCAATATCTGGCTAAATGATAAGTGTGATCTGATAATCGTAAGACTGCGCGGCGGAGAAGGCCCGTTGCTGATCAACGATCTTCGTTTTTCGACCGCGGATAATTCGAAACTGAATCTGGTTTTCCGTGCATTACTTATTTATCTTGTATTTTGCCTGATCATTCTGGGATTTATAAAGAGAAAGGTCATTTTTGACAATTCTTTTGTTATTCTTGGAATAACGTTTATCGTTCTGATCTCGTCAATGGGTATTTTTGCTCGTTTTATCACTATAGGTCATGATCTTAATTTCCATCTGATGAGGATAGAAGGGCTTAAGGAAGCCCTTCTGATAGGGGATATCCCGGTAAAAATCCAGAGTAACTGGTGCTACGGATATGGCTATGCCGTTTCGACGATGTATGGCGATATAACGTTGCTGCTTCCTGCAGTCATGAGGATTCTGGGCTTTTCTATACAGGATTCATATAAGACATTCGTTCTTGCGGTCAATCTGGCAACTGCGCTTACGGCATTCCTATGCTTTGATTCGATGAGCAACAAAAAGAAGGAAGTTGCATTACTGGCATCATTCCTTTATACCTGTGCTCCGTACAGACTTTGCTGCATCTATATTCGCGGAGCTTTTGGCGAATTCTCGGGAATGATGTTCATTCCGCTCGTAATATATGGGTTTTATAAGGTCTATTCGGATGAAACAGATGAAAAAGAATTCGGAAAAGCCGTTTGCATCGCCGCGTTGGGCTTTTCCGGCATCATTCAGACTCATATTCTTACATGTATCATGATATCGATCTTCCTAGGCATCTTTATGATAGTTAAATGGAAGAAGACCATAAGTAAAAGAGTACTGTATAATCTGCTTCAGATCGGCGGTTTTACCGTTTTGCTGAATCTGTGGTTTGTGATCCCTCTTTTGAGACTAATGAAAGAACCGTTGCGGCTGCATACCGAAAACGGGTACAGTGCCGATTTCCAGCTTTACGGTCTAAGCCTTGCCGAAGTATTTGCACAGCACAGTTCCGGCAGCGCATCCTACAATTGGGCATATCTTTCAAGTCTTAACGCCAGGATGTCAATGCCGGTCGGAAACGGATTCGTTGTTCTCGTTGCCATATATTTATATCTGTATGCAAAGAATAAGTTAAGCGATAGGAAAGGAACTGCCATGCTGGTCATGGGATTGGGCTTTTTGTCAACGTTCATGGCTACAAACCTCTTCCCGTATGACTTTATTGAAAGGGTGCTTCCGCTTGCTTCCAAGTTTATTACAAGGGTAAACGTCTGTTATAGATATATAACCATGTCGATCGTCATATTCAGCGTGTTTACCGTATTTTTCTTTACTACTGCCAAGAAGAAATACCTGAAGAAGTATTCTATGATAATTTTGATAGTGGTCGCACTGGTCAATGCGGATCAGGTCCTCGACTATGTATATAAGGTTTTATATAATGCACCGGCGAAAGTTGTTTATGATGATATCGGGTTAAATACAACTGATCTTATCGGCTATGAATATCTTTATGAGGGGACGGACTGTAACAGGACCGAAACCGATAGAGATATCACCGGAAGTAATGTCATTTATACGGATGTAATCCGGAATGCGAACAGATTTGATATAGCCATCTCTGCAGTAGGAGAGGGCGGATATCTTGACCTTCCGTTATTCTACTATCCCGGATATGAAGCCAAGGCCGATACGGGTGCTTCTGTCAGGATAGAAAGAGGGGATAATAATAACAGGTTGCGTGTTATTCCCGAGGGTGGATTTTCGGGGAATATCACTGTAAGATATCGTGAACCTGCTTTATGGAGGATATGTGAGATCATTTCGCTGCTGTCATTTGCGGCGTTGATAGTATATACAAAATGGTATACTCAGATAAGAAGCAGATTTTTAAAAGCTGTAACTAAGAAATAAACTGGAGGCTGATTAAATGGAAAAGAGTAAGAACAGACAACCCGCGGTTGAACTCCTGAGACTTATAGGCTGCATTTTGGTCATTATGGCCCATGCCCAGATCTACCCCATAGTAGAGGAAAAGATGGTCGGAGGAAGATTATTGCTTTCTACGATCATAGCGGATGATGTGCCGATATTCTTCCTTATCACCGGGTTTTTCTTCTTTGGAAGAGTTCTGAGTGATAACGATGTGTTATCCGCATATATTTATAAGATAAAGACCTTCTTTATCAATATCTGGATCCCTTCAGTGATATTTCAGATAATCTATTGCGCATATGGCGTTAAGAGGTTTGGCCAGGACTGGTCTGCTTTGTGGGGATTCCTGTTCAGACAAAGCCCCGGCAATCATCTCTGGTTTGTGAGTGCTTATCTGCAGTTTGTCATTCTTTTCCCGCTGCTTGCTTATATCTGTCGCGATGAGAAAAACAGGAACATCATACGAAGGATAGTTCTTCTTATTTCGATCGCAGGCTCTCTTATCGTCGATTTCGAGTACGCGCTCGGTAAAGCCATGATGGATAAAGATACACAGTTCGGATTGAGTTATTACCTCATTTTCCTGCTTTTAGGATATGAACTTTCAGTGATCATTCCGAAAATGAAGGAGCGTATCCCGTACACGGCTTTGATAGGCGCTGCGATATATGTTTCGGGCGTGATCGTAAAATATGCGCTTCAGATGTCAATGTTCAATAAATTCAATGTCTACGAAAATCGTTTCAGGTGGCTGCAGTGTACACCGTGCTTCTTTACGGCGGCCGGCCTTTTCATATTCATATATTCGTTTAATGACTCTCTTGTGAAGCACAGAGGAGCTTCCGGGATCATTGATTTCCTGGGCTCTAAGATGTTTTACGTATTCCTGGCTCATCAGCTTGTGATATATGAGACGATGGGACTCAGGGATAAGATACTTGAACTCAATAAGGGAGGCATGGTCCTTGGCTATGTTCTTCTTTATTATATTGAATATGTAGCTGTAGTGTTTGCCATATCTCTTGCGGTGGCATTTGTATGCGAGATGATCTATAACTATGCGGTAAGACAGTGGTTATACAAGCTATTCTTAAAAAATAAACGGGTAAGAGTGCAAGATGGAGACGAAGAGCAGGAAGAAAACTGAATACTGTATACTCTGCGCACTGACGGTACTTGTATATCTGTGCCTGATGTGGATATTTACCGGAAACGGGCCTTATACACACAATACGTACAACAGTTATGCACTTCAGGCCGATTCGTGGAGGCACGGGCGTCTGGATCTGGGGGAAAACTATTATCATCTGGAACTTGCGGAATATAAAGGCAAGTACTATGTTTCTTTTCCGCCTTTTCCTTCGTATGTACTTTTTCCGTTAACATTCCTTTTCGGAAGCAATACTCCGGATGCGATGGTGATCTGGGCTATTGACATCGTTACAATCGTCTATTTGTATAAACTGGCGCTGCTGTTTATAAAAAGACCGCAGATAGCCGCACTCACATCGCTTTTCGTTATGCTGGGGACCAATGTGACATTTAACATGCTTAATCCGTGGGTTTGGTTCATTGCGCAAACCATGTGCTTTGCCCTTTCAGTCATGTCCGTATACTATGCGTATAAAGGAAAGAATGCGCTTTCTTTGGCGTTCTGGGCATGCTCAGTGGGCTGCAGGCCTATGCAGGCTGTATTCATACCGGTTCTTTTATATATCATTTATACTAAGGAAAAAGAAAAAGATCCTGAGATCGGCCTTTTGGGCATCATTAAAAAGAACCTGCTAAATGCGATACCGACGGTATTGATAGCATTTTCATATATGCTGCTTAACTTCCTTCGATTTGATAACCCGCTTGAATTCGGACATAATTATCTTCCCGAATTTGTGGAAGCGGAGCACGGGCAGTTTGATATTTTCTATTTTTCAAATGACTTAAGGTTATTGCTCAACATTCCGGAATTTGACGAAAACGGGAGAATGGTCATAGATCATTTCGGAAATCTCAATTTCTTGATAGTTAGTCCGTTTGTTCTTTTTGCCGTTGCAATGGTGGTTTTGACATTCGTTAAAAAGGAATATAGGATTGCTCTTTTTGAACTGCTTATCATAGTTCTTTGTGTTGTTTATATGATCATCACCATGATGCATAAGACCATGGGAGGATGGCATTTCGGCAACCGTTACTCAAATGATATACTTCCCTGGTTGTTCCTGGTTTCGATCCTGGGCCTTAAGAAGGTGCCGGAAGCCGGGAAATATCAGGTTCCGCTGATGGTATTCGGAATGTGCCTTAATGCTGTCGGGTTGGTAGTCGTTTATAACAATATGTACATTATGTGATATGAACAAGGCTAAAAAGTATTTCGGACTCCAATTTTATAAGGATTTCTTTAAGGGTATGTTCAAACTGCCTGAAATAAAGAACATTGACCGTTATCTTGCGGTCTTTGTCATGCTCATGAGCGCGATCCTCGTGGAATTGTTCGTGTTCAATTACAAGCACTGGACGTCTTTGTTCAATAAACCTTTTGCCATGTCGCCCACAGCTGTTTATGGCATGACGGATATCGGCGACGGAAGATATAAAACCGAACCCGGTGATAAGGCGCTTGAATTCAGTCATATTTCACAAAAAATAAAAACCGCATATGTAAACATACTGGTAGAAGATGACCTGGAATCTGAATTCGGGAGTATTTTACGTGTAGACTTTAACGGAATGGATGATTCCCACAAGCAGTATTACGGCATGAGCCATCGCGTGATCGCGTCCGACGTGCCAAGGAGCAAATATGTTACATTCCATTTTTACGGAGATACCGAAGCTCTTGCCATGGCTGTATATCCGGGCGATAACAGAACGATATCGGTTGAAGTTGTCTTTAATCCCGTGATACCATTATTTTTCAGATGGGAACGGGTTGTTCTGGTCTTTGCTTTTGCCTTGCTAGTATTCTTTTTCAGACCTTCATCATTTCTGCATAAGATAAAGTATTCGGGGCTGGATCTGAGATTCAAACTGATCATGCTTGTGGTTTATTTTGCCGCGAACGCATTGATACTTAAATGGGTCAACGGAGTTAATCCCATGTATCAGGGCGAGGGTGGAGTGAATACTATGCAGTATCAGGAGCTTGCTGAAGCTTTTTCGGCAGGGCAGCTTTCCATACTTGACGAACCGTGCGATAAATTGAAAAACATGGAAAATCCCTATGATATGAGCGCCAGGGCAGAGATCATGGAATTCGGCGAGTGGTATTTTGATCACGCATATTATAACGGCAAGTACTATGTGTATTTCGGAGTAGTCCCGGCTGTTATCGTTTATTGGCCATACTATCTGATCACCGGCCATCATATCCACAATTATACCGTGTGCTATATAGGAGTTTTGCTGATCTTATTGGGGTTTATACTTCTTTACGATGAGATCATCATGAGATTTGCAAAAAAGACTTCGGTGGCAATGTGGTTTCTTTTGACGGAACTGACTTTGCTGGGAAGCTATGTTGTCTATGTGACCAAACGGCCGGATCTATATTCTGTTCCCATAATCTACGCTGTAGCGTTTTCTTTGCTGGGTATGTGGGCATATACAAAGGCACTTCCTTCAGATCCGAAGAAAAAGATTTTAAGACTTAACAAGGTATTTCTGGTACTTGGTTCAGTGTTTACGGCTCTGGTTGCCGGATGCAGACCTCAGGTATTCCTTGTTGTGATACTCGGAGTCCTTATACTGAGGTGTTTTGCGTTCGATTTTGCCTATTTACGGACTAAAGACGGCATATTGGCCATAGTGTGCGTTTTTGTCCCCATGCTGGTGATAGGCGGGCTTCTGATGGCGTACAATGCGCTGAGGTTCGGTTCGCCTTTTGACTTTGGAGCGTTCTATAATCTGACATTTAACGATATGCGTAACAGAGGGTTCGTATGGGACAGGATCCCGCTCGGATTTTCGGTATATCTGTTCCATCCTGTTAATTTTGTGCCCGAATATCCTTATTTTGGAAATGTCTGGATGGACACTCAGTATATGGGTGAGACTATCCAGGAAACTACGTATGGCGGGATATTTATGTCCAGCCCGTTCTCGCTTCTAGCGCTTATTCCGTTCTTTTATGCTTCGAAACTTAAGAAACGTGCGACTATGTGGCTTATTTCAATAGCTTCTGTAGTGATAGCTCTGATGATCATGGTCTTTGACACGATCAATTCAGGCCTCCTGGCCAGGTACTTCTTTGATTTTTCGTTCTTATGGATGATAGCGGCCGGTATTGCGGTACTTAACGTTATCAGTATTCAGAAGATAAAAAAGACGGGAGTCTACAATGCCCTTACCTGGACCCTGATCGTATTCGTAATATTCGAAGTTATATACCAGTGCCTGGTATTCATGCTTGATTCCGGTGATTATCTTCAGGGATATCGCAGAGATCTGTTCTATCATCTTTACTATCTGTTTGGCTTTGGCATGTGACCACATTTTTCGGAATTGGGCCCGTATAGGTAAAATATTGTTTACTCTCACTATAAACGAGTCAAAATTGGTACCTTCGTAATAAAAAAATGAAACTAAAGTACCGATGAAAATGAAATCTTTTTGTGCAATTTGCACAACGGAATAGTTAAAACGATATAAACCAAAATAAAAATATATTAGCGTAAATCAAAATAATTAAAGAAAATCATTGTAAATCATCCTTTTCAAACCCCAAAACGTCAAAATAGTTTTAATAACAATTAACAAAAAATCGGACAAAAGTACCAAAAGGGCATTCTGGCCGGGGTATTATGAACCCGAATAGGACTTCGAGGCAATATTTTTCTAATTTTTTTACCGCTTATTTACGATTAACGGAATTACGATAATTAATTAACGATATTGAACATTCGGTTCGATCTGCAAAAATCTAAAATATTCAGAAAAAACGCTTTCCATTGTCATTTTTAACAAAATTCTCCTACATTCAATAAAGGGGTTGAAACCGGTACGTTATTTGACATAAAATGGTAAATGAAGGTGAGTGGGTGGCATTATGCCCTGCCTTCAAAAGTAGAAATAATCGATTCATTAAATTTGGGAGGCCCGAAAGGGAAAAAGTATGAACAAGATTTCAAGGAGATCAAAAAGGCTGATAGCACTGCTGATCATAGAGATAGTAGTTGCTGTTAACGTTTTTGGAACATTCGCTGCCGAGGGGGACCCCGATGACGCAGGTGCTGTCGTTGAACAGACAGTAGAAGAAGGCGGATCAGAAGAATCCGTTACAGAAGAAACCGGATCAGAAGAGCAGGATGTTGCTGAAGAGGCCGGTGACGAATATTCAGAAGAAGGTACTGGTGAAGAGGCCGGTTCCGAAGCTGAAGATTCTTATAATGAAGAAGTTTCGGAGAACAATCTGGAATTATCGGATGATGAAGAAGGATTAACTCCTGATTCCATTCCCGTATCCGATGAGGCAGAAGATGAGACAGAGGCGCCA
The DNA here is from genome assembly GCA_024682115.1 of Lachnospiraceae bacterium. GTDB lineage: Bacteria > Bacillota > Clostridia > Lachnospirales > Lachnospiraceae > JAILLW01. The sequence goes on from JAIKZO010000117.1 coordinate 20,778, forward strand.
GTTGAGCCCGAAACCGAAGAAGCTATCGCCCAGATCGGGGAAGACGGTCATTTGCATGAGTTCACTTATTCGCATGAAGGATGTGAATATGGTTATCATGTTAAGTCTTGCACAGTTGAAGGGTGCGAAGTATCCGAACTCGAGAAGTGTACCTTTGAAGACGGTGTCTGCAAATACTGCGGCGCCGAAGAAGAAAAGGAAGAAGTAGCTGCAGTTCCTACTGCAACTCCTACTCCTGCGCCCACTCCCGAGCCGACAGCTGAGCCGACTCTTGAACCTACAGCAGTTCCCACTGCTGAGGTTAGCACCTCTCCCGAATCGAATGATAACGAAGATATAGATAAAGAAGAAAACGAATCCGAAGAACCCACAGCAGAACCCGAAGAAGGATCTGAAGATGAAATAGTTACTCTCAGAGAACTAATGCCTGAGAAAGAGCCCGAGACTGATGAAGAAGCTCAGGAATTCGTTGATGGCCTTTCAGAGGTTATTGGAAAGTCTGCTGAGGTTGGTATAGATGAGAACGGAGATTATACTTATACATTAAATAAGTCATTACAGGTTACCAGTAAAGGTGTTAACGCGGATAACCTTCTGGTGCAGAGTATCCTGGAGCAGTCTGAGGCAACAGGAGGGGTTGCTGTAAGCCGCAACCTTTCAGGATCAGCCAGTACAATGTACTCTTCTCAGGTTGCCGCAGCAGCAAACATGCTGGCAGCAAACTATAGCACCACCAGTTATGCCTCAGGGGATAAGAGTGTTGTCAGCAAGGAAGAAATGACACCTGCCCAGAAGGCTGCTTTGACAGCATGGTTGAGTGAATTATCCGTAGCAAACGGATTTACCGTTTACGCTGATACTGTTAAGGGAACTAACGGACAGTGGGATCAGACACATATAAGCGGTAACTTTGTAGCCGGAGATCTTGATGGCACGATGGGATTCAACTCTGACGGACAGTCTCAGCCCGGCAGCGGATACTCATATGCCGGCGATCCCGATCATAATGGAACAATTCAGAACTTCTCAGGCGGAACAGATAATTTCCTCGGAACCATTATCGTAGCAGATGATGATATGCTCAAGGGCACCGCTCAGGAAGCTCTTGATCATGACGGACAGGCTGATGCCAGAACTAACGTTATTGATCTTTCAAACAGCAAAGACAGAGCTAAGCTTGAGAAGTTCAAGAGAGAGCATCCCGAATATGAAGATGTGATCGATACAGACAGAAATCTGGCTGAGATCGCTACTGCAGGAGATAACCTGACTGAAGCATTCAAGAATAATACTTCAGATTCATGGCAGACTTCTAATGCTATATCTACTCTTGCCAACAATCCGAGACTAATCAAAGAAAACGATATTATTGTGGTAACCCTGAATTCGAGCAGCATCCTTAATTCATATGATTGGACGTTAAATTCTAATCTTGAAAAGTTGGTTAATACTGCTGCAAGCAAGCATACTACAGTAATCATAAACCTTGAGAACATGACGGATGCACGGAAGGATGGTCAGCCGGATGTCCAGTACCTGATGGCTCTCAACAACAGTGTTGACAAAGCTGCATACTGCATGTGGAACTTTGGAGATTACACAGGCGATGTTAACATGGCCAATACTGTTGCCGGAGTTATAGTTGCGCCTAAGGCAAACATCATCAACAGCTGTACGATCAACGGTGGTGTTATTGCTGATACATACTCTGTAGCTAATTCCGGAAACGAGGTTCATGGATACGTAAGAGGTATAGAGATCCCTACGCCGGAGCCGACACCTACACCTAACCCGACTCCTACGCCTGAACCGACACCTACACCGGTTCCTACACCTACGCCTACACCTAAGCGTACACCTACACCTACGCCTACACCTACACCTACGGATAAGCCTACGCCTACACCTACACCTACACCCAAGCGTACGCCTACTCCTACACCCACACCTACAGTAACTCCGACTCCTACACCTACGGAGACGCCTACTCCTACAAAGACGCCTACACCGACGCCTACGGAGACTCCTACACCTACACCTACGGAGACACCTACTCCTACAAAGACGCCTACACCGACGCCTACGGAGACACCTACTCCTACAAAGACGCCTACACCGACGCCTACGGAGACTCCTACACCTACACCTACGGAGACGCCTACTCCGACCAAGACGCCTACACCGACGCCTACGGAGACACCGACTCCTACACCTACGGAGACGCCTACTCCTACTAAGACGCCTACACCTACACCTACGGAGACTCCTACACCTACACCTACGGAGACACCTACTCCTACAAAGACGCCTACACCGACGCCTACGGAGACTCCTACACCTACACCTACGGAGACGCCTACTCCGACCAAGACGCCTACGCCTACTCCTACTAAGACGCCTACACCGACGCCTACAGTGACGCCTACACCTACACCTACGGAGACACCGACTCCTACCAAGACGCCTACGCCTACTCCTACAGTGACGCCTACACCTACACCTACGGAGACACCGACGCCGACGCCTACGGAGACACCTACTCCTACAAAGACGCCTACACCGACGCCTACGGAGACGCCTACACCGACGCCTACGGAGACACCGACTCCTACACCTACGGAGACACCTACGCCGACGCCTACGGAGACACCGACTCCTACACCTACGGAGACGCCTACTCCTACTAAGACGCCTACACCGACGCCTACGGAGACTCCTACACCTACACCTACGGAGACGCCTACTCCTACTAAGACGCCTACTCCTACACCTACGGAGACGCCTACTCCTACACCTACGGAGACACCGACTCCTACACCTACGGAGACGCCTACTCCTACACCTACAAGCACGCCGACACCTACTCCTACGAGTACGCCGACTAGCACACCTACATCAACACCTACGGCTACGCCTACACCTGATGAGACGCCGACGCCTACTCCTACTCCTGTAGAGTCGCCTACGCCTACGCCGGATGAGACACCTACACCTCCTCCGACACCTGACGAGACACCTACACCGGCACCTACGCCTGATGAGACGCCTGCACCTACACCGAATGTAACACCGCCGTCAGCTCCTACACCTACTCCTGTACAGTCAGTACTTGGAGCACAGAGATCTAGAAGCGATGTTCTTGGTGCAAGACGTGGTATGGATAAGGCTGTTCTCGGTAAGAGAAGAGCACCGGCAACTGGAGATAGCCTTGCACTGTTCGCTTATCTCGCAGGACTCGCAGCTTCACTTGGAGCCGCCGGAGCCGGAATTATCGGTTTGAAGAAAACTAAATAAATAATTTCAGGAGTATTCAGATGAAAAAAAGAATTGTCTGCCTGGTACTTATAGCCATAATGGTATTAAGTGGCTGTGGCAACAGTAATGTCGATACTTCTCAGACTGATAATACAGAATCAGCAGTGGATAAAACCGCTGCTGATTCTGATACTGTTATCAAAGAAGTAAAATCCGACAAGATAGTAGAAGAGTATAATGAATCAGAGTACAATTTCGGAGGATCCGAGATTGTCTGCGAACTTCCTAAAGGATTTGTTCCTTCTGATTATGAGGGTGAATATATCCCTAAGGATAAGAAGGATCTGTCTTCGATAAATCAGATATTATATGACTCTGATGAAGATATTACCAAATATACCAAGGAAGAGTATAAGAATAAGATAGATTCCGAGTTTTCTGAAACATACGGAATGGATATAAGCATCGATGTGACGCAGTACGACAGGATTATGATCGACGGACGTCCCGGGCTTTATATTGTATATAATTATGATTTCAGAGAACAGCATTACGATGCTATCGTAGTGGAATTATATAATGGTAAGGAATCCAATATTATCACTTTCCTTCAGGCTCCCGGTCGTGATTGGATGGAAAAGTATGCCGAGAGTGCAAAAACTATCAGATATAAGGATGCCATAGAAAATGGGCAGTAAGAGTAAACTGGATATTTTTTTGAATTACGAGATAAGGATCAAATCGATCGTTTTTAAAATGGTCGATTTGATCTTTATGTTATGTCTTATGGTTTTGGCTTTTTTCGTCAGATTAAAGCTATTTCCCATTGAATCAGCTGATTATTACGGATTTTTAAAGATCTGGATGGATCAGATAAAGTCATTGGGCGGGTTCCCGTCGCTGGGTACGGAGATTTCAAATTATTCTTCGTCATACATGTATCTGATGTGCCTGGTGTCAGGGATCGATAATACGCTTTATGCGTTGAAGTCTATTTCGGTATTCTTTGATTATGTGGCGGCATTTGCTGTTTTTGCCATAGTATATGAACTTACGGGAAGCGTAAGAAAAGGTATTTTCGGCATGAGTGCACTGTTGCTTTGTCCACTGGTTGTCCTGGACAGTGCCTATTGGTGTCAGTGCGATATCATATACACTTCATTTATTCTTTGGGCTTTATATTTTTTCTATAAAGAGAACAGTACCTGGACCTTTATTTTCCTTGCATTTGCGTTTACGTTTAAGCTGCAGACGGTCTTTATCCTGCCGTTCATAGTGATAATGTATCTTAAGCATAAAACGGTCAAATTAAAGGATATCCTTTATATTCCGATCATTTTTTTTGTTTTTCAGATCCCCGCATGGCTGTTCGGAAGACCTTTAAAAGATCTTTTGCTGATATATTTTAACCAATCGGATTTTTATCCCTGGGGAACGCTTGAATATCCGAACATTTACGCTCTGTTGGATGAAACGATAGATTCAAACCATCATATGAACGAAGTTACAGGAGCAGGAATGTTCCTTACGCTTATATTGCTTGGATTTGTTGCATATTATATATATGTAAGGAACGTTGAGCTTACCAATGATCTCACCATTACGTTGGCACTCTTTACCCTCTGCATAACACTATACACACTTCCCCATATGCATGACAGATATGGATTTTTGATCGATCTGACAGCTATAATCTATTGCATGCTCAGACCGAAGAGAATACCTGTCACTGTGGGATTGATGTTTGTTTCCATATGCATTTCAACACCGTATCTCATTTCTTTCAGAGTGATGGATCTTAAGTATGTTTCCATCATTCAGCTTTCGCTCATTACATTTATAGGTTATGACCTATATAAACTTGTATGCGAGAACATAAAAGAGGACAGCCCCGAAGAAGAACTGTCCGATGTTATTACATATGAAGAGGATGAAGATCTTTTTGCCGGTTCTGAGTCTGAAGAAGATGATCTTTTTGTGGAATCCGACTTTACAGATGATCTTTCTGAAGAATCCGGTATTGAAGAATATGATCTTTCAGGATCCGATCAGTACACAACCGATACGGATGAGACCGAAGACTTTGAGGATTTGGTTCTTAATATCGATGAAGAAGAGCCTTCATCATATTAAACCAATGCCCATGTATCAAACCATTCCAACTTGTTGCCCCATGTATCTGCAACAGGAACTCCCGAGATAACAGGGAAGAATATAAAGAACATGATTATTGCCAAAGCAAGAAATGCGTAAACGAATTTCTTGCTTTTTTCATTCCATTGAAGGATCTTCTGGATGGTATAGCCCATCATGAACATTGCAAATAACATTGCGGGAAGATAATGGTATATGAAGATACATCTGTTTACTCCGAACCAGGGAAGATACTGAGCAAGATAAGCTATGCAAAGGAATCCTGCGGTACGGTCTTTTTTTGCAAACCAGCTGTAGAACGTAAATAAAACGCAGGGAATTGAAGCCCACCATATCACGGGGTTTCCGATATAACTTACGGAAGAGTTGATATATACGGTAGTATCTCCCGAAACATATGTCTTTACACGGTCGTTTGCCGCAAGCAAAGACCTGTAAATGAAAGGCCAAGACTGTGCAGAAGACTGGAAGGGATGCGTAGCTGTCAGATTTTTATGATAATTGATCAGATAGCTGGTATTCCTAACCGTTTTGGCTATAAGACCCGTCCATCCGTAACCTATGTAGATCATTCCGTTCGAAGCGGATATCGATCTGTCCGTGCTTCCTGTTAATGCACCGGCTTCAACGACCGGAATATAAGGAAGGGTGTAAATCACCAACGGAAGAGCAATAAAGAACAGGACACAGAACCAGAAAAGTTTTTTTGCCTGCTTATTGGGCCAGAATCCAACAAGATGCATAAAGAACAGTATGGCCAGACCTATTGCGGCATAAACCCCCGTAAGTTTTGTGGATATAGCCATTCCCATAGCTATACCGGAAAGTGCGAGCAGCATGTATACCTGCTTGGGCGGGAACGCATCTTTTTTGCTTTCTTTTGTTTGACGATATTCCCGGTCAGCTTCAAAATACCTGTACATATAGTAATACATTAATATAATGAAGAAAGCCACGAAAATATCTATAGTACAGATCCTGCTCAATGTGTAATGCATGCAGTCAAATGTGATGAAAACACCGACGCATGTAGCAATAAAGGTGTCTTTGAAAATGACTTTGGCAAACATATACATTAGAGGAACAAAGAATACGCCAAATAAGGCTACCATAATACGCCATCCGAACGGATTGGTTCCAAATATTTTCATTCCGAGGGCTATCAGACATTTTCCGAGCTGAGGATGTGTTGTCTCATATGCCGGAAGGTGGTGGTTGAACTCATATCCCGTGCGGGCATAATAAATCTCGTCAAACATTGTCCCGTCCATATATGTAGCCTGTTCGGTCGTGGGATACATATCCTGCTCGTCAAACAACTCGGGATAATCGGCTGTATTTACAGGTGTTATGATCCCGTCGGGACCTGTGAATACGAACTCGTTAAATACCGCTTTATCATCGGTACTGACAAGACCGAGATAGCGAAGTGTATAATAAATATCGATATCATTCCATTGCAATACAGAACCGACATTTGCTTCTGAATTGATTATTTCCCATTTGCCGGTAACTTCATTGAAAGTTGATATAGATAATTTACGACTGTCATAATTTCCAAGGAAGATATGCAGTTTTTCGACTGTTATATAATCACCGAAATCGATAACGATATCTCTGTTTTCCTCAGTGGTCTGATAATAATCGATCGGGGCATAAGTATTACCGAGTTTGAAAAAGACCATGATGGTAAATGCCACGGTCAGAATACACATTATGAGAAAGTCATCGAGAGACAAAATTTTGCTTTTACCAAATATTGACTTGATTTTATCTGAAAAATTCGGCATACTAACTCCTAGTGGGATAAATTCATACCTTAATAGTATATCAATTATTTGTCCGCTTATCAATTATGAAGGGAATTAATAAATGAAGTTTAAGACTACATTAAAGAAGCTAATTGCCGTGGTACTATCGGTGTCGTTGCTTTCACTTATGCCCGGCGTAGAATCTAATGCGGTTACCTCATCCGGAAATATAGCCAGGGGAATAGATGTTTCAAAATATCAGGGCGTCATAGACTGGGGCGCAGTAGCAAGATCAGGCATCAAATTCGCATTTATCAGGGTCGGAAGCACCTATTCGGGACTGGATCCTACTTTTGATTACAACATGCGTAATGCGCAGGCAAACGGTATAAAGACCGGAGTGTATATATATTCATACGCCACCAATGCCGAGCAGGCAGCGATGGAAGCGGTACTTGTTACACAGTGGCTTGCCGCATACCAGGTTCAGATGCCGGTTGTATTTGATATAGAAGATAAATGCCATAAAGATCTTTCGACAGCTGAGATCAATAACATCATAAACTCATTCTGTATTATAGTCGATGCTGCCGGATATTATCCGATGGTATATTCATATAAGAATTTTTTCCAGAGCAGGATAGGTGCGACTCCCTGGGATAAATGGGTTGCCCAGTTCGGAGATTCGCTGGATTATCCTTCGTGTGCTTTCTGGCAGAATTCCTCAAAAGGATCAGTTTCGGGGATCAACGGAAATGTTGACCTTGATTATCAGTATAAGGATTACAGCAAACTCATTATAAAAGACGGATTCCTTGACCATAACGGAAGTAAACGCTATTACAAGGACTATAAGATGCAGATCGGCTGGGTTATGCATGAGAATTCCAAGTATCTGTTCGATCCCTACGGATATATCATCAAGGGCTGGTATGTTGATACCGACGGAAAAATGTACTACATGAGTCCCGATGACGGTAAGGCATCCATCGGACCTACCCAGGTTGATAATTTCACGTTCTATTTTGATCCTTCCGGTGCAATGCAGTACGGTTTCATAGATTACGGAAAAGGAATGAAGTATTTTGATCCGTTGCTTAACGGTGCCATGGCTACCACATGGTTTGCTTATAACGGCAAGATGTTCTATGCATTAAGTGACGGAACCGTAGCGACAGGATATCAGGAAGTTGACGGAATACCTTATTTCTTTGAAGAAGACGGTTCTATGGCTATAGGAAAAGAGGTTACCGCCAATAAGAAGCAGTATATGGCGGGAGCCGACGGTGTGCTTGTGGAGATCGTTCCCGTAGCGCCTACAGATTCATCAGGAGCACCGAAGAAGCTTGATGCCGAGACCATGGCTGCCATGAACGGCATCGATCTCAGCACATTAAATGAAGAACAGCTTGCGGCATTCATGACGGCCGTTGATAACTATAATGCGTTGATCCCGTAAACTTGACGGCTTGGGGATGATGTGATATTATATCACTTGCGCTTTAAACTGTATTACTGTTAAATAATGTCGTGATCGCGCTGTGGCGGCATGTATGGAGAAAAACATGATCAAGATCATCATTCAGATTGTTTTCATTATAATATGTATTGCGCTTACTGCGCTTGTACTCTTGCAGGAAGGAAAGCAGGCAGGACTCGGAGCTATTTCCGGAGCTGCCGAGACCTATTGGGGTAAGAATAAAGGAAGATCCATGGAAGGCAAACTCGTTAAGATAACGAAGTGGCTCGCCATACTTTTCATGGTACTTTCTATCGTACTTAACCTCAATATCTTTTAAGATCTGTAATTCGGACATCCTGCTTTACGGCAGGATGTTTTTTTATTGAAATAAGTATTGATATGGAAAAAAGAAACAAAAAACGTAAGGAACCAACTAAATATACGGGAACATATATCTCAAATCCGAAGGGTTTCGGCTTTGTTGAGATAGAGGGGATGGAAGAAGATCTTTTTATCCCTGATAAGAAGACTCACGGTGCATTCCATTTGGATACGGTCGAAGTTCATATCTCGAAAGAGAAGATGGGAGATAAAAGGGCTGAGGGTACCATTGATGCCATAATTAAGCATAATCTGACGGATATCGTAGGTACATATGATAAGGCTAAGGGATTCGGCTTTGTGATCCCCGATGATCAGAAGATAGAATCGGATATCTTTGTATCCAAAGAAGATTCCATGGGAGCGGTTACCGGTCATAAAGTCGTATGTCGGATTACGGATTACGGTGACAAAAGAAGAAAGCCCGAAGGGAAAGTGATAGAGATACTCGGACATGAAAACGACCCGGGTGTTGACATTCTTTCCGTTATTAAAGGATTTGATCTTCCTGTCGATTTTCCCGAAAAAGTGCTGAATCAGGCTAATAGGGTCGCCAAAGACCTTAACGAGAATGATTTTTATATGCGAAGGGACTTAAGGGATACCCTGATGGTCACGATTGACGGTGAAGATTCAAAAGATCTTGACGATGCGGTTTCACTTAGCTTTGAGAACGGGATATACCATCTGGGAGTTCATATTGCCGATGTGTCCAATTATGTCCAGGAAAGTTCTGCTCTTGATAAAGAAGCACTTGAACGCGGGACCAGTGTATACCTGGTAGACAGGGTGATCCCGATGCTTCCGCACGCATTGAGCAACGGCATCTGCTCACTTAACATGGGTGAAGACAGACTTGCACTTTCATGCCTTATGGATATAAACGAAAAAGGCGAAGTTGTCGATCATGAGATAATCGAGACGGTGATCAATGTTAACGAGAGGATGAATTATTCGGATGTTAATAAGATCCTTTCGGAAGGCGATGAAGCACTGACGGAAAGATACTCATCATGTGTCCCTATGTTCAGACTGATGGAAAAGCTCTCCGGTATCATAAGGGTTAACAGAAACCGCAGAGGATCTATCGATTTTGACATACCCGAGAGTAAGATAACCATCGATAAACATGGCAAGCCGGTAAAGGTGGCTCCTTATGAGAGAGGAGTATCGCAGAAGATAATAGAGGACTTTATGCTTGTGGCCAACGAAACGGTAGCCGAACACTTTTATTATCTTGAAAGTCCGTTTATATACAGAACACACGGGACTCCGGCACAGGATAAGATCCTTAAACTTGGAACGCTGATCAATAATTTCGGCTATTCGATAAAGGTAAGGGGAGCGGAAGGCGAGATCCATCCCAAAGAGATCCAAAAGCTCCTTACAAAGATCGAGGGGACACCGGAAGAGGCTTTGATTTCCAGACTGACATTAAGGAGCATGCAAAGGGCAGAGTACAACACTTCCTGCCTCGGACACTTCGGACTGGCATGTAATTATTACTGTCACTTCACTTCTCCTATAAGAAGGTATCCGGATCTTCAGATCCAC
>JAIKZO010000052.1 GCA_024682115.1 Lachnospiraceae bacterium
TTTCCTGCACGTTTCTATCGGATATGATGTGAACGAACAGTACATGCATCTGGTCGGACAGAACGGAATGCCTATATAAAGGCTGTAGCTGTTTTCGGTATCAATGCTTTTCAGGATACCATATTCCCTTTTGGCTATATCTATGCACAGGTCAAGTTTCTCATCGCTTAACATGTACACTTCCTTCATGTACTCACGGATATCTTCTTCCGAAGTATCCTCAAGGAACTGCATCGGGATCTTAGTCGGCCTTATACCGGTAAGCGTTCCCCACGGTAGTGTCTTCCCTGTCAGTCCGAAAAGACCCGTGTATAAAAGCCTCTTGAGCAGATTCTTTATGACGGTCCTGTCATAATCCGGTGATATCTCAACTTTGTGTCCGAATGTCTTTTCACCCATGAGGGTCAGAAATATCTCATCATCGCCAAAGGAGATCCTGATATCGGGATACCCTTCCGAAGAACTGATTTCCTTATCATCATCCGGTCCGAGAACTGTAACATCACACTCCGGGTAAAAAGCCTTAACCAGGGAATGTATGTCATAATCAAAGCTTGTATTATCAACGAAAACTACGATAGTATCCATGATCTATAAGAAAGGATTGTACTCCTTTTCGTATTCAATGCTCGTGGGAGAACCGTGACCGGGATAAACTTTGGTATCCTTAGGAAGGACAAGGAGTTTATCCTTTATGCTCCGCACGAGGGTGCTCATTGATCCGGTCGGAAGATCCGTCCTGCCGACCGATTCGCAAAACAGCGTATCTCCCGAAATAAGGAATCCCGCTTCTTCGATATAGAAACAGCATCCGCCTTCGGTATGTCCGGGTGTTTTTAATACCTTTATCTTCATATCGCAAAGATCCAGGATCTCTTCATCCTTGAGATAATGATCCGCATCGATCTTACATGATCTGCCGCACTGGGCGGAACAGTTCTTACGATCGTCGGATAAAAGATCTTTTTCGTCTTCTGATGCATAGACTTCGGCCTCGGTCTTTTTATGGATGCCTTCGATACCCCAGATATGATCAAAATGACCGTGCGTCAGAAGTATCGCCTTTATCTCAAGACCGTTTTCCTTCAGTTTGTCATAAAGATATTCCCCGCTGTCTGCGGGATCAAATATCACGGCGTCCGAGCTGCCCTCACGATATACAAAATATGTATTTGTCTGACACATTCCCAGTGTGATCTTTCCGATCTTTATTTCTCCCATAAGTAATCCTCTTTTTAACCGGTGCTTCGTCCAACCTCAATGATACTGTCGATACCCATGAGTTTATCCATCATCTTCTGAAGTTCATGTGTATTCTGTACCTGGAACGACATAAGGAATGAAGCTATTCCCGATTTTGAAACTCTGCTGTTAAGAGAGATTATATCGATATCTCTTTCCGAAAACGCTTTTGTTATGTCAACCAGTAGTCCGGACCTGTTCGTAGCTATGATCTGGATCTCCGCTACATACTTTTCTTCGCCCTCTTCTTCCGCGGGATTCTCCCACTCGGCTTCTATTATCCTGTTTCTTTCCGTCTCGGGAAGCGAAAGGATATTGACGCAGTCCGTCCTGTGGATCGAGATGCCGCGTCCTCTCGTCACGAAACCGATGATCTCATCTCCCGGGATCGGTGCACAGCACTTTGAGAACCTGACTGCCAGATCGTGAAGTCCTTTGACCACGATACCCGACCTTGATCTCATATGCTGGTTCACGCGCTCGGAATTATCGGAAACCTCTTTCATGATGTCGTCTTCGGTGATCTCCCTCGGATGATCACGGTCATGGAATTCGAGCATCTTGTTGATGATCTGGCCTTCCTTTAATCCGCCGTGTCCGACTGCGGCAAGTACCGCTTCCCAATTCTGGAAACCGTACTTTTTCTGCATTTCCTCGCGGTAAGGTGCGATCTCGTTTATATCTATCGAACGGGATCTGCAGTAGTTTTGCAACATTTCCCGTCCTTTGACGATGTTTTCTTCCTTATATTCGTTCTTGAACCACTGATTGATCTTGTTACGGGCCTGAGAAGACTTGACCATTCCGAGCCAGTCGCGGGAAGGTCCCTTTGAGTTCTGGCTGGTCATGATCTCGATACGGTCACCGTTCTTGATCTCGTAATCTATCGTAACAAGTTTGCCGTTGACCCTCGCTCCGATCATCTTGTTACCGACGGCCGAATGAATGCTGTAGGCAAAATCGATCGGCGTCGATCCTGCGGGAAGGTTCTTTACTTCACCTGTCGGGGTAAAGCAGTATACGCTGTCCGCGAAAAGATCAAGGTCAGACTTCAGAAGATCCAGGAATTCCCTGTTATCCGCCATGTCCTGCTGCCACTCGAGGATCTGGCGCAGCCATGCGAGTTTTTCTTCTTCCGCATCGGATGCGACTTTTCCGTCCGAAGCGGTCTTGTATTTCCAGTGTGCGGCAATACCGAACTCGGCAGCCTTATGCATCTCATAGGTTCTTATCTGTATCTCGAACGGCTGACCCGAACTACCGATCAGGGTCGTATGGAGTGATTGATACATATTGGGCTTGGGCATGGCGATATAGTCCTTGAACCTGCCCGGTATCGGCTTGTATATCTCATGTATCACTCCGAGTGCCGCATAACAGTCCTTCACTGAGTCCACTATGATCCTGACGGCAAAAAGATCGTATATCTGGTCAATGGTCTTGTTCTGATTGACCATCTTTTTGTATATGCTGTAGAAGTGCTTGACCCTTCCGTCGATATGCGCCTTGATACCGGCATTCTTGATATGGACCGATACCTCATCGACAATAGTCTGTATATACTGTTCACGCTCTGATTTTCTCTGGGCGATCATTTCCGCCAGATCATAATAAGCTTCCGGTTCGAGATATTTGAAAGAAAGGTCATCCAGTTCAACCTTGACCTTAGAGATACCGAGCCTTGATGCGATCGGTGAATAGATCTCCAGAGTTTCCCTGGCGATCCTCTGCTGTGCTTCGGGCTTTTGATACTTAAGGGTACGCATGTTGTGGAGCCTGTCGGCCAGCTTAATAAGGATGACTCTTATATCCTTGGCCATCGCAAGGAACATCTTCCTTAAGTTCTCCGCCTGCATCTCAAGTCTGTCAGGTGTCTTATTACCGTCGTCTCCGGTAAACTGCAGACTCTGCAGCTTGGTGACACCGTCAACGAGAAGGGCGACGTCTGCACCGAACTGTTCCTTTATCTCATCGGCCGTATATATGGTATCTTCGACAACATCATGAAGCAGACCGGCAGCTATCGTCTCCTGATCCATTTCAAGATCGGACAGGATTATCGCAACACAAAGCGGATGGATGATATAAGGCTCACCCGATTTTCTCTTCTGGTCGAGATGCGCCCTGTAAGCCACCTGATAGGCTCTTTCAATAAGGGAAAGATCTTCGGAAGGATGATATCTGCGGACACGCGAAAGGAGGTCCCGGTAAAGCTGCTCGGGGCTTTGGAATTCTTCGATGTTTTCAATTGTACCGTAATCGAATACTACTTCTTTTTTGTCATCCATATCAGATGCCTTTCACCAATGCGGGAAAGAACGGCCGCTTTATGACTGCTTAAACTCTTTTTCCTTCTTCATGATGAAGAACGCTGTGATTGCTCCGAATACCACGAGCAGAACTGCCCATGCCGGAACATGTTGAAACATATCGGGAAGTAACCCATACATTACGGTTATTCCTATCGCATTGCTTATCATGTGACATATCATCGAAGGGATCACGGATCTGTATCTGTAACTTAAATATCCCCAGAAAAGACCCAGGGGAAGAGCATATACTCCCTGTATGATATTTAAATGCATTACCGAAAAAAGGATCGCAGTAAGCAGCATACATCCTAAGAGGTTGAACGACTTTTCGGCCCTTCTCATCGCTATGCCGCGTAAAGTGAGTTCTTCCGCGATCGGTGCAAGAAGCGATCCCACGATCGCACCCAGAGCACCCACTCCGACCATCGCGTTCAATCCGGTATTTATAAGTTCGTTCTGTTCGGAGGCCGTATTCGCCATAATGATCTGAAGGATGGCTGCAGCACTGTAGATCGCAATGGATCCGAAGATCACAACACCCCAGAATACAGGCTTTTTAAGTTCCGGAAGAACGGACACTATCCTGCCTTCATCCTTTGCCGGCTTGTACCAGCGCAGATAATACCATACTCCCGCAACGATGATCATAAATACCTCTGCGGCAAGCTGTGTAAATACGATTGTAGGTGAAGTACTGATCTCGGCAAGATAAAGCTGCTGATATTTATCCATATCTCCGCCCGATGCCTGAAGGGCCCTCTGCATGATCGGCCAGAGACCTGCAACCTGGATCACGCTCTCTACTATGAGAAGGACAGCTATAACCAGGATCCCGTAAAAGATTGCTCCGACCTTACC
>JAIKZO010000144.1 GCA_024682115.1 Lachnospiraceae bacterium
TCCGCTCCGAAAAGCTGTCCGAAGGCTTCGCTGCCGTCATAAAAGACCACCCTCGATCCCTCTCCCCAGTCCGTTGTGCCGTGGACCGTAGCGGCTACTATGGTCTTTTCGGGATCGTCTGAAAGAATGAGTCCGCAGGAGCATGAAGTCGATGTATAGATCCTGCAGCATGACCTCAGGTTCGTCTCTTCATGCGGCATTTCTGTCTTCTGCGGCTTGCCCGCGCAACCTGTCAGGGCGCATAATGTCGTTGTGATTATTAAACCCATATTTAATATTTTTCGCACAGATCTCATGTTTATCAGCATTTATACGGTTCAGTCTTTTTGTTTATGTTGCCGGACATCATGATACCGGCTATATATATGAATCTTATCATATAAATAGAACACGGTCGGGAGGATATTCTTCCGACCGTACCTGGGTTTCATCAATATGAGTGGGACTGTAAGCCGGGTTCTGTCTAGAGTGATCATCTGTCTAGGACTGCCGTTACCGACAGTCTCAAGCGACCTACCATGAAACTGACCGGGCCGGGTTAACGTTTCATATTTGGTCTTGCTTCGGATGGAGTTTACATATGCCGCACCTGTTACCAGGGGCGCGGTGGTCTCTTACACCGCCTTTTCACCCTTACCTGACCGCATGCGCGGCCCGGCGGTTATTTTCTGTTGCACTGGTCCTGGAGTCGCCTCCGCCGGACGTTATCCGGCATCCTGCCCTGTGAAGCCCGGACTTTCCTCCCGCGCTAAGCGCCGGCGATCACTCATCCCACTCATGAAATATATATTTGAGGGATATCTCCTCGGCATGAGAGCTTTAAACTCACACGTTGAAGTAACTTCCTCCAATGAATTCCCTGCAGATAGAGTTGTTCGGAACATGTCTCGGATCAAGCCCTATAAAGTACTCAAGGAACTTAAGGAGCCTCTTGGCCTCATGATATTCGGGATCTTCCTTTGTGATACCGAATAATAGCGGCTCGGCATACTGCTTTAATGCGGCGATCTCATATATGAGAGCCGAATTGAACATAACATCGGCTGTTTCCTGATACGGGAAAATGTATTTTTCCTCGCCGCGTCTTACCGAAGGCCACATAGCGATGGTCTTCTTTGCGATAGTGCCGCGGGTCCTCGCATCACGGACGATCCTTCTGAGGAGTCTGGCATCCGTAGTGGGGATCCTGTTGTGATTATCTATATTAAGCGCAGTGAGGGCACTTATAAAGATCTTGAACTTACTGTCATCGGGAAGTTTCTCACTGGTCTTGGGGTTAAGGCCGTGAATACCTTCGATAACGAGGATATCGTCAGGACCGAGCTGAAGGTAGTTACCGTTATACTCTCTTTCACCGGTCTTGAAGTTATATTCGGGCATTTCAACCCTTTCGCCGGCAAGAAGGCGGGTCATATCCTCATTAAACTGATCCGTATCGATGGCTTCGATGCACTCATAATCGGGCTTTCCATCCTCATCGACGGGTGTTTTGGCTCTTCCCACATAGTAGTTATCCATCGCGATAGGATGCGGAACCTTTCCGTAAGTACGGAGCTGTATTGAAAGTCTGTGCGAGAAAGTGGTCTTTCCCGAAGAAGAAGGTCCTGCGATGAGAATGAACTTAACGTTGCCCCTTTCGACGATCTGCTTGGCAAGCTCGCCTATCTTACGCTCCTGAAGAGCCTCGGCAACCAGGATTATGTCATCCATCATTCCGCTGCAGACCTGATTATTCAGGTCGCCGACCGTCTCTATTCCCATCATCAGTCCCCAGGTATCCGCTTCTTTAAGTGTATGGAAAAGCTTCTCCCTGGGCTCGAAATAATCGATCTTGGCAGGCTCCTGACGGCTGGGTATAAGGAGCATCAGGCCGTCCTCATACTGCATCAGGTCATAATACCTGACATATCCCGTGCTGGGAAGCATGTATCCGTAGAAGTAATCATAGCAGTCATCAAGGCAGTACACATTGATCGAAGAAGATCTTCTGTACTTGAACAGCTCAACCTTGTCGTTCATTCCCTCTTCCCTGAAAAGCCTTATCGCTTCATCCTTGGGATAAGAGCGCTTGGTTATAGGCCTGTCGGCCTCGATGAGGGTATTCATCCTCTCCTTTATCTTATCGCAATGCTCCGTGGTGAGTGGGCCGCTCTTTAAGGAGATCTCCACGTAATACCCCTGTCCTATGGCGTATTCAACCTTGATCTTGTTGATGTCTTCCTTTTTGAGCACGTCATAAGCCGCTTTCACGAGCGTCATTATCGCAGTGCGCACATATGTCTTGTGTCCGATGGTATCGTGAAGCGTGATGAATTTGATCTCGGCATCCTTTGAAACGGATTTGGTAAGCTCGCGTATCTTGCCGTTTTCGAACAAAAGCGCGATCATGTCATCATACTTGGCCTGATAGTCCTTGGCGACCATCTCGAATTTCGTACCTTCGTCGTACTCTCTTTCTTCCCCGTCAATAATGAGTTTTGCCATAAAACCTCCTTTAAGTAATACCCCAGATTCTTTAATCTTTATATCGTGTCAGAATATCCGACATAATATCACATATTTCGGAAAGATCCCTGATCCTTTCATCAATGGCATCGGTAGGCCTTTTCGATTTAAGTTTACATAACACGGACGAGTCCGTTTTGAGCCTCCATTCCAGATACTCTTTCAGCAACGGATCGAGCCTCTTTAAAAGCACCGGTCCGAAAAAGAGTTCCTCCTTTGAAAGTTCGTAGGATATTCCGCATGGTGTAACCTTAATTACAGTATAAAACTTTCCGTCGTCAAACACCATCCTCTCATCTGCGATCTTCAGTCCTTTTTCGGAGACAAAGCTTCTGAATTCATCGATCTCGGATTGCGGCGAAAGTATCATCTCCTTGAAATCACAGGTGTTATCAAACGCATTGAGGCCGTTTCCCGCGCCGGTGATGCTCTTTTGGGTGTTCTCCCCGCCGGTGATGCTGTCCAGATGATCGGAAAGTATCCGGCAGATCAAAGGTCCGCCCATTCCGGATATTATAAGGGACTCACTCTCGAGCGCTTTATAGGCCGATAACCCGTCAGACTTCCTTAATTCGATCCTGCCCGAAAGCCCTGCCCTTCTTACATTGCTCTCGGCGATCTTTAGCGGCCCTTCGTTTATATCCATGGCCAGCGCCCCGGGACTTATCCCCCGCTCTATAAGTGCTATGTCAATGAGTGCATGGTCGCATCCCACATCACAGACCCGGTATCCGGGAGTGACCATGGATGCGATCGTTTCCATGCGTTCGGTCAGTTTAATCAAGATAATCCTTTAACTTGCGTGATCTGCTGGGATGACGGAGCTTACGAAGAGCTTTAGCTTCGATCTGCCTTATCCTCTCACGCGTAACGCTGAATTCCCTGCCGACTTCTTCAAGGGTCCTTGCTCTTCCGTCATCGAGACCGAATCTTAAGCGAAGCACCTTCTGCTCACGTTCGGTAAGCGTTCCCAATACCTCAACGAGCTGCTCCTTAAGGAGAGTGAACGCTGCGGCATCGGCGGGAACCGGAACATTGTCATCCTGGATGAAGTCACCGAGGTGCGAATCTTCTTCTTCACCGATGGGCGTTTCCAAAGATACGGGCTCCTGCGAGATCTTTAATATCTCACGGACTCTTTCCACGGGAAGATCCATCTCGGCTGCGATCTCCTCCGGAACGGGCTCTCTTCCGAGCTCCTGAAGAAGCTGACGGGAAACCCTGATGAGCTTATTTATGGTCTCAACCATGTGAACAGGGATCCTTATGGTCCTTGCCTGGTCAGCAATAGCACGTGTTATTGCCTGACGGATCCACCAGGTCGCATATGTCGAGAACTTGTATCCCTTTGTATAATCGAACTTTTCAACCGCTTTGATAAGTCCCAGGTTTCCTTCCTGGATAAGATCGAGGAAAAGCATCCCGCGTCCGACATATCTTTTAGCTATCGAAACGACAAGTCTTAAGTTTGCCTCAGCAAGCTTTTTCTTGGCATCCTCACCTTCGTTATAGGCTTCGGTCAGTTCGTTTATCTCTTTTTCGAGTTTTTCCTTCTTTTTCTTGGCTGTGGTCTTTTCGAATTCCTCCTCAGCCTCGGGAAGGCGCTTTGCGGCCTCGTCGCCCAGTTCCATCTTCTTGGCAAGGACGATCTCTTCGTCTGCCGAAAGGAGCGGAACCTTTCCTATTTCCTTAAGGTACATCCTGACGGGGTCCTCTATCGAAACTCCCTCGGGAACCGAAAGGTCGATATTCTCGACATCCACCTCGTCCTCGTCGGTAAGGATGATCTCTTCTTCATCTTCGTCCTCATCGGTCATACGAAGGACATCCACACCGTTCTGCTCAAGGAACTCCGTTACTTTGTCGAACTGATCATCTGGAAGAGAAATGTCGGAAAAATGATCGACAACTTCCTTGTAATCCATTACGTTCTTCTTTTTCTTGGCCACCTTGAGAAGCGACTTTAACTTCTCGTTGAACTTCTCCATGGTAGCTTCGTCCATGGGTTCGGACTCATCCCTTATATCTTCCGGGTTATCGGGGATATCGGGGATATCTTCAAAGACTTCGCTCTCGAAGTCATCGAGTTCTACGATCTCGTTGGAAACCTCATCCATGGTCTTCTGAACCTTTTTCTTTTTTCCTGCCATTATTTTTCATCCTCCAATGATATATGTATTTTGTTTATCTCTTCCAAAGCCTTTTTGCCGTCAATAACCTGCTTTAAGGCATCGACATCCGAACCGAGCTTTGATGAATAATAATCGTAACTGTTCTTTTTCAGTGAATAAAGGATATCGTGAAAGGCCTTTTCCTTTTCGCTGCGGGATTCGACCGACCTGAGCCTTTCATTGAACACCGAGGCCGCCGTCTTCTGGGATTCCTCATCATCGAACATGCTTATGATAGATGCGGGATTCAGTGAATCCGATTCTATCTGTTTAAAGAGCACTTCCGCGACTTTTCTGAATATCTCTTCCGTGAAGTCTTCCGGCGAAACATACTTCTTTACCTTCTGATATATCCCGGGCGAATCGACGATCCATGTAAGGAAAAGCCTCTGAACCGCTCTCTTGCCTTCGCCTTCGGCATTCTTAGGAGCTATCCCTGATTTTGGCCGCTCGACGGGTCTTACATCCCCTGTCTTCATGGCGTATGAAGTTATGAGTTTTCGCATCGCCTCGGGGCCTATGCCGTATTTATCGCAGACAGCCTCTATATAATTGTCCCGCTTTACTTCCTGGGTAAAGGCACAGAGCTTTTTGGCTATCTCGTTATGGAACTTCGTCTTGGACTCCGGATCGTTAAGATCATAATTCCGGCTGAGGACCTCAAGTTCAAAGAAAAAGCTGTTCTTGGCCCGGCTTATCCTTTCCATGAACTCGTCACGTCCGAGCCCTTTTATGAATTCGTCCGGATCCTTATACGGCTCGAGCGAAAGCACCCTGGCGGTCAGATCCACCTCGTTAAGTATCTCTATCGCACGAAGAGCCGCTTTTATACCTGCCTCGTCGGAGTCATAAGCCAGGATCACCTCTTCGGCATAGCGCCGCAAAAGATTGGCCTGTCCTGCGGTAAACGCCGTTCCAAGCGAAGCCACTGCCATATTGAATCCGGCCTGATGCATGGCTATGACATCCATGTAGCCTTCGCAGAGTATAAAGTATTTCGACCTCGAAGAACGGGCAAAATTAAGTCCGTACAGGTTCCTGCTCTTATCAAAGACCGGTGTATCCGGGGAATTCAGGTATTTGGGCTTGGCATCTCCCATTACCCTTCCGCCGAAACCGATCACCTTGCCGGTAACATCCTGTATCGGGAACATAACCCTGTTCCAGAACTTATCGTGAAGGCCGTACTTTTCATCAAAGGTCGCCAGTCCGGCTTCTATTATAAGGTCATCCTCGAATCCCTTGGTCTTAAGGTATTTGGCCAGGTCATCGGATGTGACGTTGGCATACCCGAGTCCGAACTGCTTCATGGTATCCTCTGAAAGCTTTCGTTCGGTAAAATAATCGAGTCCTTTTTTCCCCTGCGGAGCCCTCAGCTGGTAGTAAAAATACTTCGCGGCTTCCTTGTTGACCTCCATCAGGCGGTTTCTACGGTCTTTTTTCTGTTTCGCCTCTTCCGAATATTCGGGCTCCGGAAGCTCGATCCCGGCTCGTTCCGCCAGCATCTTGACCGCTTCCTGGAATGTCAGGTTCTCATATTGCATGAGAAAAGTAATTACATTGCCGCCCGCGGTGCATCCGAAGCAGTGATACATCTGCTTGGATTGCGAAACCGAAAAAGAAGGAGATTTTTCGTTATGAAAAGGGCACAGTCCGAAATAACTGTTCCCCTTTTTTTGTATCTTTACGTACCTTCCTATGACATCGACGATGTCGTTTGCGGAACGTACTTTCTCTATGATATCGTCGGGATAATACATATCGATCCTATATAATCAACCGTGCCATGACTTGGGAATAAAGAGTTCTTCGTATTTTGATATGGCAAACCTGTCGGTCATCGCTCCGATATAATCGCAGACGACCCTCTCCTTGGGCTCCCCACGGTCTATAAGTGACCTGAAGAAGCGCGGAAGCTGGTCAAGATGCTTAAGATAATGATCGTACAGCGTCTCTATGAGCATCTCCGCTTTTGATTCCTCGGATTTTGCCTCGGGGTTTGTATAGACATTCTCAAACATGAACTTTCGAAGGTCCGCCAGAGCCTGACTGACCGGAGGCGACATCATGATATCATCCTTATCGTAGCTGGTAGTAACGATATCATGGATAAAATGATCGAGCCTCGCGCCGGTCGTATAACCTATGACCTCACATATCGACTTCGGAACATCCTCTTCCTTAAGGATCCCTCCCCTTATCGCATCATCCATGTCGTGATGGATATAGGCGATCTTATCGGAGAGTCTGACGATCCTTCCTTCGAGAGTCGAAGGCATCCCCTTGGTCTGATGGTTCAGTATCCCGTCCCTTACTTCATAAGTAAGATTAAGACCTGCTCCCGCCTTTTCAAGAAGATCAACGGTACGTACCGACTGTTCCGCATGTTCGAATCCGAAAGGACACGACCTGTCGAGTGCCCTTTCTCCCGCATGACCGAAGGGAGTATGTCCGAGATCATGGCCCAGGGCTATTGCTTCAACGAGATCCTCGTTGAGCCTTAATGCCTTTGCGATGGTCCTAGCGTTCTGTGAAACCTCAAGAGTATGTGTGAGCCTCGTCCTGTAATGGTCGCCTTCGGGTGTCAGGAATACCTGAGTCTTATCCTTTAAGCGCCTGAAAGACTTGGAATGCAGTATCCTGTCCCTGTCACGCTGGAAAACGGGCCTTATGTCACACTGCTCCTCTTCCTTTGCCCTGCCCTTCGAATCCACCGAATGCATTGCATAGGGGCTTAGATTTTTCTTTTCGAGTTCTTCGAGGTTTTCTCTGATGGTCATGCTTTTTCTCCCCGTCAAACATATTATTCTGCCCGGGGCGGGTTTTTCCTTTTTTCTATTTCAACCAAAATGAAAATGTTATATCTTCTTCGGCGCTGACATGATATTGCTCTTCCACATCGGCTCCCCAACTGTCCATTCCGCCGACACCTCTTACGGCACCGCATACGGTAAGAACGGTCCTGTGTCCGGGAGGAAGGCACTCGGCATGATCCGCGCTCTCAACCTCCGAAGGAGTATACGGCAGCGCCGTGAACGCAAAAGGCTTATCATCCTTTTCCACCGTAAGATAAGAAGTGACATCACTTCCCTTTACGTTGCTAAGTGATGTATCACGGCATATCCTTACCCAGTCGGTTTCCATATGCATCCCGCACTCCTGCGGGGTAAGGTAAGCACTCATCGGAAGCCCTTCCACTTCATATGTGCCGTGTACTCCGCCGTCCATACGGTCGGGATATGTCTCGCCGGACAGGCCTTCGTATGTGAATCCCTTCGCCGGGGTAGGCATGACAAATCTAAGGCCGAATACCGGAAGTTCCGGAAGGCCCTTTTTGCCGTGGAATGTCACATTTACCCTGATACGGCCGTCCGAAACGACGGTATATGTGACCTCAACCTGAGTTGAAGGCTGTGTAATGGTTTCGAGAACGTATGTTATCTTAACTTCTCCGGCCGTCTCCTCGCCGGTATATCTGTTGTTTTCGGGTCCGGTGGGCAGGGCTATCTCCTCATTGTCGATAAAAATCTTCGTCCCCCTCGGGATGATATAGTTATCCGCAGCCAGCCACATACCGGATTTAAAATGGAAGAAATTTCCCCTGTCATTGTCGGTAAGCGCTCTCCAGAAAGCCGGTCTCGGAACCTTATATAGCCATTCCATCCCATCCTTTACCAAGGATACCGGTCCGCCGATGAAATAACTGAAAAGATATTCAAACCCTTCGCCCCGGATGCCCAGATGGACATCGCCGTAAGTAAGCTTAAGAATTGTATTTGCCATAGTAATACCTCACTTCCTGTATACCCGGCTTCTCGGTCCTGTCGGCAAAGACTATACCGTTTTGTGAAAACTCGTTATCCGCAGGACGGTCGTCAAAGTCCCCTCCGTATCTTAAGACCCTTTTGCCCGTGATCTCGTCCGTCACGTATATTGCCTGGTCTTTGAAATCCCAGATGAAACCGCCGACAAAGCTCTCGTATTTATCGAAAAGCTTCATATAGGAATTAAATCCTCCCAGCGAGTTGCCCATACAGTGCATGTATTCACAAAGGATGAACGGCTTTTTCGGATCATTGTCAAGATATTCTTCGATCTCATGAGGCTTGGCATACATGCGGCTCTCAACATCGGATATACGATCCTCGTAGCCCTCACGGTTCATCGAAACACCCTCATAATGAACGAGCCTTCCGTCATTCTTTGACTTAAAGAACCTGTTCATCTCAACTATCGCCTCGCCCGCAAAGGATTCGTTTCCGAGTGACCAGAAGATGATCGAAGTATGGTTCTTGAACCACTCGTAATTGCTCTTTGCGCGATCCAAAACGGCTTCCTGCCATACCTGACTGTTCCCCGGAACGTTCCATGAAGGATCGATCGCACCGAACTTCATCCATGAACCGTGGGTCTCCATATTGGTCTCGGCCATCATATAGATACCGTATAAGTCGCAATAGCCATACCACTCGATCCTGTCGGGGTAATGACAGGTGCGTACGGCATTGATATTGTTTTTCCTGATCAGATCCATATCCTTAGCCATGTCCATAAAGCCAATGGCCCTGCCTCTTTCGGGATCCCATTCATGACGATTGACGCCGCATATCCGCAACCGTTTTCCGTTAAGATATACGACATTATCCTTTATCTCTATCCTTCTGAAGCCGACTGCGTACGGAACGAGTTCGACGCATTTATCCTCTTTATCAAAAACCGATATCCGGATGTAGTATAAAGGTGGCATTCCTTTGGGCTCCGGAATAAAACTCCAGGGTCTGACCTCATCAAGCTTATGCTCGGGCAGTGTTATATACGTAAACTCTCCCTCGCCGCTATCCTCTGTCTTAAGATCACCGATAAGCGAAGATGCTTCAAGTACAGTCTTTTCACCGGGGCCGGTAACGCTCATGCTTATCCTTCCGGCTTCCTTAAAACCTTTTAGCTTTAATCTGACCGAAATGCTACCCGATGCATTATCTTCGTTAAGGACGGTCCTTATATCCAGATCTTCCACATGAACCTTCGGGGTCGCTATCAGCTTAACAGGTCTGAATATCCCGAAGAATCTGAAAAAGTCCTGATCCTCAAGGAATGCCGCCGTCGAACGCTTATGAACCTCGACCGCCAGAACGTTTCCTTTTTCTTTGATAACATCCGTTACTAAAAACTCGTGAGGGGTAAAACTGTCTTCGCTGTATCCTATGAAGGTTCCGTTAAGCCAGACATAATATGCCTGTTCAACCCCTTCAAACCGGATCCTGAAATCGGTCCCGTTCATTTTTTCGGGAATATCAAAAACCTTAACGTAGGAACCGACCGGATTATAATCGGCCTTTGCAAAGCTCCCGGTAAGGACCGCATTTCCGTCCCTGTCGAGCGGTCGCCTGAAGATATGCCCCTCCCAAGGATAACAGGTGTTAATGTAATGGAACTTATCGTAGCCGGCAATCTCTATATGCCCCGGCACCTCTATGGTATCGAACTTATCCAAGACCGCCCTGTCCGTATAATCCCATGAATAAAAATCCGCCGGTCTTTCGGATGCGTTAACGGAATAAATGAAATTCCAGTCTCCGACAAGCGAACTTTCAAATAAGGACTTATCCCGGAAAGTATATGCCTCCTCTTCATCGGCCCAGAACGTGTGGTCACTGTGTGCCGGAACCCTGTTTACCCCGAATACCGAAGGATCATCCAGCCATCCGAGGTCGGCTTTAGTTATTTCCCTGATCATTTTTTCTCCTTTTCCTGAACCCGGATCAATCACCCAAAAGATCGAGCTTTACTCTTAGCAGTCTCGAAGGTGAGACGGAAAGCTCGTCTATGCATATTTCCTTAAAAAATCCTGTCATGTTCTCATCCGATGCCAGTTCTCCGCAGATCCCGACCTTTATGCCGCATTTATGGGCATTTTCGACCGTCATCCTGATAAGTTCCTTTACCGCGGGATGATAAGCATCGTAATACCTTGAAATATCGGGATTTATCCTGTCGGCACCTATCGTATACTGCGTAAGGTCATTGCTTCCTATCGAGAAGAAATCTACCTCTTTTGCAAATTCCCCGCTAAGGAGTGCCGAAGAAGGCGTTTCTATCATGATCCCGATCTTTACATCCCCGTATTCCTTTCCTTCAAGATCAAGTTCCGAGCGTACTTCCTCGCAATACCTTTTGGCTTCTCTGATCTCCCAAATGCTGCTTATCATCGGGAACATTATCTTAAGATCGCCGAAAACCGAAGCCCGGTAAAGAGCCCTTAACTGAGTCTTAAACATTTCCGGACGCTCAAAGCTTATCCTGATACCTCTTATTCCCATTCCGGGGTTCTGTTCCACCGGAAGTTTCATGTAATCCACGGCTTTGTCAAATCCTATATCGCAGGTCCTGATGATGACTTCCTTGCCTTTCATCTTCCTTAAGACTTCGGAATATGACTCGAACTGCTCCTCTTCGGAAGGATAATCATTTCCCTTAAGATACAGATACTCCGTTCTGAAAAGACCTACGCCGTCGGCATCGTTTGCCGTTATATCGTCTATATCATCGGGAGAGGATATGTTACAGCATACCTTTACGGTCCGTCCGCAATCGGTGACCGGGCGGTCCTTAAGCCTTAACCTTGCCCTTTCCCTTCGAAGCCGGATGCTTTCCTTAACATCCAGGTATTTCCGGACAGTCTCGTTGTCGGGATCGAGGTATACCATTCCGGCCGTACCGTCAACGGCTATCCTTTCGGTCCCTTCTTTCATGAGCCCGGGGCCCAAGCCTACTACACACGGGATTCCCATGCTGCCCGCAAGTATCGCGGTATGGTCGTTTACGGTTCCCTCGGAAAGACATATAGCTTCGATCTTACGTTTATCAAGCCTCAGAAGCTGAGTCGGCGAAAGACGTACGGCGATAACGACATAAGGGCCGGTCCCCAGAATATCCTCTTTGGGCTCTTCTCCTGTTTCAGGTTCGTTCAGCTCCGAGAGCTGATGAATAAGTTCATCCGAGATTCCCATCACGTCGGCGGATCTTGCCTTAATGTATTCGTCTCCCGAAGCAACTAAAGAAGCGGCCATTTCCTCGCCGCTTTCTCTTATGGCATCCGAAAGAGCGACTCCCCGGTTTATACGCCCGAGAACCGCCTCTTCGAAGTTCGGATCTTCTATCATCATCCTGTAAGAATCAAAAAGACCTGACATATCGCCGTTCCCGGTTTCCCTCGAGATACCGGCCAGTCTTTCGAACTCCTTATGTGCCTGCTTTTTCAGTTCAAAATACAGTTTTCGTGCTTCGCCTGCGTCACCGCCAAAGCCTTTAACGGCTTTTTGTCCATGGATCCTCAGTACCGAAGCAACAGCTATTCCCCCGGAAGCTGCTATACCCTTAAGTTCCAACATGATATGTTTTCCCTGATTCTTTTTACCGATCAAAGGTATTTGATGAGTTCATCCCTTACCTTATCCATTCTTGCATCGGAAAGGCCGAAATCCATCTGCCTGTAGCTCCAGGCGGCTCTTCCTATACCGTGCTTTTCAAATACCGCATTTATGACCTTGAACCATTCGAGTGCATCCTCGGGCTTAGCCACATCGATGACACCGTATTCGCCGCAGTAAAGAGGTATGCCGTCTTCCTTTGATTTCTGGATGGCATCGGCAAACATCTCCTCGAAGTATTCCACGGTCGCACCGCTTTCGGCAAAGGACACTCTGGCATTCTGATCCAGAACATCAACCCAGTGAGCTCCCTGATGGGTAAATTTGAGCGGCTCATAGCAGTGGAAATTGTAGATAACGTTCTTTTCCTCAGGTTTATCAAGGAATTTAACGGTCGATACCGCATTGTGATAATAACTTCCGACAAGTATCGGAGTGTCAGGCGCTATCGCCCTTATCCTTTTCACACAGGTCTTCCATATCCTGTTCCAGGGATCGATATATTCCTTGTTCGTAACTTCGTTCAGGAGCTCGAAGTACACGGTATCGGGCTTTGAACCGAAGAGCTTCGCAAAATGCTCCCACAGAAGATAGAACTGCTCCTGAAGTTTTTCGTTCTCAAAGAATCCGGCCTCGCCCTCATCTTTATCGAAAGAATAACCCGGCGTCTTGTGAAGATCGATCACAAGCTTGAGATTGTTCTTTTCCGCAAGAGATATCGCGCGCGCTATGCGGTCAAATCCTTCAAAGTTGATCGACATATCGTCGTTCTGGATGACATTATAGTCAACGGGAAGCCTTACATGATCGACACCCCATGAAGCGATCACGGCAAAGTCTTCCTCTTTGATGAAATTGTCCAGACGATCCTTGCTGTAATCGCACTGAGACATCCAGCCCCCAAGGTTAACTCCTTTTTTCAAAGAAAACATAATATCCTCCTTAGAATAAATCTCTCTATGTTCACGTTTAATAACATACATCTCTTCATCGGCGAGCTTAACGATCTGTTCCATATCGATATCAGGATGGATAGTGGTCGTATAAGAGCCGCAGCTGGCCGCAATGCGATATCCGGCCTTTTCGCTCTCTTTTCCAAGATAGTCGTCTATACTGTCAAGGATCTCATCGCATCTTTCTACCCCCGGGATGAATGAGAGCATCTCGTCTCCTCCGAACCTTACACACAGGGAATTATCCGGAACCGCATTTCTTAATGCATCCGCCACTGCGGCTATGGCCCTGTCGCCCGCATCATGTCCCAGCGTATCGTTTATCTTTTTTAACCGGTCAAGATCCACCATTATAACGGAAAGAGGCCTGCCTTCCATCACGGGATCGTTCTTCATATCCTTAAACGCTTCATGAAAAGCGATCCTGTT
>JAIKZO010000158.1 GCA_024682115.1 Lachnospiraceae bacterium
GGCTCGTAGTAGAAAAATGTTCCTCCCATCGGAATGTCAAAATATGAATATACCAAAGGTTCGTAGACCGCACAGAAGACCGAATCCGTCTTGCTGACCCCTGCTCTTTCAAACTCATCCATTTTGGCGTTATATTCCTCAAATATATTGTAGGGAAGGAACGTCCCCTTTAAAGGTCCTCTCATGACCCGGTTTTGCAGTGAGCTAAGATCCGTAATCCCCGTCCAGTTCCTTACCATCTGAAGGATAAGTATCATGATAACACAGGCCGCCGGGAAGAGTTTCGTCATCTTCTTTAATTTTTCGGGCATAGACATCATACCGGCCGCCATCACACAGTAAAGACTGCATATCCCCGAAACCGCAACGGCTCCGGTGACCGTCCCTATCCCAACGCACTCTACAACGAGTGTGGTAAAAAGAAAGATGATCAGGTTCTTTACCGAAAACTCAAGTATGAGAAGTGAAACCGCCATGAAGATGAACGGTATGAAAATATAGTTAACGACGAAAGCGTCACTTCTTATCAGGATGTAAATGAACATCGTCGCATTTATGGCGAGTACAAAGGGATATGCATTTTCTTTTTTCTTTTTTATCGCAAAAACAAAAGCAATGACCACTTCGGCTATCCCTGCGAGTGTCACCTTCGAATACAAAAAAGCGATCTGTCTGATGAAATACAGCGTTTTGGCAAATATCGTACCTAAAGTCCCCATACTTGTCATATCATGATCGGGACTTGCAAATATCCTGCCGATATTTTCCAATATCTCACTTATGCCGGCGCGTGAAAAAACGATGATCATAAATATGACCGCCGGAGGAACCGCACCAAGCGTAAGCTCAACGATATCGCGAAAGGCTTTTTTACCCGTGGTCTTTTTTAACACACATGAAACAACGGCAAATATGATAAAGAAAAAATAAAGCAAAAGCGCATAAGGATTGGAAAGGACCGCAACCGAAAGAAGGACTCCCAAAAAGACCCTGTCCTTCATGTCATCCCTGTAGGTAATAAGGATCATGATCATCATATACGCGGAAAGAGTGATCAGAGTGTTATATGAGATCGTATTTATCGTTGACTGGGAATAAATAAGGAATATCAGCGAAGTTATCTTAAGCGCATCGGCACTCTTTCCGGCCTCATCGGATCTTTTAACGGCCCACAGACATACCAGTGCCTTGATCGCGATAAAAACAAAGCGAAGGTAAAGTATCGCTCCGTCCGTTCCCTTTGCGAATATCTTATATACCAAAATGAACGGAGCATTAAAAAGTCCCGAAAGCTGCGTCACGTTCCAGTCATCCACGAGCAGAGCCGAACCGTTGCAAAGCTGCAATCCGTTAACCAGATACACGGCCTCATCGAATGTGGATATGTCCGTACTGAAAAAAGCCCTTAAGACCTGAAGGATGACCGCAACAGCTATCGCAATATAAAAAATTGTGTTTTTATCAGACTTTTTTGCCTCCATAACTCTAATAAATATACCTATCTTGGGCCGGGATATCAAGTTAGTTTGTAGAGACACAGGTTCTTAATGTCTCATAATCAAACCATTCGCAGTTGAATACTCTCTCAACATTCTCGAGTACTACCACATCGGGATGATATGTTTCCACGAGTTCTTTTAACATCGCATAGTTCGCTATATGGACCGCGATCGATTCCTTATACCTGTCCGCATAGAACATCGAGCCGTTTGCCATATAACTGTCATGGAGCAGTAAAAATACAGTATCGTTAGGGGCATCGGGATTTATATAATGCTCAAAGTCGCCCCATATCTTTTCTTTCATCGGATCTTCTTCCGTAATGTCATTAACGCTTACCGGGGCACTGTTTTCGGTTAATTCCTGACCTTCAAAAACTATCTCGGGTATATCATCGGATACAAAGATGTTCGATCCGCTGAGTCTTACCCCGTCAACATGTTTGTCGTTAAGCGTATAGGCTTTGTCCCGAAGCGGAACAACATCAATTCCGCACTCATCCACTATATAGTTATCAATGAGTACATTTCCGAGATACTCTCCGTATTTATTCCAGTGATAAACATCAACGGTCTTGTTAAAAAGGAGCCTCTCGGGCTTTTTGTCATAAAACTCCTGTACAGGGTAGATATACGGAACATCACTCAGTTTCGATAAGATACGCTCGGTCCTAGAGGTACATTCGGAATAAACGTTAATGTTATGATCCATGTACTCGGGGTATATGGTCTGTTTGTCGGGCGCAAGGAAATAAAGGAAACTGATATCCTGTCCGGTAAGATAATCATATGTGTCTTTGACAAATTCGGTATAGGAATCTATGAACTCAGCATCCGTGTCGACATTGATATGCTGATAATCCCTTATGATCTCATCTTCGCTCGCGATAAGATGGCCTTCTTCACCGTAGGCATAAGTAGGGTGGAGCAAAAGACCGAATATCCCGTCTATTCCCTTTTCATAAGCGGAAATTGCCTCGTCCTTAAAACCTATCCTCTGCTCAACGTAACCGTCAACGCCCTTAAGAAACCACAGAGGGCTCCTGCTCGTTACATAAGACCATTCCATGAGCTCGGAGTTCGTCGTCAGCGATATGGCATCCTGATCGTTGTTCATAAAGATCGCAGGAAGCACCATGATGGCAAGCATCAGGATCACATATATAGTTGGAAGGATGTGTTCTTTTTTCTTCATCATGATCAGAACTGGAAATAAATGAACGGACTGTACGTGCTGTTCATAACGTATATAAGGCAAAGCACAAGGAGTGCTGCCGTGCATATTTTTATTGCGACATCTTTAACGAGGGCGAAGCGTCCGGCTTCACCGTTTCGTGCTGTGAACAATCCGGCTATAGTCTTCCAAGGCACTATCGTTACCAAAACTGCCACAAGCAGTATAAACAAGTTCATATTGTTAAGATACCACCTGACTCTATACGGGCTAAACCTGCAGGTGGTAAGTCCCAGCATAGTCTTATAGTAATCAAGCGCGTCATGGAACGATTTGCATCTGAAAAGGACCCACTCGAATCCGACGACCGCCATCGCATAAACCCAGCTTACCAGCGAACAGATTCCGCGGATCGGTGAGGAGTCCGGAAGCTTTATATCAACATGCTTTTTGAAAAACCTCTCGATGACGATGATCACACCGTAGGTAAGGCCCCACATTACGAAATTCCAGGAAGCTCCGTGCCAGAGTCCCGTAAGTGCGAAAACGATAAGAAGGTGAAGATACACGTTACCCTTACGGTTTCCGCCGAGGGGGATATAAACATAATCCCTGAACCAGGAAGAAAGCGACATATGCCACCTTCTCCAGAATTCCGTTATGCTGCGCGACTGATAAGGCCTGTCAAAGTTTTCGGGAAATTCAAACCCGAGCATCCGCCCTATACCGATCGCCATATCGGAATAACCCGAAAAATCAAGGCAGATCTGGAATGCATAAAAGATCGCACCTATCCAGGCAACCTCTGACGTTCTCATATCAAAAGGAAGATCGAATATCGGATCACATACAGCAGCCAGGGTATCAGCCAGGATCACTTTCTTTGCAAGGCCTATTGCGAACCTCTCAAAACCTTTTGCCGCATTATAGGGGTTAAGATCCGGATGATCGATCCTTTTTTCAACATCCGAATATCTTACGATAGG
>JAIKZO010000016.1 GCA_024682115.1 Lachnospiraceae bacterium
TCTATATTCTTCTCATTACAACACTTTACGTTAGGGCATATCCTGCCTTCAGAGTATATGGCAAAAGAACAGGTGTTGTACTCGGTCCTGCAGCCTCCGCACCATTCTCCAAGGAAACAATGGTTACAGGACAGTCCGCAGATCGCAACCGGATCGGCACCTTTTCTTGCTATCTTGCAAAGCCGGTTCTTAATTCGCTGCATTGCTTCGATATGCATGATCCAGTGGCGTGAAAAGGGCATCTGTACAAGTCCTTTTATGTCTTTGCCGCACCAGTAATCTATCAGCCAGAATGCATTTTCATCCTCACTGACACACCTGCTTTTCTCCAGTTTCCGCCTCGTCTCTTCACTAAACTTTCTTTTCAGATCCCCATACCTTAATCTCTTAAGGATCTCATCACCTGATTCTTTTACGGCCTTTGCATAAAGGTAGAGTTCCCGTACATTCAGCTTTTTTGAAAACTCAGCTATCTCATTACCCTCGAGCTCATTTCCGGTTGTGATGAGCGGGGAAGCGGTCTTTTTATCATATTTTTTGCGAAACAGTATCTGCTCATCCCCTCCGATCATCTCGTGAGCCACGATATCCTCAATCCTGAAAATATGCCAGATCGAATAAGCAAGCGTTTTGCTGTGATATCCTTTTGCACCCGAAAACGGCATTTGATAAAAAGCCTCCTCGGGATAGCCTTCCACTATCCAGGTTATCTGCTGAAATAATTCTTCTCTGAATTTTATCAGTTTTTCGATGGCTTCGCCAAAAGTGGCTTCTTTTGACAACAGCTTCTGAATTTCCTTATTCTTTTCCACCCAGTCCTTATTCATTCAAATCCTCCTCAGTGACCCTTGGGGACGGGGTTGCAAGGTCATTTTTCTCAATCATAAGTGAACCACTAACCCCGTCCCCAAGGTTCAAATTGCTTACTGTCTTTTACGGACAGGGATGCATATCTCACTCACGTAATCCCTGGATGAAGGATCACCTGGAAGATAATTCTCTATATCCACATCCGGGATCAGCTCATAATCGGATACCGGAAGCCATTCCTTGTATATACGCTCCCACATATCCTGTATTGCTTTAGGCGACGGGCCGACGCATTTGAATACTGCCCAGTCATACTCAGGTATATGGATAACCTCAAATCCGTCCGGTATGCCGTCAACATCGGCTGCCTTACAACCGATGCCGTACTTAAACACATCCCCTTCGGTTTTCTCCTGAGCACAAACTCCCAGATAACCCGGGATCTTCCTATACTCCTCATTAGAATAATATTCGTCCCAGAACTTAGGGATCTCCGTCTCGCTCGTTTCAGCTTTAAATTCTTTTGCACATATGAGAAGGTCCATTGCCTCCCATTTTTCAATCTTGTATTCCATGATACTGCCTCCTTCTATTGTGATCTGAACGGTATACCTGCTCATGAACCGGATCGACCCTTCCTTCTTGGCCTGCGCAGGCGAAACACCATGAAACCTTGTAAACGCTTTGGTAAAGCTTTCAGGTGAATCGTAACCATATTTGAACGCAATATCGATGACTTTTCCATCTCCTTTTGTAAGTTCCGAACCCGCCTGGGATAATCTCCTTTTCCTAAGATATTCAGCCGGAGACATTCCGGTCAGCAATGTGAACGCCCTCTGGAAATGAAACGCCGAAAGGTTCACGGCTTTGGATATATCCGCAAGGGTTATATCTCCTGTCAGATTCTCTTCCATGTATTCTATTGCATCATTTATCGTCCTTACCCAATCCATTTGGTATCCCTCCTTTCACTTAGATTCTAAGGCAGTATCCTAAAGCAATCCTGTCTTCGATTGCTTTGTTTTGTCAGATTTAATTTGAAAGTATAATAATTTAGTGTTAAGGCGATATTTTTCTGTTTTTAACAAAGAAATACCGCCTTAACAAATTACTAACGTATTCATACACTTTACAGATCTTTATGAAAGATACTTTTCTTCATATTCTCCCATGGGAATCGGTTTACTGTAGTAGTAACCCTGAATTATATCACAGCCAAGATCACGCAGGCGGTCGATCTGTATGCGTCTTTCGGCGCCTTCGGCAAGGCACACAAACCCAAGTTCTTTTGCCAGTGTGATTATGTGCTGCAGAACGATAATGTCTTCTTTCCGTTCGGCATCATCGGCGATCGTGTCGACAAAGCTCTTGTCGATCTTTAATGTATCGATCGGCATTTGCGTCAAAAGTGACAACGACGAATAACCGGTTCCAAAGTCGTCCATGGATATCTTAAAGCCGCGATCACGGAGCTCCCGCAAAACGGAGAGCATATGTTCCATATTATCGTATGTGGCACTTTCCGTAAGTTCAAAATCTATAAGGTGATGGTCCACTCCATATGTGTCCACAATGCTCACAAGTTTATCAATGAGATTCTTATCATACATACGGCTGCGGGAAAGATTTACGGAGATCGGGTAAAGTGGTTTTCCTTCTTTCTTCCAGCGTTCCAGGTTCACACAGACTTTTTTCAGAACAAGATCATCAATCTTGGCTATAGTACCATCTTTTTCAAAAAACGGAATGAATCTGTATGGTGCCAAAAACTCCTTGTTCTTGTAATTCCAGCGTATGAGCGCTTCAGCACCCTTTATTTTTTCCGTGTTGATATCAAATTTGGGCTGAAGATACACGACAAATTCGTCCTGTTCGATCGCAGTTTCCACATAAGCCTTAATGTAGTTTCTCCACGAAAGGTCATCATGCATCTTATCCGTATAAAAGATTATTTCCGTACAGTTTTGACCCGTACAAAGTGCCTGTGCCATCTTTGCCGCATCAGCAACTCTGTTTCCGGAAAGCATGGCACGACGCATGGGAACAACACCGCACTTATAATAGATCTTATAATTCGGATCTTCTTCCAATACGGAATTCTTTTCAAAAAATTCCTGAAGCTTTTGTTTCAGTTCCGGTTCAGGCATATCCTTAAGGAGCATCGCAAAATTATCATTATGGCAGCGTGCGCTCGCGTAAACAAAATCCGCTTCGTTCATAGCTTTAACGATATTGCTCAAAGCCTTGTTGGCAGCTATGTGTCCATAGGCTTCATTTATTACCCGAAACTGTTTGAAATCAAAATGTGCAAACGCATAGTCATTGATCTGTCTGTCTCCGGGAACTTCAAGAAAAGCCTCAATATGACTCCAGTTGTGATTGCCTGTTATCGGATCCTTAAACGCAAATCTGTAAAGATCTTCCTTAGGGAACTGATCATGATCATCATTTATAACATGTACTGCCTTATCGTTATAAAGCTTCCATTCATGCAGTATCCTGAATTTTTTATAACCGTGAAATACACCGATCACTTCAGGTTCTTCTTCAATGCAAAGATCGCTGTAAGGTCTGTGCGCATCATCTTCCTTGGCGATCTCTTCAAAAAGATTCCTGATAAACGGAAAATCGATCTTTTCATCATGGTCGATTTCAACCGAATAAAAAAATGAAGCATCAAGCTCAATTGATTTAAGTTCCGTCGGATATTCGACCTGCGGATCGTCGTTTCTGAACTCAATGCCTATAACCTCTTTCTGCAAAGAGCGGACAAAAAAGGCCCCCGGATAATCATACGTTCCGAAAGCGTTGGCATATTTTTCCACTGATGACGGAACCACACCTTCATAGAAGGCCAGGATATCCTCTTTGGAAGCCTCAATATAATAAAGTGTTCTTTTTGGCTTATATAGTTGATTAAGTTTATTAATGAACATATTTATACCTTAACACAAAAAGAGTATTTTCAAAACAAGTCTTCTTCACATATGTTTACCGGTTTCATACTCACTCTTTAATATGGAAAACACCCTTCTGCCTTCGTAATGATCTTTTCTCCAGAAGAAATCACGAAATACACCCTCATAAGTCAGTCCGCACTTTTCGATCACCCTTCGTGATGCCTCGTTTTCCGTACGGCAGTCAATCTCTATCCTGTGAAAATTTATCTTTTCAAATCCATAAGCGATAACAGCCTTTGTCATCTCCGTAGCATATCCTTTTCCCCGGAAAGCAGGCCCGATAACATACTCTATTTCGCCATGCCGGTTATCTGTATCCACCGAAAAATAAGCGATCTGTCCGATACATTCACCCGATCCCTTTTCGATAACAGCCCATCGATAATAATCATCTTTGGAATATGAAACGATATACTTCGTATCAAACAATTCCTTTACTGCCTCCGGCGATGAATAATATGGCTCACCGTAATCCCATTGAGTTTGTTCATCGGCGATCCAATTGCGAAGCATGGAATCAATATCCGAATATTCAAAACGGCGAAGGATCAATCGTTCAGTCTCTAT